>NZ_JAHLZC010000020.1:0-237219 GCF_025128215.1 Synechococcus sp. CS-197 | reverse complement strand
TGGCAGCCAGCAGGGTGGGGATCATCAGCACACCGAACCAGCCCACATACAGGCGGTTGTTGGTGGAGGTGACCCACTCGCAGAAGGACTGCCAGCCATTGGCGCCGGAGCGCTGCTGAATGGTGGTGGTCATGAGAACGGGGGAGAAAGCGTCAGGGAAAACCCTTCAGCGGTAAAGAAAGTCGGCGATCCGACTCCGACAATGTAAAGGAACTTTGCGGCTTGACAACCCGATGCGGAAGCCGAACGCCACGAGCATCAGCAATGGGATGGATAAGGCCCACTGATGAATGGCGCAGATCGCCTCCCCTGAAGCGACCTGTGCTGATCTGCGCAACGGCAGCGTTCAAGTGAGCGTGAGCTCCCTATAAGCCAGGAAGGATCTGCTTTCCTGCGCGCCATGACCATCCGCATCGGTATTAACGGTTTCGGCCGCATTGGTCGGCTCGCCTTTCGTCAGGCCATGGCCTGCCCGGATGTGGAGGTTGTGGGCGTCAATGACCTGATCGCTGTCGACTACCTGGCCTATCTGCTGCGTTACGACTCCACCCATCGGCAATTTCAAGGTGAGATCCGCGTCGAGGACGGGGCGCTTGTGGTGAATGGCCAACGGATCCGGATCACCGCTGAAAGAGATCCGAGTCAGCTCCGCTGGAACGAGATCGGCGCGGATTATGTGCTCGAGAGCACAGGCTTCTTTCTCACTGGCCCACTGGCACAGGCTCACCTGGATGCCGGCGCTAAGCGCGTGGTGATGAGTGCCCCCTCCAAAGACGACACGCCGATGTTTGTGATGGGTGTGAACCACACCAGCTACGCAGGGCAGTCGATTGTGTCCAATGCCAGCTGCACGACCAATTGCTTGGCCCCTCTGGCCAAGGTGGTGCACGACAACTTCGGAATCGTCAGCGGTCTGATGACCACGGTGCATGCCACCACAGCAACACAGAAACCAGTGGACAGTCCTTCGCTCAAAGACTGGCGTGGTGGACGGGGAGCGGGCCAGAGCATCATTCCCAGCTCCACGGGAGCCGCCAAAGCGGTGGGACGCGTGATCCCTGAACTGAATGGAAAGCTCACCGGCATGGCCTTCCGAGTTCCGACTCCGGATGTATCCGTGGTCGATCTCACGGTGAATCTGGACCAACCGACAAGCTACGAAAACCTGAAGCAGACGATCAAACAAGCCTCACAGAATGGTCTTTCGGGCATCCTTGGCTATACCGAAGATCCGATCGTCTCCAACGATCTGCTGGGCGAAAGCTGCACGTCGGTGTTCGATGCGGGAGCGGGAATGGCGCTGAATGACCGCTTCATGAAACTGGTGGCCTGGTACGACAACGAGTGGGCCTACAGCTGCAAATGCATCGATCTGATCAGACACATGGCTCAGTACCCAGAAAAATTCATTGCCTCTTCAAAACCGACGAACCAATGAAGAGGCTGCCGTGGCGTAATCCAAAGCCATGCCGGGGGACCATAGAGTTGACCAGGCTCGATCATGAGCATGCACCATCTCCCAGAATGAAACGTTGAACAACAACCTGATCAAGGTAGAGAAAAAGGGGCGATCACTAAAGCAACCCGACAAAGACGATTCCAGTAATTCGATCGATGTCAATGCACAATTCCGACGAACCAAGTGGTAATCAGGAGGATTGTCGTAACGCGACCAACGTTTTAGTAGGGCGTCTTGATTGACCAGTGGAAAATCGAGACGATATGTGGGCTCTCCGAAACATTCATAGTCACGGGAGGGCATAGCCCAGAAGCCAGGAATCGGGTCCGACTGGGCATTGCACGCTCGTCTTAGACGACTCATCAAACCACGTGAGTGAGAACCCTCAATCGGATTGATTTTTGGGTAGATGCTGGCATAAAGAGAATCCCCGGCTTGGAAGACAACATGTCCGACGGAGATCATTCCAGAGGGTCGAGATAAAGACATCCAATAGCGCGCAATCAGCGGTATCTTCAAAGCCCTGGTCAAGTTAGCGTAGGGGAGCCAAAACAACAAAGTGACATCCTTGGAGTTAATTAACGAATCATCCCTACAAATAGAGCCAGACTTCATCAACGAGTCAGACTCATTAAAACAACGTCTCGAGCCAAAATACGAAAAAGCCACAACAAATGCCAAGGCAATACGCAGCAATACAATTGAGGCAATGAAATCAACATCTAGGGTGTTCAATAAAGGCCAAGGAAGGAGCAAAACAAGGCCAGCCGCAATATTATAAATACCTGCAAATAACAAAAAACGATCATATCGCTGACCCAGGAAAATCCCAGAAAAAGCAAGAACACCTGAGAAAAGCAATGCCAGACCAAAGAAAATACCCCATGGCGCTGTCAAAACAGCGGTCATCCCATCTAGAATCTCAATGACTAAAAGAATTAATGTGAAGAGGAAAAGAACCTGAGGAACAACTGGCCAGAACACCAAACGATACTTTGAAATTTGGGCTAACAGGCTGCGCGCCAAAGCCACACAAATCGCTGCGGAAAATAGAAGTGCAAAGAGACCAAGCCTGGGACCAAACAACGAGTCACCGCCTCGGTAAGCAACAAAAAGCCAGATCGCCAAGGGGAGCAAGAAAAGAATCAATCCCATCCACAGGAACACCCAACGATGAGATACAAGACGTTGAGTACCAAAGAGAACAGCAAGAATGTGAAACATTACTTTCCCCCAATAAAACGTGGAGAAAAACAAAAATAGAAGAATACTATTACAAGAGCAAGAAGCAGAGCCAACGCTGCACATGCAACGGCATATCCATCAGAGAATGCGCGAATGGCTGCTTCAATCAGACCAACGTGGACTGATGAAACGAGAGAATTCTGATGAGAGATAGCACTACCTAAAGAACCTAACAGAATCGAACGGTCTTGAGAGTCGAGACTCGAAACAAGAGGCCGCAACTGGTATTGATACACAGCCTGCGTGATAGCAGCGACAACGAGTGAACCCACAATATATCCATAACGAATCACAGAAGCCAAGACAGCCGAGGCCGTCGAGCGAAGATCGTCAGAAAAAGAATGGACCATATGAGCAGTCATCAAGACAGTAGTAGGGGAGAAAAAACAGAGCAATAAACTAACCAATGAAAACATCAGCATGAATCCCTTTACCGGAGGAAACGCTGCCAGTAACCCAAGAAGGACTAAAGCCAAAAGCACAACTAGAAGACTGCACAACATCAGTCGACGCTCACCAACACGTCGGGCCAAATTAGGCGTAAAAAAAGAAACAACGACACCAGCAATTGCAACACAAAACAGGAGAAAGCCAATAGTTCCAGAACTAGTATCCTTAGCCAACTGCAGCAGTTGAGGGGTCAGGTAGACATAACCAGAATAAACGAGCTGAGCCATAACAAGCAATCCAACGGACCACAGAAAGCCCGGTTGAATCATCACAGAGAGTGAAATTACAGGGTTAGCCACCTTCTTGAGATGATTCAACAACCAATAAACAATCAATACAATAGCGGAAAAGCATAACAGCACTAACAGCCAATCCAGGGAAATCAATGCCTGAATCAACCGAAGACCTGTTCCTGACAGAGCAAAGAGAAGCCCCACCCCAAGCCAGTCGAAGACACGGAGAGAATCTATGAGCGTGCGAGTAACTTTATACTCTGGCAATGATGTCTTGAACAACATCAATGCACTGCATCCAGTGCAAAGAAGCACAGGCAAAAATGACCCTCGCCAACTGAAGCTGGTCAGAAGCAAAGCGGATAACACAGGGCCAAAGACAAACCCTGCCGTCGAAGCAGCCGAAAACATTGCAACAGCATGAGCTGTCCGCTCACGGGTTGCAACCTGCATGCCCAATGCATAAGAACTGGGAAGGACCATGGCGGCACCAATGCCGGCCAATGCCCGGGCCAGCACCAGAGCAGGCAACGACCAGGCCACCATCGATAGCAGCGTGGATCCCGACAGCCACCAAAGACCAATTCTGAAAAGATGCTTCGCCTGCAGCTGATCGGCGAGAGGGCCGAAAATCAACACCAGCACGCCACCAACACCTGCAGATATGTTGACAATCCAAAGCAGATCAGCGGATGAAGCTGCAAAGGCCAAGGAAAGATCAGGCACTGCAACAGTCACCAAACTGGTGTTGAGAAATGGTGCCGAGTAGGCAAGCAAAAGTGAAAAAAACCCAGGGCTACGGATGAGAGGGGGCGACATCAAACGATCAACGCTAACCAAGGCAAGAAGGTTGAACGAGTTCATGCTCTTGCAAACCATGGTCCAAATCCATCACAGGCAATCGATTCAGCTCATCATCAATGGGATGTCTCGAGCCATGAGGATGCAGAGAGACGATCTCAGAAAATCTTGCAATAGAGAGAAAACGCCGAAGCTCCTGCTGATAACGAAAGCTATGAAAGAGCGGCAAAGCATCGTCAATCAAACCAAAATCCTGGTCAAAATCAATCATTCCAACGTAGGCCTGAGGAGAACAATCGATCTCAAAATCACTTCGCACAAGATCAACTGGAAGCGCGAAAACACTCTCTGCATACATGGCATGGCGCATCGCGATAACCGAGCGGCATCGCGCACAAAAGAGCCGACGCGTCGTCGACCTAGCAGAAAGACGCAGCCTGCGGGCACACGGTTCAGAGGATGTCTCCACAATACGAAAATGCCCAGCCTTTAAATAAACAGCACGCAAGCAAGAGGTTACAACTGGCCCCCCAAGGCCATGCAGAATAGTATTAACAAGACGACATTCTGAACAACCACAAAGAACCGAACCAAGAATGTCTAAATCATCCAACTCGAGCCGCACAGACCCACACTGACAAGCCACTGTCTTCACTGAACAAGCAGATATTTACCATCTATTATAACAGCTATTCAGGCAGGAGGATGTTAAAATCATATCAACAGACTCGCCAAACTAAAGACGATGAACCTAGGAGACACTTTTAACGAATTGACCTTAACCAAGCTCCAGGCAGTTGCCAATTATGTCGACACACGTGGCCAGGATGTCAACAGCGCGATCCGCCTCTACGAACTTCTCAAAACGACCTACGGATTACCCAAAGAGCTCGGATACGTCGCAGCTCTTCCTCGCATGAAAGCACTGATCGACGAAGGTTGGAGGCCAAAAACCATCACATTGGACCAGCTCCTGTCCATGCCAAATCACTCCCTTGGGTACCACTACGGCTCCCACTTACAGCGGGCTGGACTGACTCTCAACAAAATCAACGATCCAAATCCAATTACATCACCGTTGGAGTACGTCAGTCATCGAATGCGCGAGACCCACGACATCCTGCACGTGCTGACAGGGTTCGACGTATCTCTCGAGGGTGAATTGGGTGTGTTGGGGTTTGGGATGGCTCAATGGCGCAGCCCGGTGTCATTGATGCTGATACCGGCTTTTCTGTATCACGCCCTGCTCAATGACGGATGCTACGAAGCATGGTTGGACAGTGCCACAAAAGGAATTTGCATGGGACAGCAAGGTGTTGAGTGCATTCCCGCTTGCAAATTTGAAGAGGCCTGGGAAAAGCCTCTTGAGGCGTGGCGAGAAGAATTGAAGATCGTTCCAATTTCGCCTCAATAGACAGTGACGGAGGGCGATCAATAAAAAGCCCCCACCGATTGGTGAGGGCTTTCCGATTCAACTGACGCTGAATCTTTTGGAGACTTCAGCCTCAGCCGATGGTGGGTGCTTGCAGAGCCACAGGAGTGGACTCAGTCGCAGCCAGGTCGAGGGGGAAGTTGTGAGCGTTGCGCTCGTGCATCACTTCCATTCCGAGGTTGGCGCGGTTCAGCACATCAGCCCAGGTGTTCAGGACGCGGCCCTGCGCATCCAGAACCGACTGGTTGAAGTTGAAACCATTCAGGTTGAACGCCATGGTGCTGATGCCCATGGAGGTGAACCAGATGCCGACCACAGGCCAGGCAGCCAGGAAGAAGTGAAGGCTGCGGCTGTTGTTGAAGGAGGCGTATTGGAAGATCAGGCGACCGAAGTAACCGTGGGCAGCCACGATGTTGTAGGTCTCTTCCTCCTGGCCGAACTTGTAGCCGTAGTTCTGCGATTCAGCCTCGGTGGTTTCACGCACCAGGGAGGAAGTCACCAGGGAGCCGTGCATGGCGGAGAACAGGGAGCCACCGAACACACCAGCCACACCAAGCATGTGGAAGGGATGCATCAGGATGTTGTGCTCTGCCTGGAACACCAGCATGAAGTTGAAGGTGCCGGAGATGCCGAGGGGCATGCCGTCAGAGAAAGAACCCTGACCAAAGGGGTACACCAGGAACACAGCGAAGGCAGCCGACAGCGGAGCGCTGTAGGCAACGCAGATCCAGGGGCGCATGCCGAGGCGGTAGGAGAGTTCCCACTGGCGCCCCATGTAGGCGGAAATACCGATCAGGAAGTGGAAGACAACCAGCTGGTAAGGACCGCCGTTGTACAGCCATTCATCGAGGGAAGCAGCTTCCCAGATGGGATAGAAGTGAAGGCCGATGGCGTTCGAGGAGGGCACAACAGCACCGGAGATGATGTTGTTGCCGTAGATCAGAGAGCCAGCGACGGGCTCACGAATGCCGTCGATATCGACGGCGGGCGCTGCGATGAAAGCAACGATGAAGCAGGTGGTAGCAGCGAGCAGACAGGGAATCATCAGCACACCGAACCAACCCACATAAATGCGGTTATTGGTGTCGGTGACCCACTGACAAAAGCGTTCCCAGCCGCCGATGCGACCGCTGCGAATTGCGGTAGCCATAAAACAAAAGAGTACGGTTTGGAATCCGAACGTTCAGAGAAAGCCTGGATTCGCCATTAAGACTATGGAGTTGCTGATCAGGAAACACGACATCACATGATTCGAGTCATCTTGCAGCATTAATTCATAACAACTTCATGAAAACGTCATGAAGTTGTTTGAACTCACGTGGTGATCCAATCGTTCCGTGTTCGGATCCAGTCACGCGCCTGGTCGGCAAAACCGGAAAGGTCCAGACGTTCACGCTCTGCCGCACGGGCCACCAGCAATGGCGCCTGACGCTTGAGCTCCTCAAGATCAGGCTCAGCAACACCGGCATTGAGAGCCATCCAGTCGGCCATCGACGCTCCCACCACACGGGTGAGGTAGGCCGCACTCAACGCTTGAACTGCGCCAGCTGCCAGCCAGCTCGCCCCATCAAGCTTGGCCAGTCCAAGCAGTGCCTGGCCGCTCCACTCCACAACCCCCTGGGCCAACGCGGCGCTACCGAGCTGACGAACCACCGCTTGCAGCACGTCCTGACTCCAGGGACAACTCCAGATCTTGGCCATTTCTTTGACCATCAAGCCGTTGCCAACCGCGACCGCCAAAAGATCGACACTGGGCACCGGTGACGCAGCCACCACACCGGCCACAATCCACTGGCTGCGCTGAAGCAAAGTCCGAAACCGTTCGCGACGGAACCCTTCCAGCTCGGCCTGCCACTGGCGATGCAGATCACGCAGCAGCCTCTGGCGTGTGCTCTGCCGAACCCGTTGCGGATCATCAAGCTGACGCCGCACAGGCTGAAGCACAGGTCGCAAGGTTGCGGCGGTTCCTTCCCAGGGGAGAAGCCGCGAATGCCAGCGCTCTGGAAGCTGACAGATCAAGGCCTGAATCTGCTCGGGAGTGGATGACTCCGCCGCGAGCAGCAACCAGACAGGACGATCAACAGGCAGCTGCTCGAGCCAGAGCAGATCAGCCGCCCGCAAGGGCAGGGGCAATACGTGCAGGAGAACATCGAGTCGCTGCAGATCGTCTGGCCAGCTCCAGGTCGTGCCGACAACGGGGAGAGGCCGTCCGATACAGAGATCAAGGTTGCTCACCCCGGCCAGCGCGGACTGCAATTGCTCAGTCGACGGCAGGGGAGTGCCATCCGTGGCCACCACCCCAAGACTGAGCGGATCATCAAAAGCCAGCCTCTTTTGCAGCTCCGCTGCTCTGGCAGCGCGCAGTTCAGGCAGCCCAAGCACCGTTTCGAGTTCGGCGAACTGGCCCAGCACCTGTTCGCACCGTTGAACCCAGGCCTTCAGCGATTCAGGTTCTTTGAAGGCCGGGGCCTTCAGCGGACGGGACAGCCACCAAAGGCCTGCACCAGCAGCGACGACGCCCATCCCCCCGCCAGGAATGTGTGCCACATCCGTGAGCAGCCAGTGCCCTGCGCTGAGAACGCCGGCGGAGAGAGCCAGACGCCCCGCAAGGCGAGGGGAGAGAGACCAACCGGAGCCAACCAGGTTGCGGATCGATTGAACCGGAAACTGCACATCGGGTCCACGAACCCGGCTTTCCTAGCTCACTCTGCTGCCTTCGGCACACCTTGATGACCAGCCTGCAATCGTGCAGCAGGCAATCCGACCCTCGTTCGCGGCCAGGACGGGCACCACTCCATATGGTGAAAGTGCAAGACATTGCTGTCGATGGCCAGCGACCGCCGAGATGAGGTGAAGCGGGTGCTGATGGTGGCCTTGTCCATCAACCTCTGCATGACCGCCCTGAAACTTGTGGTGGGGTTGATCAGCGGATCTCTGGCCGTGATCGCCGATGCCATGCACAGCGCCACGGATGCGCTGTCCAGCCTTTTGGCCCTGATCACCAACAGCTTGTCTGATCCGAGGCCGGACCGGGATCATCCCTACGGACACGATAAATATGAAGGAATCGGTGCCCTGGCGATTGCTGGTTTCATCTTCTTCACGGCGATCGAAATCCTGATCACCGCTGGCCAGCGCATCCTGGAGGGTTTACCCCGGTTGAAGATCGAAGGCTCCGAGCTGCTGTTGCTGCTCCTGGTGCTCGTTCTCAATGTGGTTCTGGCCCGCTACGAACGCCGGCAAGGTCGCAAGCTCAACAGTCAGCTGCTGCTGGCTGATGCCAATCACACCACCAGCGACATCTGGACCACCGTGATCGTGCTGGTTGGGCTCACTGGCGCTTGGATCTTCCAAGTGAATTGGCTGGATCTGGCCCTGGCCATGCCCCTGGCCATCATCCTGATCCGTGTGTGCTGGCATGTTCTGCGGGACAACCTGCCCTGGCTGGTCGATCACATCGCCATTGCCCCCGAAGCCATCCATGCTCAGGCCATGGATGTTCCGGGAGTGCTGAACTGCCATGACATCGCGAGCCGGGGAGTCCTGGGTCAGCGTGTCTTCATCGACATGCACATGGTGGTGGATGTGGATGACCTGGCCGCAGCCCATCGCATCACCGAACAGGTTGAGGAGCGGCTGGAGACCCGCTTTGGACCGGTGCGCTGCACCATCCACCTGGAGCCGCGCGATTACGCCGAACAGCAGATCACCTTTCGGGGAACCCACGGTTGAGCGAAAGCTTGAGCCAAGGGTTGAAACAGCTGAGGAAGCTCCCCACCAAACTCGCGGGTTTGCGGTGATGCGTCACACTTGCGCCTGACTCCAGGCCCCAGGCCATGACTGATTCCTACAGCGATTCCCGCCAACAGGGCGGACCAGGTGAAGGCGGCCGCGAGGGCGGTCGTGGCGCCCGAGGTGGCCGTGGCCCCGGTAACAGAGAGGGTGGCGGCTTCAGGATCAGGTTGAGCGACAACGAGATGCGCTCCGCTCGGGCGCTCCAAGAAGCCCTCAATCTGCGCTCCACCGTGGCTGTGCTCGGCTTTGCCGTCCGCACCCTTGGGCAAATGCTCGAGGATGGAAAGCTTGACGAGCTGGTCGCCCAGCAACGCGCCCAGGGCAACCGCGGCGGCGGTCGCCGGGATGATGATCGCGGCGGTCGTCGTGGCGAGAGCCGCGGCGAAGGAGGACGCAGCTCCAGGCCTGACCCCTTCGCACGACCCGCCAAGCCCCAGCCACCTGCGCCGGAACCCGAGCCCACGCCCGAAACCAGTGCAGACGCTGATGTTGAGCCGGCGTCTGCGGAACAGGCAGCAGCAGAGAGCGAACAAGCTGCAGCTGAAGCGGCCCCAACCAGCGATCCCGGAGCCTGATCGATGGGCCGGCCACGCGTTCTTTCTGGCGTCCAGCCAACCGGGGCCCTGCACCTAGGGAACTGGCTCGGAGCAATCCGAAACTGGGTGGATCTGCAGCATGACCACGACACGTTTTTCTGTGTGGTGGATCTGCACGCGGTAACCGTGCCCCACGACCCGCAGCGCCTCGCGGAGGACACCCTCACAACGGCGGCTCTTTACCTGGCCTGCGGGCTCGATCCTGAACTCTGCACAATCTTTGTGCAGAGCCAGGTCTCGGCCCACAGCGAACTGTGCTGGTTGCTGAACTGCGTCACCCCCCTCAACTGGCTGGAACGCATGATCCAGTTCAAAGAGAAGGCTGTGAAACAGGGTGACAACGTGTCCGTGGGCCTCCTGGATTACCCAGTGCTCATGGCTGCTGACATCCTTCTGTATGACGCGGACCTCGTCCCCGTCGGAGAGGACCAGAAACAGCATCTCGAGCTCGCCCGTGACATCGCCCAGCAGCGCATCAATGCCCGGTTCGGGAGCGAGGATGCCCCGATCCTGAAGGTTCCCAAACCGTTGATCCTCAAGGATGGCGCTCGGGTGATGAGCCTCACCGACGGTCGCAGCAAGATGAGCAAGAGCGACCCAAACGAGGGAAGCCGCATCACCCTGCTCGACCCTCCGGAACTGATCACTAAAAAGATCAAACGGGCCAAGACTGACCCAGAACGCGGTCTCGAGTTCGGCAACCCAGAGCGGCCGGAGACAGACAATCTCCTCGGTCTTTATGCGCTGCTGAGCGGCAAGGGACGTGAAGCCGCGGCCACGGAGTGCGCAGCGATGGGTTGGGGTCAATTCAAACCCCTGCTTGCGGAGGCCACCGTGGCAGCCCTCGAGCCGATCCAGAAGCGCTATCAAGACTTGATGGCAGACCGGGGTCAGCTCCTCGCGGTTTTGGAAACCGGCCGAGAGCGGGCCAGCGCCGTTGCTGATGCCAGCGCGCAAAGGGTTCGCGCCGCCCTGGGCTTTCTCACGGCGAGCTGATCAATGATGAAGCAATTAAAAAGCTTCCCTAATGATTAGAGCTTCCTGAGAGCCTCGGAACACGCCAGCACCCTCGCCACAGGGGCTTGCCAGTGCGTAACAGGAGTCTCACGGGTCTCGCGGCAATCTTTACCTAAGTCTTTGTGCTCAGGCATACACCGCTCACGTCGTCAAGAGGGGGGAGGTTCCTCTCGTCAGAGCCCCTTCCCATTGACGAGGGTGACGCTTCGAAACGTTTGGAGTGTTGCCCACTTGCTTCGTCAAACCGTCACGCTGATTCACGCGCTCAAGACCCCCAGAGCCAAGGTTCTTGGCATGGGAGCCCTCAGCGTGGGTCTGGTGATGACGCTGGGGACGGGCATCCAGGCTGAACGCGCCGCGACGCGGGTGGATCAGGCCCAAGTCGTGGCCGAGGCGCTTCGCAGCCAAGATCGGAGAGAGCGCTCAAAGGATCTCAAAGCCACTCCGTACACCATCACTCCCGAGCGCAGGGCCCTTCTCAACACCATCCGCTACGCCGAAGGAACCTGGAAGGACGGCCATGACCTTGGCTATCGCACCCTCTACGGAGGCGGGCTTTTTCAGGATCTATCCCGTCATCCCGAACGGGTCGTCGTGAAGCGCTACACCAGCGCGGCCGCGGGCGCTTACCAGTTCCTGCCCAGCACCTGGCAGGAAACGGCCCGAAGCCTCAACCTTCCCAGCTTCGCTCCCAACCATCAAGACCAGGCGGCTCTGCACTTGGTGAACAAGCGCGGCGCCCTGCAGGAGGTTGACCGCCATGGCTTGACCCGAACCGCCATGAACCGTCTGGCACCGGAGTGGGCCTCCTTTCCCACCCATGCAGGGCTCAGTGCCTATGGCCAACCGGTGAAGAGCCACGCTGAACTCCTAGCCTTCTACGAAAGCAATCTGCTCGAGCTGCGCCAGGGCACCTGACGCCGATCAAGCCGGCAGGGGAACATCCAAAACAAACCAGAGCGTCAGACGCAGGACCCAGTACAAACCGAGTCCTGCCCCGATCGCGAGGAGCATGCGCCAGCCCGAGCTCTGCAGTTTTGGCAGTTCCCTGCCCAGAACCCCCTGCCGCAATCCGAACCAGCCAAGGCCCAGCACCAGCGGCGGGCCGAAAAGATGAAGTTCCAGAGCTTCACCGAGGTCACCGTGCAGCGTCGCCAGAGCTGAACGGGTGAGAAAACAAGTGGGACAGGGAATCCCCGTGAGCGTTCGCAGAGGGCACCCTGGCAACAGCAGGGGCACGCCCCGGGCACGCAGCGCAAGGGCTGTAAGCACCCCCAAGCTGATCCAACCAGTGCGTCGATGGCCTGAAGCACGACTCATCGCGAGGCCCTGCTCACCTGAGCGGCCAGAGCCCAAACCTCCATCACCAGCTGGTGCCAGGGCGCCATGGCCTCCATCGACACGGCCATCGCCTCAGGACTGGCATTGACGAGCGCGCGTGTTGCCTCGATCGCACGGAGGCCCTCCGTCAGCCGAGCCGCCATGGCCTCACGAGCGGCCCCATCCATCACGACGTCGGGGCAGACCTCAAGCAACTCCTCTCCGCGACGGAACCAGTGATTGAAATCCTTCAGCAATGAATCCAGCAGGGTCTCCAGCAGGGCATCAGCTTCAGGGTCCCGGTCCGGTTTCATCCAGGGTTTTGGGCAGCACCCCCATAGGATGGCGAATCACGATCAGCAGACGGTGAGCAGCGCGGCAGCAACGACTTCAGCCTCCCCCAGCCCAGTGGTGCTGCCCAAAACCAGCGAAAACGAGCAACTGCTCAGGATCCGCCACTCCATGAGCCATGTGATGGCCATGGCGGTGCAACAGCTCTTCCCCAACGCTCGCGTCACCATCGGCCCCTGGACGGAATCCGGGTTCTATTACGACTTCGACAATCCGGAGCCCTTTACCGAGGCGGATCTGAAGGCCATCAAAAAAGGGATGATCAAGATCATCAACAAAAAGCTGCCTCTGGAACGGGTCGAGGTGAGCCGTAGCGAAGCCGAGGAAAAAATCAAAGCCCAGAACGAGCCCTACAAGCTCGAGATCCTTGAAGGCCTCCAGGAGCCCATCACCCTCTACACCCTCGGAGAGGACTGGTGGGACCTCTGCGCCGGCCCCCACGTGGAGAACACCGGCCAGCTCAACGCCAAGGCTTTTGAGCTGGAGAGCGTGGCGGGGGCCTACTGGCGCGGTGATGAAACCAAAGCCCAGTTGCAGCGGATCTACGGCACGGCTTGGGAAACCGCCGAGCAACTGGCCGAGCACAAACGCCGCAAGGAAGAGGCCCTGCGCAGGGATCATCGCCGCATCGGCAAAGACCTTGATCTGTTCTCGATCGAGGATGAAGCCGGCGCCGGCCTGGTGTTCTGGCACCCTCGCGGCGCCCGCATGCGTCTGTTGATCGAGGAGTTCTGGCGCCAGGCCCACTTCGAAGGGGGCTACGAGCTGCTCTACACGCCCCACGTGGCCGATATCAGCCTCTGGAAGACCTCCGGCCACCTCGATTTCTACGCCGAGAGCATGTTCGGCCCGATGGAGGTGGACGAGCGGGAGTACCAGCTCAAGCCGATGAACTGCCCGTTCCACGTGCTCACCTACGCCAGCAAGCTGCGCAGCTACAGGGAACTGCCGATCCGTTGGGCCGAACTGGGAACCGTGTACCGCTACGAGCGGCCGGGTGTGATGCACGGCTTGATGCGTGTGCGCGGCTTCACCCAAGACGACGCCCACGTGTTCTGCCTGCCCGAGCAGATCAGCGACGAGATCCTGAAAATTCTCGATCTCACCGAGAGGATCCTCTCCACCTTCGATTTCAACACCTACGAGATCAACCTCTCCACCCGCCCGGAGAAGTCCATCGGCGATGACGCCGTCTGGGACCTGGCCACCAAAGGCCTGATCGAAGCGCTGGAACGCAAGGGCTGGGCTTACAAGATCGATGAAGGTGGCGGTGCTTTCTACGGCCCCAAGATCGACCTCAAGATTGAAGACGCCATCGGCCGGATGTGGCAGTGCTCCACCATCCAGCTCGATTTCAACCTGCCGGAGCGGTTCAAGCTCGACTACATCGCGGCTGATGGCAGCAAGCAGCGCCCGATCATGATCCACCGGGCCATCTTCGGCTCGCTGGAACGGTTCTTCGGGATCATGACCGAGAACTACGCCGGCGATTACCCCCTCTGGCTGGCCCCGGAGCAGGTGCGACTTCTGCCGGTCACCGATGAGGTACAGCCCTACGCCGAAAGCCTGCTCGACCAGCTCACCCAGGCGGGCGTGCGGGCCACCATCGATCGCAGCGGCGACCGGCTCGGCAAGTTGATCCGCACCGGGGAGCAGATGAAGATCCCCGTGTTGGCGGTGATCGGTGCCAAGGAAGCCGAGCAGAACGCCGTGAGTCTGCGCAGCCGCAGGGATGGTGATCTTGGTGTGGTCGCTGTGGCCGATCTGCTCCGCGCCGCTCAAAACGCCAACAGCCAACGTGCCGCAGGACTGGAGCTGAACTGATGGGCGATTCTCCGATCTCCTCCCTCTCCGATCTGGCCCGCCTGCGCGGTGCTCCAGCGCTCAGCGAAGACGCTTCCGCCCGCCTGCGGTCCGAGCTGCGTGAGGCCATGACCAATGCCAGCTGGTTCACCGTCGGCGTGATGGCCCCCTCTGCCAAACAAGCCCTCGCGGCCCTCAGGGCGCTGGAAACAAGCCAGGGATGGGATCCCATGGCAGTTGTTGACGGCACCGATGAAGACGGTCCTGTCTTCCTCAAAGCGAACCAACAAGGTGGATCAGTGCGCATCCGCATTGAACACGGCCTCGGCCAGGGAATCCTGATCACTGGGCATGGTGAGGACGAGAGCCAGCCCAGCACCACCTGGGGACCGCTTCCCCTGGACTTCTTCCCTGCAGCAGGCAGCGAAGCACAGCGGTAGCGACTGCAACCCGCCGGGAATGTCGCCTGGATTGCTTGCCTTTCGACAGCTCGATCTCCACCCTTGGGATCGATGCCAGACCCCATCCCATGGCAGCCAAAACATTTTTGGCCGGTGATCTCGGAGGCACCAAGACCCTTCTGGCCCTTTACAGCGAATCCGAGGAGGGGCTGAACAAGATTCACTCCCATCGCTACGTCTCGGCGGAGTGGAGCGACCTGGAGTCGATGCTTGGCGATTTCCTCAAGACGTTGCCTCAAGGTCTCTCCAAACCGGAAACCAGCTGCATCGCCGTGGCCGGACCGGTGCAGAACGGCACGGCAAAGCTCACGAACCTCCCCTGGAGCATGAGTGAGGCCTCGCTGTGCAAAGCCACAGGGCTGCAACGCCTGGAGCTGGTCAACGACTTTGCTGTGCTCATCCATGGCCTGCCCCACTTCAGTGCGTCACAGCAGGTGGTGCTGCAGACCGGAAGCGGCCGAGACGCGCCAGCAGCAGCCGGCCAAGACGGCGGGGCCGTCGCCATTCTCGGTGCAGGCACTGGCCTGGGAATGGCCCGCGGCCTTCCGGCAGCCAGAGGCTGGCAGGCCTTGCCCAGCGAGGGAGGTCACCGCGAATTCGCAGCGCGAACCGAAGACGAATGGCACCTGGCCCAGTGGATGCGCAGCACTCTCGATCTCGATCGGCTGTCCATCGAACGGGTGGTCAGCGGCACGGGACTTGGCCACGTGATGTGTTGGCTGCTCTCCGCGCAGGAGCACAGCGATCACCCCTTGCAAGGCAAGGCGAAAGCCTGGACGACGCTGCCAGCAGAGCACCCGGATCATGAAGACCTGCCAGCCCACACCAGTCGGGCCGCCGCATCAGGGGATCCTCTGGCCCAGGCCGCGATGACGCTATGGCTGGGAGCGTATGGCTCTGCCGCAGGGGATCTGGCCCTTCAGGAGCTCTGCACTGGTGGACTCTGGATCGGCGGTGGCACAGCGGAGAAGGTCATCGATGGCCTGCGCTCCTCGCAGTTTCTCGAGCCTCTGCGCCGCAAAGGACGCTTCAGGCCTCTGATCGAGAGTCTCACCATCCGGGCGGTGACTGATCAGGAAGCGGGATTGTTCAGTGCGGCCTGCAGAGCGCGTGATCTGGCGGAGTCGGGTGGGACACTGGCCTGAGCAGAGCATCAGCGATGGCGCAGCCACGCATAGGCCAGACCGTTGTGGTGGATGTTCCAGCCACCACAGCCAATATCGGACCAGGCTTCGACTGTCTCGGTGCAGCCCTCGACCTGAACAACCGCTTCACCATGCGGCGCATCGAGGGGGATGGTGAACGCTTCGAACTGATCATCGAAGGGCAAGAGGGCTCCCATCTCCGTGGCGGCGCCGAAAACCTGGTCTACCGCGCCGCACAGCGCGTCTGGAAAGCAGCTGGAGAGGAGCCTGTTGCGCTCGAAGCCAGGGTGCGGCTGGCGGTTCCGCCAGCCCGTGGCCTCGGGAGCAGTGCCACAGCCATCGTTGCCGGGCTGGTGGGAGCCAATGCCTTGGTGGGAGAACCTTTGAGCAAAGAGAAATTGCTGGAATTGGCCATCGACATTGAGGGGCATCCCGACAATGTGGTGCCATCCCTGCTCGGGGGCCTTTGCATGACCGCCAAGGCGGCATCACAGCGCTGGCGGGTGGTGCGTTGCGAATGGATGCACAGCGTCAAGGCCGTGGTGGCGATCCCTGCCATCCGCTTGAGCACCAGTGAAGCCCGGAGGGCCATGCCGAAAACGGTCCCTGTAGGCGATGCGGTGGTGAATCTTGGTGCGCTCACCCTGCTCCTTCAGGGCCTGCGCACAGGCAATGGCGATCTGATCGCCGATGGCATGCATGATCGGCTGCATGAGCCCTACCGCTGGCGCTTGATCAAAGGCGGGCAGGAGGTGCGCCAGGCCGCCCTCGAGGCCGGGGCCTGGGGTTGTGCCATCAGTGGAGCAGGACCCAGCATCCTTGCGCTTTGCTCAGAAGACAAAGGCCCCGGCATCAGCCAGGCCATGGTCCGAGCCTGGGAGTCGGTGGGCGTCGCCAGCCGCGCCCCCCTGCTGAACCTGCAGACCACCAGAAGCCACTGGCAACCCTGGGATGCTGGGTAGTTGTACTCAACAGCACCCTTGGAACTGATAAGTTCAGTCTCAATGTTGTGGACGCTATGGACGCCAATCTGCCTCTGACGGCTGCGTCCGACGCGGGCTTCCCCTGGCTGTCCCTGATCGTGTTGCTGCCAGCGGCGGCGGCATTGGTCATGCCTCTGTTACCTGGCGACGACCAATCCCCTTCACCGGTGCCACGCAACCTGGCCATCGGGGTCTTGCTTGTCGACCTCGTGCTGATGCTGGTTGTGTTCAGCCAGCAGTTTGATCCGCTCAGTAGCGAGCTCCAACTGGTCGAAAGGGTCAGCTGGCTTCCGTCCATCGGCCTGGAATGGTCCCTCGCGGCCGACGGACTCTCTGCTCCGCTTGTGGTTCTCAGTGGACTGGTCACCTTGCTCTCGGTGGTAGCCAGCTGGAATGTCACCCATAAATCACGTCTTTACTTCGGCCTGCTCCTGGTTCAGGCCTCGGCTCAGGGCCTGGTGTTTCTGTCCCAGGATTTCCTGCTCTTCTTCCTGGCCTGGGAGCTGGAGCTGGTCCCGGTTTACCTGCTGATTGCCATCTGGGGTGGGCAGAACCGTCAGTACGCCGCGACAAAGTTCATCCTTTACACCGCACTTGCGTCGTTGCTGATCCTGATCAGCGGGCTGGCACTGGCCCTCTCAGGAGACAGCTTCACCCTCAATCTCAACGAGCTCGCACAGCGCTCACCGGGTGGAAGTTTTGGCTTGCTTTGCTACCTCGGATTCCTCGTGGGCTTCGGGGTCAAGCTGCCGATGTTCCCGCTTCATACCTGGCTTCCGGATGCCCACGGTGAGGCCAATGCTCCGGTGTCCATGCTCCTTGCCGGCGTTCTCCTCAAGATGGGTGGTTACGCCTTGCTCCGGTTCAACGTTCAGATGCTTCCGGATGCCCACCTCGTGATGGCTCCGGCTCTGATCGTCCTCGGCATCGTCAACATTGTGTACGGCGCTCTCAATGCCTTCGCGCAGGACAACGTGAAGCGCAGAATCGCCTGCAGCTCGGTGAGCCACATGGGGTTTGTGCTGCTGGGCATCGGTGCCGTCGATGCCCTCAGCATCAGTGGCGCCATGCTGCAGATGATCAGCCATGGCCTGATTGCCGCGGCCATGTTCTTCGTCACCGGCTGTTTTTACGAGCGCACCAAAACCCTCTCCATTCCGAATATGGGCGGCTTGGCCAAGGTGCTACCGATCACGTTTGCCTTCTTCCTCGCCAGCTCCCTGGCTTCCCTCGCCCTGCCGGGCATGAGTGGATTCATCAGTGAAATCACCGTGTTTCTTGGCATCACCAGCCAGGAGAGTTTCACCACACTCTTCAGAGTCACCACGATCGTGCTTGCAGCCATCGGTCTGGTTCTCACGCCGATCTACCTCCTGTCGATGTGCCGTCGGGTGTTTTTCGGTCCACGGATTCCAGCCCTCGCTTTTGTTGAGGACATGCGTCCTCGCGAGCTGGTCATTGGTCTCACCCTGCTGGTGCCAACGCTGGTGATTGGCATCTGGCCCCGGATCGCGATGGATCTGTATGAAGCATCCACCGATGCACTCGCCGTGGATCTGGCCAAACACACCGTGGTCGCCATGCGCGCCCTCCTCCCCACAGGCTGATCATCCATGCCCCCATCGGAACTGCTGCGTTGCGAGGGACTCCCCCGGTTCGACGCCATCGATGCCGAACAGGTGGATCAACAGATCCCCGCCCTTCTGGCAGATCTCTCTGAGAGATTCACTGCCCTGGAAGATCAGCTTCGGGCTCGGATCTCCAAACCAGGCAGCCCTCCCCTGAGCTGGGACGAACTCATGCCCCCCTTCCATGCGCTGGGGGAACGCTTGCGCTGGAGCTGGGGTGTGGTGACGCACCTCACCGCCGTTCGCAACACACCGGAGTTGCGTGAAGCCCACGCCCGCCAACAACCTGATGTGGTGCGCTTCAGCAACAGGGTTGGACAGAGCGTGGTCCTGCACCAGGCTCTGCGTTCCTTGCTTGCGCAAGACACCCACACGCTCGATGCAACCCAGACGCGCATTCTCGAAACCGAATTGCTGTCAATGCAGCATCGCGGTGTGGGTCTGCAAGGAGACGAGCAGCAAGCCTTCAACCGCACCAGCGAGCGTCTGGCCGCCCTCTCCACCAGTTTCAGCAATCACGTTCTCGACGCCACCCAGCAATGGAGCCTCGTCGTGCACGACCGGGATCAACTGCAGGGAGTTCCCGAACGCGTGCTGGAGACTCTGGCCGTTGCTGCAGCCACTGCAGGTGAGCGCAGCGCATCCGGTGCCGAGCCCACCGCCGCCAACGGCCCGTGGCGACTCGGACTGGACATGCCGAGCTACCTACCGATCCTCACCCATGCCGAGGACCGCACGCTTCGCGAAACGCTCTACAAGGCCTACGTAAGCCGGGCGAGCCAGGGTGATCTCGACAATGGCCCTCTCATCGAGGAAATCCTTGCTTTACGCCAGGAGCAGGCCAAGCGTCTGGGCTACTCCAACTGGGCCGAACTCAGTTTGGCCTCCAAGATGGCCGATGGGGTGGATGCAGTGGAAACCCTTCTGGAGGAACTCAGAGCTGCAGCCCTTCCTGTGGCTGAACAGGAGCTCAAGGAACTGAACCAACTCGCAGCCCGCCGTGGTGTCAGCGAGACCCTGGCGCCATGGGATGTGAGCTATTGGGCTGAACAACTACGCAGGGAGCGCTTTGATCTCGATCAAGAAGCTCTGAGGCCATGGTTTCCCCTCCCCCAGGTGCTCAACGGCCTGTTCAGCCTCTGCGAGCGCCTGTTTGCGATTCGCATCGAAGCCGCCGATGGAGACGCGCCGATCTGGCATGAAGACGTGCGGTTCTTCCGCGTTCTCGACCGCAGCGGCGAGGCGCTGGCTGGCTTCTATCTGGATCCTTTCAGTCGGCCGGCCAGCAAGCGCGGCGGGGCCTGGATGGATGAGTGCCTCAACCGCAAACAGCAAGCGAACGGTGACCTCACCCTTCCGGTGGCCTATCTGATCTGCAATCAGACCCCACCCTCAGGGGACACCCCCAGCCTCATGAGCTTCGAAGAGGTGGAGACCCTCTTCCACGAATTCGGGCACGGCCTGCAGCACATGCTCACCACGGTGGACCATCCCCAGGCCGCAGGCATCAACAACGTGGAGTGGGATGCCGTGGAACTCCCCAGTCAGTTCATGGAGAACTGGTGCTTCGACCGCCGAACACTGATGGGCATGGCCCGGCACTGGACAACCGGTGAACCGTTACCGGAGGCGGATTACAACAAGCTCTGCAGCAGCCGCACCTTCATGCAAGGCAGTGGCACGCTGCG
Source organism: Synechococcus sp. CS-197 (assembly GCF_025128215.1). NCBI lineage: Bacteria > Bacillati > Cyanobacteriota > Cyanophyceae > Synechococcales > Synechococcaceae > Synechococcus > Synechococcus sp. CS-197. Next base: position 216,812 of record NZ_JAHLZC010000020.1, on the reverse strand, counting down.
CCAGATCCACTTCGCACTCACGGATCTGCGCCTGCACAGCCAATGGTCCCCCGAGCTCGGACTGAGCCCGGATGCATTCCGGCGCCGGATCGCCGAATCAACCACCGTGCTGCCGCCGATCGCCACCGATCGCTTTCTCTGCGCCTTCGGCCATATTTTTGCTGGGGGTTACGCAGCGGGCTATTACTCCTACAAGTGGGCGGAAGTTCTCAGTGCGGACGCTTTCTCTGCGTTTGAAGAGGTTGGTCTGGAGCAGGATGATGCTGTGGCAGCCACCGGCGAGCGCTTCCGGAACACGATCCTCAGCCTGGGAGGAAGCCTGCGTCCAGCGGAGATCTACCGGCAGTTCCGAGGCCGAGATGCCAGCAGCGCGGCGCTCATTCGCCATTCGGGGCTGGCAGCCACGACAAGCTGATCCAATGGGGTCGCTAAGCCATGGCTGATGACCTTCTGAAACTGAGTGACAGCTGGGGGCATTCCCAGGGAGATGGCACAGACATCGCGCCTTTGGTCCCATTCGAGCAAGCTCTCGAATCCAGCAGCCTGCGCCGGAATATCAGCCGCGACGACTTTCTCAAGTCAACCCTGACCCAGCTGAATCATCAGCGGCTCATCCCCCTGCTCTTCATGCTGCCCAGACGCTGGCGACTGCAGCCGGCGGCCCTGCCGCAATCCCTACGCAACCTGGGAGGTGTGCTGGAACATGGATTGCTGAGTCCGCTGCTTCTCGCAGCTCTCGCCGATGATCTGCAGCATCTGATCGCCCACGAGGGCAAGAGGCAACCAGCCAAAAAGAACGCCATGGATCGCTGGTGCCAGCGCTCCATTGATCTCGACGATGGCAGCTCACGGTTGTTACCCACCAACCTGATCGCCCTGCAGTCCATCTCGAGCCCGGACAGCGCACCCCCATCTCCAGGAGCAGGAGCCCTTGCCCGCGTGGCGAAGGGATTCAGTGCAGAGCTGCAGTGGAGGAACGAAGGCCTGCCGTTTTTGCAACCAGAGAATGCCCGTTTGCGAAACCGTGCGCTCGCCCAGGTTCTCAATGTGCTGGGAAGCAACCGTTTGCCGCCACCGCCAGGCTCCTCGGAGCCATTCCGCTTTGAAAGCTGCGATCGCAGCTCCGCGTTGATCACCCATCTGATCGCAGGGGGATGGCAGTGCAGAGCCCGCTTCCGGGCCAGCGTCGCCAGCTTCGGGCTGGGAGCCAGCACCCGCGACGGTGATCAGTGGTCACAAATTCCCTTGGCCGTGCCGTACCGCACAGGTCTTTGCGATTCCCAGGGAGAGGAACGCCGAGCCCTCCTCCCCCACTGCTCCCTTGAGATGGAGCTGCAACCCGACCACGGGGAACCCTTCCTGCTTCAGTACTACCAGGGAACGGAAGGATTGAACGGCTGGGCCGCTCTCAATGATCTCAATCGCCCCTGGCAGAACGACCGCAGCAATGGAACGGTGGCCTACCCAGGGCCAGAGCTCACCGGCGAGACCCTCAGCGCTGCCCTGGATCTCTGCGACCTGATGGGTGCTGTGCATAACAGTGCAGCCCAACAAAACCGACTGGTCATTGGCGGCTACGGCGCGCTGGGCTATTGCATCGATTCCACGGCCATGCTGGAGGTGGCCGTGCGCCAAACAACGCACTTGTTCCCTCTAACCCTGGGTGGTCTTTGGCGTCAACGCCTCGACGATCAGCTCAATCAGCTCCTGGAGAACGGACTGAAGGCCAGTGCTGAAACGGTGGAGCGCTACAGGCAGAGCCTGGACACCACACCGCAGGATCTGTTCGTCAACCGCAACACCGTCAACGACGCGAACCGGCGCCTGCTCGCCAGTCAGCCTCCCCACAGTCCATTCGCCCTGGTGAGATCCCTGAATGGGGAAAGCACCGCTAAACCTTAAGCGCAGAGCGCTCTAGCTCACGGCAAACAGCAGCGACCACCGCGCTGCGGAACGTGATGGAAAACGGTCCTGAGGAGCCGTTATGGCTCATCCCCTCAATGGGGTAGCGATGAAGCGGATGAAGCCGCTGCCATCGATTCCAGTTGGACAGAAACAGACATGGAAGGCGACCTGGGTAGGCAATGCGTCCCAGAGCGGCAACCGGATCCCGGCTTCCCACCACCATCGCCACATTGTTGATGGTGTCCAGGGCGCCATTGCCACTGAACACCCCACACACAGTGATCACTTGAACAGGCACGCGGCATAACTGTTGCAGGATCTCAGCGGTGCCGATGGCCATCTCCCCCCCTCCGCTGTAACCAACAAGCACAACCCGGGACGCCCGACTGGGATGGAACCCCATCAAGCCAAGACGGCGGGCGATCTTGAGCGCCAGCTCGTAATTCATCACCGGCCCGTAGCGACGATCCGATGAAATCCCCACCTTGATCACATTGTTGGCCTGCACGCAGATGGCACAGATCAAGCGCACCACTGCGTTGGGATGATGCTCCTGAAGCGAGAAGAGACGCTGCCAGAACCATCCGGCAAACACAGTGGAGCGCAATCCAACGTTGGTGATCGTGTAAGCCTCGATGCCCTTCACGAGCAGCGTGTCTTCAGCAATCGCTGCCTCGAGACATTCCAGGAACTCCGACACTTTGGGCGGATGACATTCCTCACTTTGATGAATCCCATCGAGATACACGAGGTAATGACGATGGGTCGAGGCTTGGCTGGTCTCCTGTGAAAACAGACGGGATGGATCGGGAAGACCACGCATCCAACCCTCCCAGAACACGAAGTCCGCCATCACGGAATACACCCCCACCAAAGCAATCACGACCACCAGCACAGAGCCGGTCCAGACCAAAAGCTCCAACAGAGATTCAGGTTGAAGAAGATCCTCAGCATCACGACGCACGGCCGCCAGCCCAAGCAGGCCAAGCACGGCAACACTCACCAGAACGGCAATGAGACAGCGGCGGGCGAAACGCAGACGGCTGCGTTGGTGTTGGATGACCGCGGACGAAACTGCCATCACTGCAACAGAGCCGTCACTTCACGGGCCAGGGTGTCGTAACTCCTGCGCCAGCGTTGCGCGAATAAGAGACCCACCAGCACGAGAGCCACGACGTAACCAGGCAAGACCACGAGCAGTCCCGTCTGAAAGGGGACGCCGTACACGGCCTGGAGCAGCACCAGCACGTTGAGGTGAATCCAGGCCAAAAGGCCAACGGCGAGCACATCACTGACGTAGGGAGCTGCCACCAGCACATACAGCAGCCCAGGCCAGAGGGCAGCACCCATGCGGTTGGCAAAGGTGATGGGTTGCAAAGGGATCCCTTCAAACACCATCAACATCACGCTGTGACAGAGGATGCAGAGCAGAAACGCCAGGCTGAGAACAAGGGCATCAACAACCATGTGCATCAGGATCTGAGGGGGCGTCAGCCTGTTCGCTAGCAGGGCAAAACCATGGGATGCCGACATCGAGATCCCCACACCGATCAGGAGACCAACGCCGGAATCCATGGCCAGCAGCAACTGAGCCATGGAGTCCAACCCGGTGATCAATTGGTCAACCATGGGGCCTTCAAGCCCGACGCAACTGAGGGCGGTTGACGATCCAGATCACCATGATCGACAACACAGCGCAGTAGAAGCACCACACCGAATTGAACGTGGCGCTGTACGTGAGCCAGGTGAGCACGATCGACACGAAGATCAACACACCGAACAGCTTGACCGCCTTATCGCTCAATGCGATCAGTGGCAAAACAATGAATCCCCAATACAGCAACTCTCCCACCGGTTCTGTATTGATGAAATTGTGAACGATGCTGTTCAAGTTCGAGACGTCATAGAGGAGCCGTCCGTTGCTTTCAACCGCAGGCTGGAGAGCTGGAGGATTGAAGAGAACCGGCAAATAGAAGGCAATCCCCAGAACCGTGGCCACGATGGCCACCCATTTGAGCCGTCGTTGAAGGCCAATGGAGTCGGTGGTACGGCTGATCGACCAGGCGCTCCATGGAATCCAGATCATCCAGAAGCAATAGGCAAAAAAGAGGAATCCCAAGCCTGCGAGGGTGCCAAGAGGTTCCAGATTGCCGTTGTCAATCGCCGTCCATTCCAGACCTTCCACCAGCTGCTGCACGCCGAAAAAGAAAGGCACCAGCGCCAAAGGCTTGTAATCCGGCCGTTCGTGCCTGGAGGCCAGATGATTGGAATACAGCCCCAGGGGAATGAGCACAGCTGAGGCGGTGAAACTTGCCGATGCCGAAAAACACATGGGCGGCGACCCGTCGACGACACCCAAGTGTGACCTTGCGAACAAAAAGTGTCATCAGTCGCTGACCATTAGTCACCCCGAAGGGTCTGCAGAAGCACATCCAGTGAACGGGGATGGGCGATCAGCTGCTGATGGGTCAGCACAGGAATACCCCGCGCCGTACCAACGGGAAGACGGGCCTGCCATCCAGGCACCACCATCAGATCCCAGCGGCAGAAATAACTCACACAATCGAGATCAGCCAATGGCGAGAGATCGGCATTCAGGGAACGCAACAGGGCACTGCCGCATTTCATATCAGCCAGCCCAGCAAACAACCAGCGAGGAATCCACTGGGCTGTGAGCGTGCCTTGCTGTGGGCTGCCCACACTGATGAAGCGATGGGTTCTCCGGGCTCCACCCAACTGCTGCAGCCACACCCGACCGATGATGCCCCCCATCGAAAAACCCAGAAGATCAACCGACGCGTCATCGCCGAAGCGTTGGCGGATGTGATCGTCCAACTGTTCCGCAAGCGTGACGAGGGGAACAGCACCCAAGCGATGGGGAAGATGGGGCACGAGCAGCGGCCACTCGTCGGCATCCAGTCGGCGAACCAACCGATTGAACAGACGGGGTGAATCCCAGAGCCCGTGAACAAGGATGAGCGGGCGCCGCGCAGGCGCCGGCTCATTGACCGAGGAGGTCATGTCAGGACGGCCGGTTGCGCCAGCGTTCAACGCTCACCGTACCGGTGAATCCAGCGATGGGAGGGGAACATTTGCGCAGACGCAGATGCATCGGCAAGGGTCCATACAGGTGCTCCAAAACCGCGAAGACCCGTTCACTGAAGTGTTCGATCGTCTGGCAACGAATCTCAGCGGCAAGCCCCTGCAGTGCAGTCACAGCCAGGCTGTAGTCAGCGGTGGCCTCGAGTGCATCCACCGCTGCGGCACTGGAGAGATCCAGATGCAACGCAAGATCCAGACAAAACCATTGCCCATCCCTGCGTTCATGCTCCAGCACACCCACATGGGCCCAGAGGCGCAGATCATCGATGCGGATCACATCCAGAGCGTGGAGAGCGGTCAAAGCAGACATCACAACGACAGATCGTTATGCGTGAAGCGGCTGGCACCGGAGGCATAGTCGGCGGCGACATGGCCATCACCGCGCAAGCGATAGCGATAGGTCACCAGACCCTCCAAACCAACTGGACCGCGGGGCGGGAGCGTCTGGGTGCTGATGCCGACCTCGGCGCCGAACCCGTAGCGGAAACCATCCGCGAAACGGGTGGAGCAGTTGTGATACACACCAGCGCTGTCGATGGAGCTCAGGAAGCGGTCGGCAGCGGCTGCATCCTCCGTGACGATGCATTCGGTGTGACGCGAACCGAAACGGCGGATGTGATCAGCGGCTGCGGCCAGATCATCCACCACCTTCACCGCCAGGGTCAGATCGAGGTACTCGGTGCGCCAGTCAGCCTCCGTCGCCGATTCAGGCACCCCCAGCGCGACGCTGGCAGCATCGCCACGCAGCACCACCCCCGCGTCGCGGAACGCCGGGATGGCAGCAGACAGGAAGGAGGCGGCCACAGAGCGATGCACCAGCAGGGTCTCAATGGCGTTGCATGCCGCCGGGTACTGGGTCTTGCTGTCCAGCGCCACCCGAACGGCCTTGTCCAAATCCGCCGCCGCGTCCACGTAGAGATGGCAGATTCCATCGGCGTGACCCAGCACAGGAATGCGGGTGTTGTCCTGAATGAAACGAACCAGTTCGTTGCTGCCTCGGGGAATGATCAGATCAACCAGACCATCCAGCTTCAACAGAGCCAGGCTCTCCTGACGGGTGGTCAACAGAGCGAGTGCATCGGGTGAGACAGCACTGGAAGCCAACCCGGCCTTGAGAGCCTCCATCACCGCTTCGTTGGTGCAGCGGGCTTCACTGCCCCCTTTGAGCAAGGCGCCATTCCCAGAGCGAATGGCCAAGGAGGCGATCTGAATCACGGCGTCTGGACGCGCCTCGAAGATCACGCCCAGCACCCCAAGAGGCACGGTCACCCTCTCGAGAGTGAGGCCTTGATCCAGTTCACGGTGCAGGTCACGCCGGCCGAGAGGGTCCTTCAGGCTGGCCACCTTGCGGACGCCATCGATCGCCCCCTCAAGCTTTGCGGCATCCAGCTTGAGCCGGGCCAGCAATGCGGGCGCCAGCCCCTCGGAGGCCGAGCGATCCAGATCTTCGCGATTGGCGGCCACAAGGGCATCGGAGCGCTCAGCCAGGGCGTCAGCCATGGCTTGCAGAGCCTGCATTCGCTGACCATCGTCAGCCATCCCCAGATCCACCGCGGCCCGACGCACGGCGCCAGCCCGTTGCAGCAGCTCAGGGGACGGCTCTGGGACTTCGTTCATGCCTGAGGCGACGTTCAACGAAGGCCATCATCAACGCCGAGGGGCTGGCGGAGTCAACCGGGGCCTGACTTCAGCGCAAGCGCTGCAAAGCGAGCCGAGCTGCGCCGAGACGACCGGCTCCATTTCCCAGGGCACAGGCTTCGATGCGCAGTCCCTCCCTGGAAACGGCCTGCACCCGCTGAGCCACCTCTTGGCGCACCGCGGGAAGAAAATGGGGACTGGCTCCAGCCAGCCCTCCGCCCACCAGCACGCGTTGTGGTGTAAACACGTACACCAGCGATGTGATGCCGATCCCCAGCAGGCGGCCGTATTCAGCCCAGATCGCCAGAGCCTCAGCATCCCCGCGCGACGCCGCTTCAGCGAGAAGGGCTGGCGCCTTGGCGCTGAGACGCCCCAGGCCACTGATGCTGGCGAATTGTTCGAGCGACCCTTGATTGCCGCTGTTGCAGGGAGGCCCGTCCGGGTCGAGGGTGATCAAACCAGGCTCTGCAGCGGCACCGTTGTGGCCCGTGAACAACGTGCCCCCGAGCATCACCCCCCCGCCAACCCCCGTTCCCAAGGTGAGAAGCACCACATCCTGACAACCTCGAGCAGCCCCCTTCCAGGCCTCTCCCACGAGGGCGCAGTTGCCGTCATTGGCCAACGTGACCCTGCGCTTGAGGCGTGGCTCCAGCCACGCAGCCAGGGGAACCTCCTCCCATCCAGGCAGATTGATGCACACCCTCGCCACCCGGGCCGCTGCATCCATCGGTCCAGGCAGCCCAATCCCCACCCGTTCGGCCGTCCTCTGCGGATCGAGCGTGTCGATGGCCTCCACCAGTTCCATGCACACGGATCCGGGTGTTGCCGGTTGCGGCGTGGGTCGCTGGAGTTCAGCCAGCAAGGTGCCATCCAGGCTGAACAGGCCGAGCTTGAGAGCGGTTCCACCGATATCAACTCCCAGAACACACGGCTCAGCCATGAATCAGAAGCGCAGAAACACCTGAAGTTGAGACTGCCACGTGCCCTGCGTATCCACGGAAGCGGACACACTCGTTCTGGAGTTGATTTGGTAGGTCAAGGTGCCCTGGCTGGGGATGTCGTTGCGGTCGGGAGCAGCCAACACGGAGAAATCGAAGCGATCGGTGAGCGCCACACCCACGTCCGTGACCAAGGCGAGCTGGGGAGGCACCTGCCCAGACGTGCGTTCCTGATTGCTTTGCACCGTTGGGGTCACGTACGTGGGATAGAGGGCGAACTGCAAGCGTTGATTGAAGGCATCCGTCAAGGTGCCGAGCACGGGCGACAGCAGCGACTGGCCGAGCACCGCCGCCAGAGCCGCACCAGCACCAGCGCCGGAGAGGCCAGCCAGGGAGTTGCCGCCGATCAAGCCCAGCAATTCCGCCTGGGGCAGCGGAGGAGAACTGCGCAGTGTGATGGCATCAGCCAAACGATCCGCTGGCCCAGCGGCAGTGAGCATCACCTTGATCAGACGCAACTGGCCACCACCGCCGAGAGTGCCGAGGCCATTGGTATCGAACACGGAGCTGGAGACTGAGTTGCTCCCGGTCCCCAGGTTCACACTGTCGGAAACCCTGCTGGTCATGGCCACATCCACGTAGGGGATCAGACCGAGAGATGGGGTGAAGACCGCCACATTGGGTGCGCGACGATCCAGGTTGAACGTCGTTGTAAACATCGACACCCGCCCGGTGAGCAGCTGCACCACACCGCGGAGCTGCAGGCTGGGGTCCAGGGCACCATTCAGCGTCAACAGTCCGGCCGTGGTGAAGTTCGCGAGCGGCTGCACCTCCACTCTGAGCTTGGGACCAAGCCTGAGCCGCAGATCATTGAATCCCAGGAAGGGAAGGTTTGGCAGCGACGCCTTCAGCGCACGGCTGCTGTTCGCCTCGATGTTGGGCCCCAGCAAGACCAGCGGTTCCTCAAAGTTCCATTGCTGCTCGAGCAGGGCATCCGCCGACACAATCTGCCCACCACCGCCCTTGACCGGCGTTGTGGCCAGAACCTTCGATGCCGCCCTGTTCTTGGGACGCACCAACATCGAGCGCGTTGGCCGGATCGCGCCATCACTGACCTCCAGACTGCCGCCCACATCAGGCTTCACCAAGGCCCCCGTGATCGTGAGATCGGCACCAACCTGAACGTCTGCAATCGGCAACTTGATCCGCGCCTTCTCCAATTGCAGTCGCAACGGCTTGGCCTCAGGGGCGGGGCGGAGCAGAGCCAGGGAGCCACTGCCTTTGAGCTCACCGCCTGAACCGACGCGTCCCGTCAGCGACTGAACCTCCAACCGGTCGAAATCGAACACGACCGACCCGTTCACCTGGGAGAGCGCTTGGTCCTGAGCCGTGAACGAAGCATTTTTCAGCACCACGTAACCATTGGCTTCCGGGGCCGACAACGGTCCGCTGAGCAGGAGCCGCAGGTCGGCATCTCCCTTGGTCCAAGACACCAATCCCCCCGTGAAACCGGTGAGAAAACGCAGACCATCCCCGAGGCTGACAACCCTGACATCGAGCGGTTGATCGGAGCCCAGCGGGATGCGCCCGGTGACAGTGACAGGCTCAGCGGCCTGCTCCGCCAGAAGCGCCAGATCAAGCGTTAAGCCACCGTTTTCAAACAGCACCTGCCCGCGCTCGAGAGCGACCGGCTTGTCCCCAACCCGCGCATCCTCCAGCGCAAGATCGAGGCTGAGCTCGGGTGATGCAGCGCCGAGCTTGTAGCGGCCCGTGAATCCAACAGCGCCTTGAAGCGCCGGCGGCACAGGAGCCACGAGGGCGAGCAGGCTGAAGGGGAGATGTTCCAGGGAGAAACTGCCTTCCCCGCCCTGGATCGGGCCTTCGATTCGGGCGATGAAGGGTTTGACCTGCAGGGCGTAATCCTGGTCCTGTCCTTCGATCCAGAGATGGCCCCTGGCCTGGAGATCAAGATCGAGGCGACTGAGCCTGGGGCCTTTCACATCGATCACCGCATCCACCTGCCCTCTCAGATCCTTGAGATGCAAGGGATCGCGATCAGGGCTTGCTTGGGTCGCGTTCAGCAAAGCCTCCCGGGCGTCGCGAAGGGCCTGCAGCTGACCGTCAAGCGTTCCCCCAAAGGTGTTCACCAACAAGGTGCCCAGATCCGTGGCTGTCCCCATGGAGGCCGGCAGCTCTTCGTTGAGCTGGGGCAGGCTGAGCGCACTGTTGGCCAACCAACGGGCACTGAGTCCCCGTGCTTCCACATGGGCATCCAAGGAACCGTTCAGCCGACCGGTGGCGTCGAGCGTGATCTGGCCCGTGTCCGGTGGGAGCAGCTCACCGCTGAAGGCATAGCGACGATCCTCGTAACGACCGCTCAGCAGGATCTGACGCAGTTGGAGCCCCATCAGCCCCGGCCGAGTGATGCTCAGATCAGCCTCCATTGCCAATGGCTGCAGCCCCAGGGTCCCTTCTCCACTCAAGCGGCCATAGAGCCCCTCCCAGCGCTGCTTCGGAGGCAAGGCCAGCTCCACCCCGTCGATGGCGAGTCCCTTGGCCATCCAGCGGTAAGCCGCCGGTGTTCCAGTCATCTCCATGCGACCACCACGCCGGGTCAGAAGCACCCGACGCGGCAACCAGTTCGCTCCAAGGGTGGCTTCGAGGTCCCCCTGCACCACCGCACCAACGGAGGCCATGGTCAGAACGCCACCTCCTCCAGCCAGCCCCTCAAAGCGTCCGGTCCAGTTCTCGGCCAGGCGAATCGCCCCGGCACGGGGTTCATTCACAGCGATGCTGAGATCAGGTCGAAGCGCCTGAAGCGGACCACGCACCCGACCGGATGCGCTGATCGATCCGTCCATCGCGGTGCCCAGCAGCGGACCGAGGCGCTTCAGCGGATAGCGATCCAGCTTTAGATCAGCCTGAAGATCTCCGAGTTGCAGGCCCTGCCCGCCAAGGGCGAGCGGAAGACGGGCCTGCGCTTGAAGGTCAGGACTGCGGAACTCCTCGACCCGCAGAAGACCGGTTGCGCGGCTCCAGCCAGCCTTCAGCGACCAGGCATCGAGAAGAGGATTGCTGGCCTGCGCGAGATCAAAACTGACAACGGGTTTCGCCGTTTCTCCTCGTAGCTTCAACAGCCCCTGCAGCGGCGCCTCCGCCCCCAGAAACTCAGGCACCAGCGGCAGTCGCTTCCAAGCCGGCCCGGCGAGGGTGAGCTGTTGGCTGGTCACATCGAGCTGTGGATGAAGCGTCCCCTGCGCTTGCACCGCCACACCGGGTGCCTGCAGATCGAAACGCTCGAGCTGGGCCGTCCAGGCCTTGCGGTTGCGCCAATCGGCGCCCAGCTGAACAGCCAACTGCAAAGGCCCATCCAGAGCCACCGTTTCGGGCAGAGCCCAGCGCCCCTTGAGCTGAAGTTTTGGTTGATACCAATCGCCCAGCAAACGGAAGGCAACGGTCCTGTCCTTGCCAAGCTCCCTGAGGCCACCGCGTAAATCGAAGGCGCGATTCAGACGCACCTGACCACCAAGATCGGCGCGATAGTTCCCATAAACCCATGCACTGGTGGGAATCGTCAGCGCGTTGCCACGGCAGCTGACCTTCAGCTGCTTCGAGCGCAGGGTTTGATCCAGAGGTTCACCGCTCACCTCAACACCAACCAGGGACACCCCCCCGCTGCAATTCGCCTGTCCCTGCCTCCAGCCAAGGCGCAGATCTCCGCCCAGCTGTCCCCGCAGTTGCACAGGGAGTTGGGCGGGCAGAAGCCCCTGATAGCGCTCCAGCCGAATCCGCTCCAGTCGGGTGCTCAGTTGCAGTTCCGGGCGCACCCAACGGCCCCGCCCCTGGAGCGTGATCCGGCCACGATCCGGCAGTGCCACCTGCAGGGACACGTCGGCTCGATGCTCATCCAGGCGAACCGATGTTCTGCCTGCTGCACGGAGCGCCAGTCCAGCAGGAGCAATCTGCAATCGCGCTGAATCCGTGAGCCGAACATCCAGATCGAGGCGAGGCGGCTTGCCGCCCTTCGGCTGGGGACCCAGCACCCAGTACGCCCCTTGAGGATTGCGGCGCAGGTCGAGCTGGGCGCCCTTGACGCCCACAGTCACCACGGGCCGAAGCCGCTGCAAGCTGGCCAGAGGGTTCAGACCAACCGTCAGCTGCTGCACCGAGGCCGTGGACTGATCGCGGCGACCGCGCTGCACCTTGATCGGGCCAACCGTGATCCCGCGCAGGCTCAACCCCCGATAAGCGCCGATGCTCACCGGGTGTCCCAGGGGTTTGCCCACCTGTTCTTCAAGGTCCGGGCGCAGTCGTTCGAACACCGACGCAACGACGCGATCGGCAGCAATCCAAACAACACCACCACCGATCAGCGCGACTGCGAGCCTCTTGGCGATCACGGTGTGAGTTCGCCCCCTTGGACCGCTTCCGAGCATCAATCTCCGTCAATTGCCTGGAAGCCGACGCAATATAAGGAGCACATCCTTGAGACACCACCCCATGCCCTTACCGGAGTTGCTGGATCAGTCGAGCGGCTGGCTGGCCTGGGGCGGAGCAGCGCTGTCAGCACTGACGATCGTGGCCTTCATCGCCCGCTGGGGACTGCGTTTCCGTCTGGTGGGAGTGAGCAGTTTCACCCTGTTGCTGGCCGCAAGCTGCTGGGCTTTTTCAGTGAGTTACACCCCCACCGTGAAGGTGGATGGAGCCCTTCGCGTTCCTGTGGTGTTCGACAACGGGGACGATCTCGTGGTGGCGCAGGCAGGCATTGATTTCCCCCCTGAGGCCGTAGCACCCACCCTCGAACAGCTCGCCAGCAATGTGCGACCTGGAGGGCGCAGCAGCGCCGTGGTCTCGGTGCGGCTGCGTCAGTTGCAACCAGCTGGCGACGGCGCTTCGAAGCCCGTCGTTCTCGGGGAGCTCGAGCGCAGCTTTGAGGCCGGATGAACGCCTCCGATCCACTCGAAGAGCTGCCACAGGGGTTGCGTGATGAACAGGCTCAGCTCCTGGCCTCAGGACTGAACACCTGGGGAGACGTTCAGAACCTGAGCGATCATCAGATCAGTCGCCTGGCCGCCTCAGGCAGGGCCTCCGCACGGAACCTCCGCCGCCTCAAAGGCATGGCTGATCTGGGATGCCGCCTCGATCTCGCTCCAGCGGATGCGGCCCTCCTGATGCATGCGGGTCTGGCCACAGTCGCCGCCGTGGCGGGTTCATCCCCCCCTGAGCTGGTCACCCGCACAGGGCGTTTAGAGCGGCAACTGCGCAGCGGGCGCCCACCGGTGGTTGACCTGGCTTTGGCAAAGACCTGGATCCTGAGAGCCAAGGAGAGGCAAAACACGAACTGACCGCCCCGGCAAGCAGGTCATGGTCCCACCCGTTTCAAATGAATCATGAACAAGGGCGGAGGTCCTATGCACTCCTTCCAAACGTTGGCACGAACGTTGGCTCGATTGAGCGCTGCCTCCATGGCGCTGGCGTTCACGATGGCCATGCCCAGCGCTGCACAGTCCACCCTTCTCGAGAGCGTCAAGCGCAATCCGAAGGAGGCCAAGGCCCTCTGCCGGCAATTCAAAGCCTTGAATGCCAAGGGTGAGTCGGCGCTGTCGGGTCAGGCCATCGGTCAGCTGGCCAGTCAGCGCAACCTCAGCACCACCGACGCTGAGATCCTGGCCACGTATGTGATCGGCCTTCACTGCCCCGATGTTCGTTGATCACACCCTGATCAGCGAGGACGGCATTGGGCTCGCATCCAGACTCTGGCGTCCTGATGGTGCCGGTCCATGGCCCTGGCTGTTGATGCGCCAACCCTATGGACGGGCCATCGCCTCCACCGTGACTTTGCCGCACCCTGATTGGTGGTGCCGCCATGGGTTCATGGTGATGGTGCAGGACGTTCGCGGGCAAGGAGACTCCGATGGGGTGTTCAAAGGATTCGGACAGGAAGCGCGCGATACGGCCACAACCCTGGAATGGGTTCGCAACCACCCCGATTGCAATGGTCGGATCGGTTTCTACGGCTTTTCTTATCAAGGCCTGACCCAGCTTCTGGCCCCGGAGGACTGTCCTCCGCCCGATTGCATGGCACCGGCGATGTGCGGGCTCGATGAGCGCAGCCACTGGAGCTGCGAGGGCGGTGCGCACTGGTGGCATCTCGGCCTGGGCTGGGGTCTGCAGCTGGCAGCACTGCAGGCCAGACGACGGGGTGATCAGCGTGGCTGGGCTGAGATCCGTGAAAGCCTTGAGAATGGTCGTTACCTGCGGGATGGCCCTGCACTGCTTGAACGCCATGATCCCGATGGCATGGCTCTGCGCTGGTTGAAGCAGCGTGCAGACCAAGCGGATGGCTGGATCCAGCATCAGAGCCCACGCTCCTGGTTGCGTCGTCCGCTGCTGCTGCTGGGCGGATGGTGGGATCCCCATCTCCGCGGCGTGCTCGATCTCGCCGCAAGGTCCCGGGCCGCAGGCGGACGTCCGGAACTGCACATCGGCCCCGCCACCCATCTGCAATGGTGGCCTCAGAGCAGTGCGCTGCTGCTCAACTTCTTTCAGCGCCATCTGCAAGACCATCCAGCGGTTGCGGATGCTGGGAGCCTGAGGCTCTGGGACCAGGGACGTGATCACTGGGTTGAAGGGCCCTGGACCCTGGCGGAACCCGCCTCAGAACATGCCGTTGGCTGGCACCTCGCCAGTGGCGGCCTGGCCTGCCTCGATCCCAACGATGGCCGTCTTCTCCCGTCGCCGGCAGGCTGCGGAGGAACCGTCACCGTTGTGCATGATCCTTGGCGTCCGGTCCAGGCCGTAGGTGGTCACCTGAGTCCATCAGCGGGACCCTGCGACCGCAGTTCCATCGACCAGCGCAGTGATGTTGCTCTCTTCACCAGTGCTCCACTGCCAGAAGCAATCGTGCTGAACGGCCGTCCGGTCTTGCGCTGTCAGGCGTCGGCGGATCAACCCGGATTCGATCTCAGCGTGACCCTGTCCAGACTCCCCGCGGGATCGACGACCACCCAGCAATTATCGACGGGTCATCGGCGCATTCTTGGAGACCGTGCCCAGCAGATCGAGGAACGCTGCGTTGAACTGCAGCCGCTGCTTGCGAGTTTTCAAGCAGGCGATCGCCTGCGGCTCTCCATTGCCGGTGCGGCGTGGCCTGCGGTGGGCGTGAATCCAGGCACGCTGGAGCATTCCTGCGGAGCACCGCATCCCGGCTGCCAGGTGATCAGCATCGCGTTGCATTTGGAGACAGCTCGGCTGCAGATGGAGTCTTTGCTGATGCTCCACAACGATGGAACTCCGGCAGACTGACGCCGAATGTTCGGATGATTGTTGTGAAGCTCACCTCCTGTCTTCTGGCTGCAGCCCTGGCCACCAGCACGGTTGAGCTGATCCCTGCCCCCTCCGTTCGCGCCGAGAGTCTCCTCAGCCAGGCCACCGAAGCACCCCGCACAGGCCTCAGCCCCCGCCAGGCCACCGAGGCCGCCACGGCGTTGCTTCAAGCCATCCAAACCAAAAATGCAGCAGGGATTTACGCCCTGCTCTCGTCGCCGCTGCAGGCCGCAACCACTGCGGAAGCCGTCGCCAAGCGTCTGGAATCCGCCCCAGGGATTGAAACGTTCCGCGTGGTGGCCGTGAACCCCGGCATGGACGACACCACCGTGGACACCGTTGCGATCACCAACGGTGGAACCCGGGAGGTTCCTCTGATGCTGGTGCTCGACGACGACGGCAAACTGCTCGCCTGGAAATGGGTCGGCACGATGCGCCCGATCGAGCAGACGGCACTCAATTTTGTGAAGGATCTGGATGCAGGCCGCTGGGTGGCGGCTCGCTATTACCTCGATCTCGATTTCCAGAAAGAGATTTCACCGGCCGATCTGCAACGCAAATGGACCAAGCTCGAAACTGTCCTCGGCGGTGTGAAGCGCATCAAGAGCGCGCTGGTGGCGAGCCAAGGGGGTGAGCAACAGCTCGTTTTGGTCACCATCGAATTCGGCAAAGTCACCGACAACCTGTTCGTGATCTTCAACCGCCAGGGGCGAATCATCAACGTGGATTTCTCCGCGGATTTGGTCTGATCACCACCTCCGACGGATCGGTGCGCCGCATGTTGGGAATTTCGGCTTAAGCTCCCGGCCAACGCGGCGTCCGAAGGCATGACCAACACTGTTCTCGAGTGGATGGTTGAGGACGCCCAGCGATTGGCCGAGTGCCGTCACGACCATCCCTTCGCCGTCCTCGGGCCCCAACCTCAGGAGGATGGCACCTGGGTTCTCCGCGCATGGATGCCTGAAGCGGAGGGTGTCACCTTGCTCCTGGGAGACCAAGAGATGGGGATGTCGACTCCCCACCATCCCTGGATCTTCGAAGCGTCCGTCGCCCATGACCCCGGATGCGCCTACCGCTTACGGGTGCACCGCGGAGGCATCACCCACGAACAGCACGACCCCTGGGCGTTCCGACAGGACTGGATGGGCGAGATGGATCGCCATCTCTTCGCCGAAGGCAACCATCACCACATCTGGCGCCGCATGGGTGCCCATCACTGCGAGCGGGAAGGGATCCCGGGGGTGATGTTCTGCCTTTGGGCTCCGCATGCACGCAGCGTGAGTGTGATCGGCGATCTGAACTCCTGGGATGGCCGTCACCACCCCATGCAGCAGCGCCTGGGAGGAATCTGGGAGCTCTTCGTTCCCGGCCTGGCGGAGGGACAGCTCTACAAATATGAAATCCGCACCCAGGAGGGCCACTGCTATCAGAAGGCCGATCCCTACGGGTTCCAGCATGAGGTTCGTCCCGACACCAGTTCAGTGGTGAGCCACCTGGATGGCTTCCATTGGACTGACACGGACTGGATCCAGAAGCGCGACAGCAGCAATCCCCTCGATCAACCGATCGCGGTGTACGAGATGCACCTCGGCAGTTGGATCCACGCGGCCGCCGACGAGCCCTTCATCGAAGCCGATGGCACCCCCCGAGCTCCTGTTCCCGCCGCTGACCTCAAACCCGGTGCTCGGCTGCTCACCTATCCGGAGCTTGCCGATCGCCTGATTCCCTACGTGAAGGAGCGGGGCTTCACCCACATCGAGCTGATGCCGATCACCGAGCATCCCTTCGATGGCTCCTGGGGGTATCAGGTCACCGGTTGGTACGCGCCCACGAGCCGCTACGGCACACCTGATGAATTCCGTGCCTTTGTCGACCGCTGCCATGCTGAGGGCATCGGCGTGATCATCGATTGGGTCCCTGGCCACTTCCCGCGCGACAGCCATGGCCTCGCCTTCTTCGACGGTTGCCATCTCTATGAGCATGCCGACCCAAGAATTGGCGAACACAAAGAATGGGGGACGCTGATCTTCAATTACAGCCGCAATGAGGTTCGCAACTTTCTGGTTGCCAACCTGGTGTTCTGGTTCGATCAGTTCCACATCGATGGCATCCGTGTGGACGCTGTTGCATCGATGCTGTATCGCGACTATCTGCGCCCGGATGGCGAATGGCTCCCCAATGAACACGGCGGCAGGGAAAACACCGAAGCGGTGCAATTCCTGCAGCAAGCCAATCACGTGCTCTTCCAGCACTTCCCAGGAGCCCTCTCAATCGCCGAGGAATCCACCACATGGCCCATGGTCACGCAGCCCACGGACATCGGTGGTCTTGGCTTCAACCTGAAATGGAACATGGGTTGGATGCACGACATGCTCGATTATTTCGAGCTTGATCCCTGGTTCCGCCAGTTCCATCAGAACAACATCACATTTTCCATCTGGTACACCTACACGGAAAATTTCATGCTGGCCCTCAGCCACGATGAGGTGGTGCATGGCAAGAGCAATCTTCTGCACAAAATGCCTGGAGATGATTGGCAGAAATACGCCAACACCAGAGCACTACTGGCCTACATGTGGACGCACCCGGGCAAGAAAACCATCTTCATGGGAATGGAGTTTGGCCAGAGGGCTGAATGGAATGTTTGGGGAGATCTGCAATGGGATCTTCTCAACTACGAACCGCATCAAGGTGTCCAGCGCATGGTCGATGACCTCAATGGGCTGTACAAATCAGAGCCTGCCCTCTGGCGTGATGACTTTGATCAATACGGCTTCCAATGGATTGACTGCAACGACAACCGCCATTCCGTGATCAGCTTCATGCGCCGGGAAAGCACAAGCGGCACCTGGCTCGTGGTTGTGGCCAACTTCACGCCGCAAAGTCATTCTCACTATCGCGTCGGCGTTCCTCTGGCTGGGTACTACGAAGAGATCTTCAACACCGATGCCAGCAAATACGGTGGCAGCAACCTGGGCAACATGGGCGGAAAGCCCACTGAAGAGTGGGGGATCCACGGCTACGAAAACTCTCTCGACCTTTGCCTGCCGCCCTTGAGCCTGATGGTGTTCAAGCACGATCCCAAAAAGAGCCTCAATCCAGTTCAGGAGTGATCGGGTCTGCCATCCCGAGAAAGTTCTCCGCATATGACGAAGGCCCCGGGATGCAGGCATCCCGGGGCTTTTTACATGCATCACTCAGGTAAGTTTCCGGCTACGCCGATAAAAGCTTGATGAGCGACACCCTGCCCTTGTTGCTGCGCGCAGCCCGCGGTGAGGCGGTGGAGCGTCCTCCCGTCTGGATGATGCGTCAGGCAGGTCGCTACATGAAGATCTACAGGGATCTCCGCGACAAATACCCCAGCTTCCGGGAACGCTCCGAAAACCCTGATCTCTCCTACGAGATCTCCATGCAGCCCTTCAACGCCTTCAAGCCCGACGGCGTGATCCTGTTCTCCGACATCCTCACGCCCCTGCCGGGCATGGGCATTGATTTCGACATCATCGAGAGCAAGGGCCCCCAGATCGGCGACCCGATCCGCACCATGGCCCAGGTGGATGCTCTGCATCCGTTGAACCCAGCTGAATCGATGCCTTTTGTGGGCGAAGTTCTCGGTCGTCTGCGTCAGAGCGTGGGCAATGAGGCCGCCGTGCTGGGCTTTGTTGGCGCTCCCTGGACGCTGGCCGCGTACGTGGTGGAGGGCAAGAGCAGCAAAAACTACGCCGTGATCAAGGCCATGGCCTTCCAGGAACCGGCGCTGCTGCACAAGCTGCTCGATCACTTCGCGGAATCGATTGCCCAGTACCTTCGCTATCAAATCGACTCCGGCGCCCAGGTGGTGCAGATGTTTGATTCCTGGGCCGGCCAGCTCAGCCCCGCGGATTACGACACCTTCGCGGCTCCTTATCAAAAGAAAGTGGTGGATCTGGTCAAGCAGACCCACCCCGACACCCCCTTCATCCTCTACATCTCTGGCAGTGCAGGGGTGCTCGAGCGCATGGCCACCACCGGGGTGGACATCATCTCTCTCGATTGGACCGTGGACATGGCCGAAGCCCTGGCCAGGCTGCCCGAGCACATCGGCGTGCAAGGCAACGTGGATCCCGGCCTGCTCTTTGGAACGCCCGAAGCGATCGAGGCCAGGATCGACGACTGCGTGCGCAAAGCCAGGGGCCGCAAGCACATCCTCAACCTCGGTCACGGAATCCTGCCTGGGACCCCTGAGGAGAACGGTGCATCCTTCTTCCGCTCCGGCAAGAGCGTGATGGACCGCATCGGCGCCCTCGCCTGAGCACCAGCCCATGCCTGCCCGCATCCTCATTACCGGCGCCAGCGGCTGCGTTGGTCAGTACACCGCCCATTGGCTGCTGCAGAACAGCGATGCGGATCTCCTCCTCTGGTTGCGGGATCCCTCCAAGCTCACGGCAATCCAGGCCAACAATCCCCGGGTGAGGCTGCTGGTGGGCGATCTGCGCGAAACCGACCGCTTTGCCAGCGATCTGGCCACGGTCACCCGCGTGATTCACACCGCCACGGCCTGGGGGGATCCAGAGCGCGCCCATCAAGTGAATGTGGTGGCCGTGAAGCGGTTGCTGGCGCTGCTCAACCCAAATCTGATCGAACAGATCACATACTTTTCAACGGCGAGCATTCTGAATCGCCACCTCCAGCCACTCCCGGAAGCACTCGCTTACGGCACGGAATACATCCAAACCAAAGCGCAGTGCCTCAGCGATCTGGAACAGCATCCGCTGGCCGAGAAGATCGTGGCGGTGTTTCCAACGCTGGTGTTCGGCGGGCGAGTGGATGGCACCAGTCCCTTTCCCACCAGCTATCTCACAGAAGGTCTGGCGGAAGCCAGCAAGTGGCTCTGGCTGGCCCGGTTTCTCAGGGCCGACGCCAGTTTCCATTTCATCCATGCAGCGGACATTGCCGCGATCTGCGGGCACCTGGCGGTCACCCCGCATCAGCGCAATGCCGAGCCAGGCCAGGGAGCGGTTCGACGCATCGTGATGGGACAGCCGGCCATCAGCGTGAATGAAGCCGTTGCCACCCTTTGCCGGTGGCGTGGCGTCGCCCGTACGCCGGGGATTCCACTTTGGCCCTGGTTGATTGAAACGCTGATCAAGATTCTCCCCATCGAGGTGAACGCCTGGGACCGCTTCTCGATCAAACAGCGCCACTTCATCCACAACCCGGTCACCCAGCCCGAGCGCTTCGGCGGCACCAGCCATGCTGCAGATCTTGAAGCTGTGCTTCAAGACTCGGGCTTACCCCATCGAGGTGGCGTCTAAAAACGCTTAAGATCACCCAAGTGTTTCTGACGTCATGCTTAAGAGCCTGAAGTCCATTCTCTCTGCAGCCATCGCATTTCTCGTGGTCTGCTCCATCGGCGTCGCTTCTGCCAACGCCGCCACTGTTGAAGTGAAGCTTGGTACCGATGCCGGAATGCTGGCTTTCGAGCCCAGCACCGTCACCATCAAAGCTGGCGACACCGTCAAGTTCGTGAACAACAAGCTGGCTCCTCACAACGCTGTGTTCGACGGTCATGACGAGCTCAGCCACAGCGACCTGGCCTTCGCCCCCGGTGAGTCCTGGGAAGAAACCTTCAGCGAAGCCGGCACCTACGACTACTACTGCGAGCCCCATCGTGGTGCTGGCATGGTTGGCAAGGTGATTGTTGAGTGATCACGCTGTCTTGGATCGGTTGACGATTTCTTGAAAGCAACACAAGAGGCCCCCGGAGGATGTCACCTTTCCTCCGGGGGCTTTCTTTATGCCCTGGTCTGGATAGGGTTCGAGCAGAGATTCCCCGGGTTGGATGCTGAACCCCACCCCTTTCCTGGCCTTGCTTCTCTGCATGGGCTTGAGCCTGATCGCGGCATGGCCTGCCAGTGCTCTGAGCAGTCCAGATCCTGAGCATGGCGCCCAGCTGTTCTCGGCCAACTGCGCGGCCTGCCATATGGGTGGTGGCAATGTGATCAGCGCAAGCCGAACCTTGAGCCAAACCGATCTGCAAGCCCATCTGGAGTCCTACGGCATGGACCCACTGGAGGCCATCGAGCATCAGATCGAAAACGGCAAAAACGCCATGCCTGCCTACGAAGGCAAGCTCAGTGATCAAGACATTGCTGATGTCGCGGCCTACGTGGAGAGCCAGGCCGAACAGGGCTGGTCCCGATGAGCCGAGAGGGATTCAGCGATTTCGTTCGAGCGCTGGAGCGCAGCCCAGGCTTGAGACGAGACTTTCAGAACCTCGCCACGCTTGATGCGGTGATCGAACTGGCAAGACGCACAGGCTTTTCGGTTTCGGCCGGAGATTTCCAGGCCGATGCGCACTGCTCCAAGATCGCAAACTGGTTTGACAAGAGCAGGATCTGAGCCATCAGCCCCCCTGGCGGCAGGCCTCAAGAACAGCCAGATACAGATCTTCGTCCACCTCGCGGATGTCGTACTCCGTTGGCATCGCCTCGTGATGGTGTTCATGCACAACGGTCCAACACATGCGCTCGGGGTCGGTCAGGGTTGCGCCGTAAACCTCCCGCACCCTGGCCACAAGGCGCCTCACAAGCGTTGGGTCGACAGCCTTGGGCTGTTGCATTGTCAGTGGAATAGTTCGGTGGACCCTACCGATTCCCATCGGTAAGCCGTCGTCTGTCGTGGAGACCGAACGACAAGGAGCGGTTCTCCAGGACTCTGATTCGACGATCACCCATACGGTTGGTGAAGAACAACTAGAACCATGCAACCCACGGCCGAACAATTCACGGAGAAAGCCTGGGCCGCCATCCTTTCGGCTCAGCAGCTGGCCCAGAAACGCCGGCATCAGCAGCTGGAAACGGAACACCTGCTCCAAGCCCTCCTGGAACAGGATGGCCTGGCCAGCCGCATCCTCGAAAAAGCTGGAGTCACACCTGCCGCCCTGCAGAGCAGTGTGGACAGTCACCTCACGCAGCAGCCAGCCCTGCAGTCCCCACCTGAATCGGTGTATCTGGGCAAGGGCCTGAGCGACCTGCTCGATCGTGCCGACAGCCTCAAACAAGACTATGGCGACAGTTACATCTCCGTTGAGCATCTGCTGCTGGCCCTTGCCGATGACAGTCGCTGCGGTCGGCGCCTGCTCTCACAGGCCGGCGCCGACCCTGGCTCGCTCAAAAAGGCCATCAACGCTGTGCGAGGCAGCCAGACCGTGACCGATCAGAACCCGGAGGGCTCCTACGAGTCCCTTGAAAAATACGGCCGGGATCTCACGGCGGCAGCCAGGGACGGCAAGCTCGACCCGGTGATCGGTCGTGATGAGGAAATCCGCCGCACGATTCAGATTCTGAGCCGCCGCACGAAGAACAACCCAGTGCTCATCGGTGAGCCTGGCGTTGGCAAAACAGCGATCGTTGAAGGCTTGGCACAACGCATCGTCAACGGCGATG
Source organism: Synechococcus sp. CS-197 (assembly GCF_025128215.1). NCBI lineage: Bacteria > Bacillati > Cyanobacteriota > Cyanophyceae > Synechococcales > Synechococcaceae > Synechococcus > Synechococcus sp. CS-197. The sequence continues at coordinate 194,476 of NZ_JAHLZC010000020.1, read as the reverse complement.
TTCCCCAGGCCCTGCAGAACCGGCAGCTGATCGCCCTCGACATGGGCGCGCTGATCGCCGGCGCTAAGTACAGAGGAGAGTTCGAGGAACGGTTGAAAGCCGTGCTCAAGGAGGTGACCGCCTCCGACGGCGGGATTGTGCTGTTCATCGACGAGATCCACACCGTGGTCGGTGCCGGTGCCACCGGTGGAGCCATGGATGCCAGCAATCTGCTCAAGCCGATGCTGGCCCGGGGCGAACTGCGTTGCATCGGTGCCACCACCCTGGATGAACACCGGCAGCACATCGAAAAGGACCCCGCCCTCGAGCGACGCTTCCAACAAGTGCTGGTGGATCAGCCCACCGTGGAAGACACGGTGTCGATCCTGCGTGGCTTGAAGGAGCGCTACGAAGTGCACCACGGCGTGCGCATCGCCGACAGCGCCCTGGTGGCTGCGGCCGTTCTGAGCAGCCGCTACATCGCCGATCGCTTCCTTCCGGACAAGGCGATTGATCTGGTAGATGAGTCGGCGGCACGTTTGAAGATGGAGATCACCTCCAAACCGGAGGAGATCGACGAAATCGACCGCAAGATCCTGCAGCTGGAGATGGAGAAACTGTCTCTCGGCCGCGAATCAGACGCCGCCAGCCAGGAGCGGTTGGAACGCCTTGAGCGGGAGCTGGCGGAACTCTCCGAACAGCAGAGCACCCTCAATGCCCAGTGGCAGCATGAAAAAGGCGCGATCGACGACCTCTCCAACCTGAAGGAAGAGATCGAGCGCGTGCAGCTGCAGGTGGAGCAAGCCAAGCGCAGCTACGACCTGAACAAAGCAGCCGAACTCGAATACGGAACGCTGGCCACCCTGCAGAAACAGCTGGCCGAGAAGGAGACAGCTCTCGCTGCGGCCGACGACGGAAGCCAGGACAAATCCTTGCTGCGCGAAGAGGTCACCGAAGACGACATCGCCGAGGTGATCGCCAAGTGGACAGGGATTCCGGTGGCGAAGCTGGTCCAATCGGAGATGGCCAAGCTGCTGAGCCTGGAAACCGAGCTGCACGAACGCGTCGTCGGTCAGCAGCAGGCGGTCACCGCTGTTGCCGATGCGATCCAGCGCTCCCGCGCTGGTCTCAGCGACCCCAACCGACCGATCGCCAGCTTCCTCTTCCTGGGCCCGACCGGGGTCGGCAAGACCGAGTTGTCCAAAGCCCTGGCCGCGCAGCTCTTCGACAGTGAAGAGGCCATGGTGCGCATCGACATGTCGGAGTACATGGAAAAGCACACAGTGAGCCGGCTGATCGGAGCCCCTCCGGGCTATGTGGGATACGAAGCCGGGGGGCAGCTCACGGAAGCTGTGCGACGCCGGCCCTACGCCGTGATCCTGTTCGACGAGGTGGAGAAGGCCCACCCCGATGTGTTCAACGTGATGCTGCAGATCCTGGATGACGGCCGCGTCACCGATGGACAGGGACGAACGGTGGATTTCACCAATGCTGTTCTGATCCTCACCAGCAACATCGGCAGCCAGTCGATCCTCGACCTCGGAGGCGATGACGGCCAGCATGGCGAAATGGAGCGGCGGGTGAACGAAGCGCTGCGCGCTCACTTCAGGCCCGAGTTTCTCAACAGGCTCGACGACCAGATCATCTTCCACAGCCTCAGGCGGGATGAGTTGCGCCAGATCGTGACCCTGCAGGTGGAACGCCTACGCGCTCGCCTGGATGAGCGCAAACTGGGCCTCAATCTCAGCGAAGCAGCCACGGACTGGCTGGCCAATGCCGGCTACGACCCCGTGTACGGCGCCCGCCCACTCAAGCGCGCCGTTCAGCGCGAACTGGAAACGCCGATTGCCAAAGCCATCCTCTCCGGCAGGTATGGCGACGGTGACACCGTCCATGTGGATGTGGAAGCTGTCACAGGCCACGAGAACCAGCAACAGCTGGCTCTGCGTTGAACCACTCCGGCAGGGCTTCGTAACAGGCGCTATTGGCCCGGTTCTCCCGGGCCTCCACCTTCCAGCAGCAGGAGCGACCACCATCGCGCTCCTTCAACAGGGTGTTGGCCCACCCCCACACCAACCGTGCCGAAGCTTCCATGCCCACGTTCTCCATCACGCGCAGATCCAAAGCATCCTGCGCATGCAGCGCCTGCCACTGCTCCATCAGCGGGTCGTCAGCATTCACCAGAAACGTGTGATCGAACTGGTCGCGCAGTTGTTTCTCCAGAGGCCTGAGGCTGGAGAAATCCACCACAAAGCCACAGGCGTCGAGAGCCGTGGCTGCAAACCAAACCGTGAAGCTGCGGCTGTAGCCATGCACAAAGCGGCAATGCCCGGGGTGCTGCCACTGCCGGTGACAACAGGGGTAGCCGTCGAACTGCTTGCTGCAGGTGTAACCAGCGGGGGGCAGGGGCATCGGGCAGACGAAAGGAACGGCGCTGCGGGAGGATTCCTCCTGTCTACATCTGGACCCCACGCCCACCGATGCAGTCCCTCACCCCAGCGTTCCTCGATCAGCTCCGCTTCAACGAAGCGGGACTGATCCCCGCGATTGCGCAGGACTGGCTGGATGGCGCCGTGCTGATGGTGGCCTGGATGAACCGCGAGTCACTGGAGCTCACCCTCAGCAACGGCGAGGCGCATTACTGGAGCCGCTCCCGCCAGGAGCTCTGGCACAAGGGAGCCACCAGTGGGCACACCCAGACGGTGCGCAACATCCGCTACGACTGCGATGCCGACGTGATCCTGCTCACCATCGAGCAGCGCGGCGATGTGGCTTGCCACACAGGAGCACGCAGTTGCTTCTACGAAAACCGGGATCAACGCAGTGAAGGCGGCCCCCAGGCCTTGCCACCGCCGGCGGATGCCTGCACGGAACTGATGCGCGTGATCGAACACCGCCGCGAACACCCGGACGAGGGCAGCTACACCAACAAGCTGCTTGAGGGTGGCGACAACCGCATTCTCAAAAAGATCGGCGAAGAAAGCGCCGAGTTCGTGATGGCCTGCAAGGACAACAACGCCGATGAGATTGCCGGTGAAGCAGCCGACATTCTGTTTCACATGCAAGTCGCCCTCGCCCATCACGGGGTGAGCTGGCGCCAGGTGCAAGAGGTTCTTGCGGCCCGACGCGGGGCACCAAGGCGGCACGATCCGTCGGCCTAAGACACGCAGGGGCTCTCGGAGGTGATCACAACCTCATCGCCAAGTTGAACGGTCTTGAGCAGGTCGGCCATCGCCTGCTCTCCCACGTTGATACACCCACCCGTCACCGACTGACCAACCCGACTGGAGTCATTGGTGCCGTGAATGGCAAAGCTGTACCAGCGGAACTGGCCGTCGTAGGTGTTGAAGCGGAACGGCTGGGGCGTCGCTGGAACCGGGGTCAGGCTGATGTAACCGATGCCGTATTCCGCCGTTTCACCATCCCCTTTGAAGTCAATCGCGCTCATGTTGCGGAATAGGTTGTCGCGCAGATAGTCCTCACTGCGTCCGGAGGCCTCCACCAGGGAGGGGTCCATCGCAAAGCGATCCGCACTGAGCACAGCGTTCACACGGAAGGTACCCAGGGGAGTCCAGCCCTCCTCGAAACGCGTTCCTTGGCAGGCAATGCCGTTGCGCCCGAAGCCAACTTTGAACTGAAGAGGCTTGCTGCCGCGCCCCAGCTCCCCGCGACTGGCCGATGGATCCTTGCCATCCAACTGAATGCGGATGGTTGACGCTCCTCCAGCCGATGAATCAACGCTCTGATCCGAGGCACTGCACCCCACCGCAGCGACCGCCACAGCAGCAAGGGCGGGCAGTGCCATCAGCTGACCGGGGCGCCATCTCCGCGACATAAGCAAAGAAAGAGGATTCACTGCTGCCAGCTTGCCGAGTTTCGAGCCTGACGGCACCCCACCCCAGGAGCCGCCAGCTCCCTGGCAAATGACACGGTAACGTTACGCAAGCGCGACGAAAACGAAACGCCTACGCGTCGTCGACGGGAGGCTCGGGCGGCAGTGGCTGCCCAAAACCAGTCGGCTGGCGGCGGATCCACTCCAAGGTGAGGCGATCATCCGCAGATGGCTCAAGCACCGGAGACGCCCCCTGCACGGGCGCCATGGCATCAGCGGGATTATCGCTATGGCCCCAGAGCCCAAACGCATGCCCAAGCTCATGCAGCGCCGTCGCCCTCAGCGACGATGCACGCAGCCCCGGCGACACCAGCACGGTGACCCGGGGCTCGAGCAGCGTGCGACCTGCGCGGGTCACCTCCAGCACCTGCAACAAACTGCGTCCGTTGCTGGCGCGCCATCCCCCAGGCAGCTGACGCAGCGGAGGGCGCCGCCGCTCAACGCGCACATGGGCACGTTGCGGATCCTCAACGCGAACAATCGGCAGAAGCTTGGCCCAGCTAGCTAGAGCCGCATCCATACCCAGCAGCCAACGTCGCTCCCAGCGATCCGCCTCCATCCCCGCAGCCGGCTCAACCCACACACACCATTGCGGCAACGAGGGGGCTCCATAGCGCGATCGGGCCAGCTTGCTGCCATATCCGGGCGCCGCAACAGCAGGGTTGCTTTGCAGCGCCTCCCCGTCCAGAACCCGCTCCGCCTGAACTGGAGGGCACAGGTCAAGGCTCATCGATCGCCTGGGTCAGGCACTGGGCAGACCAACCCCTCGAGCCATGAGCGTGGCGAGGAGGGGAACGAGCGAGAAGCCCACCAATTCCACATTGATGATCCATCCGAGGCGCGTGGCGAGAGCCTCACTCACCTTGGGGAGCTCACCCTTGCGCAGGGGAATGGCCCAGAGGATGTAGGTGATGGTGGGGTAGAGGGAGAGAGCCCCCACACTCAGGTAGAGACCCACCTTCCACCAGAACAGTGGGTTCTGGGTATAGAACTCGCTTCCCTGGCCGTAATAGAGAACCCGGAAGATGCCACTCACCAACAGCGCCAGAGCGGCGATGCCATAAATGATGTCGGTGATCACCATGGCCGTTGCCGCACGCCGGTCAGGATCCGGACGGAGAAGCCTGCGCTCCACAACGAGGGCCGCGAAGCAGAACATGAAGCTCACGTAGTGGATGTAGGCCACTCCCGCACTCTTGGCGATCTCGGGGGTGAGCACGGTGGCCAATGGCATGGGTTCGACGTCGGTCGGCGCAAGCGAGGGTAGCGGCAGAACCGCACCAGCGGCTGTAATGCCAAAGCCTGAACCAGGCAAAAAACTCAGACTGGCAAAAAGCGAAGAAAAACGATTGAAAAGATGAACAAAAAAAGGAATCCGTACAAATTCAAAATTGTGTCCAAAGTATGAATTCCGCACTCTTTATTACACGGGCCAGAGAAAAAGACATTCGCCCTAGGTTCAAAGAAACAGAGCAAACAAAATGGTGAGCTCCCTGAGTGCATTTCTGGGCGAAATCGGCAGACACCAGTTACTCACGCCTGAGCAGGAATTAACGATGGGTCGGAAAGTTCAGGCCATGGTGAGCCTGACCGAACGCTGCCATCTCGCGGGCGGCAGCGGCCCGGCCTGCGAGTACAGCGATGACGAGAAGCGCACGATCAAACGCGGTGAAAAGGCCAAGAATCAAATGATCACAGCCAACCTCAGGCTGGTTGTGAATCTCGCCAAGCGCTACCAGGGCAAAGGCCTCGACCTTCTCGACCTGATCCAGGAAGGCACACTCGGACTGACCCGAGCCGTTGAGAAATACGATCCAACCCGGGGACATCGTTTTTCCACCTATGCCTATTGGTGGATTCGGCAGGGCCTCAATCGAGCGCTGTCCACCCAAAGCCGCACCATTCGCATTCCCGTCAATGTGAATGAAAAACTAACAAAACTTCGTGCCTCCAAAGCCCGTCTGATGCAACGGAATGGTTTATCACCAAGCACGGAGCAACTTGCCGACGATCTGAATCTTCCCATCAGCGAAGTTGAAGATCTTCTGGGATGTGAACTGCGCAGCGTCACCGTGAGCCTGCAAGGGGTGGTGAAGTCAAAATCCGACCCCTCGGAACTGGTGGATGTGCTGCCCAGTGAAGAGGTACCACCCATGGAACGGGCTGAGATTGCCGAGCGCACAGCATCAGCCTGGAAGCTGCTCGATAAATCCAATCTCACCCCCAAGGAACGCACCGTCGTCATGCTGCGCTTCGGCCTTGATGGCAGCAACGAGTAGAGAACATTGGCCGAGGTGGCCCGTCAGATGAACTGCAGTCGCGAATACTGCCGCCAAGTCGTGCAGCGCGCACTGCGCAAGCTCCGTAAAACGGGCATTCAGCATGGGCTGGTCGAGCTGAGCGTTTGAGCGGGTCCCCGCCCCTCAACGCATCGGATCTCTCCCCTTCACAGGACAGGAGATTTGATGGAGGGTGGGGTTCCCTGTCATCTGAGAACTGTCATTGGCATCCGCTCACCCTCGCGCCGAAGCAAACACCGGTGACGTCACGGTGGATGCGGGACTGCTGCGCAACCTGCTCAAGAGGAGCGGCCGGTTCGTCGCCCGCCCCGCGCTGGAAGCGTTGGAAATGGTGCTGGAGCCGAGCACACCCCATCAGGCCAGGGTCACTGTTCTGGCTGCGCTCACTTACTTGTTCGTTCCGATTGATCTCATCCCCGACCTTCTGCCAGTGGCTGGCTTCAGCGACGACCTAGTGGCACTTACCGCCTTGCTCGGGCTGTGCAGGAATCACATCACCCCTGAAATCAGGCAGCGAGCTCAACGCAGACTGGAGCGGTGGTTTCCATGAGCAACTCCATGACGCCCTGGTCTCAAGAGCTGGAAGACGACCTCGGATCACTGCTCAAGGACTGGCTCAAAAGCCAAGGGCGCACGCAGGCCGATCTGCGGCGCAGCCTCCGGGCCTCGTCCACACGCATGCCTGCCCTGCTCGAGGTGCTTCAGCGTGCTTACAGCCTTGGTGGCATGCCGAGCGTTGCGGCCCGCCTCTGCGCCATCGAAGCGGAGTGGGCTGACGGACAGCCTTCGGACTCCTTTGGCGACACGGTGAACGCAGCCAGCGACGCTGCCGATCCATTCGGTCAGCTCGACCTCCTCCTGCAGGAAATCCGCGATGACCGCGCCAGCTGAGGGCAATCCCGGGCAAAGTGGAGTGAGATGAATTGAGGACGATGCCCTTCCTGCCCCGACAGCTAGCCGGCATCAGTTTGCTAACAGCCCTTTGCGCCACGCTCCCTCAAGCCGCTCTGGCTCAATCGGAGGTCTGGCTTCTGGGTCCGAACAGCCGCACAGGTCCAGAGAGCACCGTTGTTCCCACCGACTGCCTGGAAAATGCAGACGGATCGATCACCTGCAACACCAAGATCGAGAACCCACCCGGCGATACCCCGGCGAAGCCTTACTACAACCCCTTCAGCAGCAACTGAAGCGCATGCCTGAGTTTCGTCGCCGGCGCCGCAGTTTTCTGCAGTGGGTTGATCAGGGCGAAAAACAAGTCGCCATGCTTCTCACCGTGATCACAGCAGTGGTCATCGTTGCAGCCCTGGTTCAACTCACTGTCAAAGTCACACTCGCCCTGATTAACACCGATCAGGACGCGTACTGGCTCGGCGACGGACTGATCCGAGTTCTGGGAGATCTGCTCACTGTTCTGATCGCTTTGGAGGTGCTGCAGAACATCACCAGTTACCTGCGGCGTCACGTGGTTCAAATCGAACTGGTTCTCGTGACAGCCTTAACCGCCGTCGCCCGCAAAGTGATCGTGCTGCCAGCGGGATCGGAAAACAAACCCCAGCTGCTGATCGGTCTAGGAATTTCCTCAATCGCTCTTGCAGGCGCTTACTGGCTGGTCAAACGTTCAATGCAGCCTGGTGATTCGGCGCGCAAGCATCAGTCCAGTACAGAGCAAGCCAGGTTGTACCTGGATGGGGATCAGTGCGCTCCACCCGATGACGACGACCAGCCGGAAGCAGCAACTGATCGCCAACACTGAGATCCACCAACTGGTCAGGATCTGCCAGACGCAGAAGAGCGCTTCCCTTCAGCAACGTCAGCCATTCGTTTTCACTCTGGTCGTACCAGAAGCCAGCGGGAGTGCTCGCAGCATTGGAGCGGATGACCACCAACCTCCAATCAGCGCCGCTGCAGAGAACGTCCTCCTGCTCCTCACCAGGAAGAGTCTCGGCGTCCGCCAGAAGATTCGACGTCGCCGTTGAGGGCGATGGCCCAGTGAGCGACGCTTCACCCCAACGCCGTCCGATCTCAAATCCCCACGCTGAGGCCAGCGCCACCACGGCGTTGTGGTCCGAGCAAGCAGCGAACTGCTGGCGCGAAGCAGGATCGCTCTCGAGACGTGCAACGAGAGCATTGAGCGCCTTCACCTTCTCCAGAAACCGCTGCAGATCCTCTTCTGCCATGACATCCGTAGCAATCTCGTGATCCTGGCAACAGACGAAATGGCCATGACGCCACGAAAGTCAGGGGAACCTGACAGATCCGGTCATGACCGCCTCAAGTCGCACGCTCACGATTGGTGATCTGGAAGCAGGATTTTCAAGCTATTGCCAAGCGCTGCGTCGCCTTGTTTCTGAAGGGCGATCCATGACGGCCATTCAGCGCACGATTTGCTGGGACTATCTCCAACGGCTGCATCGTTCACTTCCTCAGAGCTACCGCTCCCCTGAGGATCTGGTGCTCCGCTATCAACGGTCTCACCAGATGAATGACACGGCCTCAAAGGCAGACTGAGAACCCTTGAAGGGTTGTCGCCAATGCGAGCACTGTTGATTGTGGCTGGTCTGATCATCGCGCTCGCCTTGCCCGTCGAAAGCGTCGGCGCCCTCTCGAGCGATGGCGCCCAGCTGTTTGATCTTCACTGTGCTGGTTGTCACCCCAACGGCGGGAACATCATTCGCCGCGGCCGTTCACTGAAATTGAAGGATCTTTCCAAACGAGGCCTGGACAATCCAGAAGCGATTGCAGCGATCGCCAAGGAGGGAATCGGCCAGATGAGTGGTTATGGCGATGCCCTCGGCGAGGGAAACGAGCAGGTTGTTGGCGATTGGGTATGGCTTCAGGCTCAAAACGCCTGGATCCAGGGATAAACATCCAAACGCGTCCAGATACCCTCCCGCCAATAGACGTCGGCTTCGAGCAGCGCACGAACAGCTGATTCACTCTCGGATTCGAACACCCCGAACACGTGAGTGCTGGCCTCCGTTGGACCCAAGGTGATCAAGGTGCCCTCGTCCTTGAGACTTTGAAGACGAGCTAGATGCTCATCACGAAACGGCACTCTTTTCTGAAGAGCATCTTCGCAGTACAAACCCCAAAGAACGAAACGCGCCATAGGTTGCTTGCTCAGTTGGTACAAATCCAAGGGAAAGGATGGCACATGCTGCACATCAAGCGCTATGTTCAATGAGTAGATGTTTTCAACGACCATGCTTACAGGTGCTGACCTGCTGAACAAAGTGAAAGAGCTGGGTGATGTCAGCAAGTCTGATCTCGTCCGTGCCTGCGGTTATGTGTCCAACAAGAAGGATGGTGGGGAGCGCCTCAACTTCACCGCCTTCTATGAAGCACTGCTCGAAGCCAAGGGAGTGAATCTCGGTGCTACTGGCGTTGGCGGAATCGGCAAAGGCGGTCGCAAGCTTTCCTACGTCGCCACCGTTCAAGGCAACGGCAATCTGTTGATCGGTAAGGCCTACACAGCCATGCTCGATCTCAAGCCTGGTGATGAGTTCGAAATTAAGCTTGGCCGCAAGCAGATTCGCCTCGTCCCCGTCGGCGGCACCGACGAAGACGAAGAGTGATGATCAGCCGGCTGCCTTGCGCAGCTCCCGGCAAAATTCACCTGCTTCCGCCGCTGCACAACCTGGTTGTGCAGCGGCGATTCTTTTAACGAGGGCACTGCCAATGATGGCGCCATCAGCTCCCCACTCACGCACCTGACGCACCTGATCAGCCCCAGAAATTCCAAAGCCAACCGCAACAGGTCCAGCCTCCAATCCCTTTAGCGAAAGCACCAGCTCTGCTACGCGATCCTGAAGAGAAGCACGTTCACCGGTCACGCCTGTAACACTGACCAGATAAGTAAATCCACGGCTGGATGTTGCGATCCTGCGCCGACGATCGCCTGGAGTGGTGGGGGCCACAAGCAGCACAAGATCCAGGCCCTGCTCAGCAGCGAGTGGAGACAAACGTTCCGCCTCCTCCAAGGGAAGATCGGGCACCACCAATCCAGCCACGCCTGCATCTGCAGCCTCAGCGAAGAATGCTTCTGCACCACGGTTCAGCAGAGGATTGCTGTAAGTGAACAGCACAACTGGCATGGTCAGACGATCGCGCAGACCACGCAGCATGGTGAGCACATTCGACGGCGTGGTGTTCTGAGCCAATGCTCGATAGGCAGCGGATTGGATCACCGGACCATCCGCCAGTGGATCGCTGTAAGGAATTCCCAGTTCAACCACATCAGCACCATTGGACTGAAGGCTGAGCAAGATATCGGCTGTTGTTTCCAGATTCGGATCGCCAGCCACGATGAAAGGCATCAGTGCGAGGCGCTGCTCACGAGCGGTCTGGGCGAAGACCTCGGCGATTCGTGACGAAGGCTGCATCGCAGAATCTGACAATGTGACGGCAGCGAGCCTACGAGTCGGAAGAAACCTTGTCCTGGGATTCCTCAGGCTTCTCACCAGAGACTGAAGCCAATAAAGCCGCTTGTTCTTCTGGACTCATGGCATCGAAACGCGCCTGCAACTGCTGATCGGTGAGAGCGTCGTACTCCGCTCTGTAGTTGCGCCGTTGCTGCATGTAGGTCATCCGACCGGTGATCACCCGGAAGAGATAGCTGCTTGTCCACACAACCACCACGAGCACCAAAAGGGCTTCGGCGGCAATTCCAGCGGAAAATCCCTTCAAGCCCAAGGCCTGAAAGCCCGCGTAGCCGAGGGCTCCAGCCACAAGCAGGGCGGCGCCCAGCGACAAAACTCCTGCTCGCGTCAAATCAAACGTCTCCTTGACCGCTCATCCGCAAATTCAGGAACGGCGCGAACAGAATCAACCCGGGGAAGAACAGAAACACCAGTCCATAGATTCCCAGCCGCTCCAGTTTTCCCATCACCGTCCAGCGACGGTTCATCCAGAAATAAAGAAACAGCGGGATCACCACGAGATACGCCGCTCCGAGGGCACCGTAGGCACCGATCACGAGGAGAGTCTCCTGGGGAATGGCGTTCAGAAGCGTCTCCATCGTCACTGATGATTCCTGAGCAAGGGGAATCTAGGATGCCGGATCGGAACCAGTGGTTTCCGGGGGCGTGGCGGAATCGGTAGACGCACGCGACTTAAAATCGTTTGGGATGAAAATCCTGTGGGGGTTCAAGTCCCCCCGCCCCCATCCGGCCGACCTGTCGATCCGACACGATCCCATGGGCAGTCTTTGAATCCCCCTCTACGTTCTGGGGCAAGGGTTCAGAGCAACGCATGACCACGTCCGTCATCTCCACGGCCCAATTGGGCGAAGAGCCTCTGGAGCTGGTTCGATCCCGGGAAAGGGATGAAGGGTTGAAACCCTGGGACCTCTGGGGGACCTATCTCAGCGATCGCCAATGGGGAACCGTCCGTGAAGATTATTCAGGCGATGGCAATGCCTGGAACTCCTTTCCTTTCGATCACAGTCATCTGCGCACCTATCGCTGGGGAGAAGATGGCCTGCTCGGACTCAGCGATGAAAACGGTCTGCTCTGCTTCGCTCCCGTGCTTTGGAACGGGAAAGACCCTGTGCTCAAGGAACGCCTGTTCGGTTTAGGGAACCCTGAAGGGAACCACGGTGAAGACCTGAAAGACACGATGTACCACCTGGCGGGCACACCCACGTGCAGCTACGCCAAGGCCCTCTATCGCTATCCACAGGAACGCTTTCCCTACGAGCGTCTACGCGAGGAGAACCAACGCCGCAGCCGGGATGAGCCTGAATTCGAGTTGGTCGACACCGGAATTTTCTCAGACAATCGCTTCTTCGATCTCGGCGTCGAATACGCGAAGGTCTCACCAGAGGATCTGTTGATCCGCCTCACAGTGACCAATCAAGGACCAGAGGCCGCGGATCTGCACCTGCTTCCCAGTCTCTGGTTCCGCAACACCTGGGACTGGGGTGATGACACCAGTGCCCGTCCCAGACTTCGTCTGGCAGACGGCGTGGTGGTCAGCGACGCATTGAATGCATTGGCGTCTTACAACTTCAGCTGCAGCGAGCAGGGCACCTGGCTGTTCACGGAGAATGAAACCAACACCGAGCGGCTTTACAACCAACCGCTTCGCCAGCCTTATGTGAAGGATGCCTTTCACCGGTATCTGATTGAAGGGGAGGCAGGTGCTGTCAACCCAAGCGGCGAGGGCAGCAAAGCGGCGCTTCATCTCCAACGCCGTCTCGACCCCGGCGAGGTCTGGCAGGTCGATCTGCGCCTCTGCCGTCATGACCATCACGGAGCGAAGGCTCCAGACCCGATGGAGTCCTCTCAGGTGGACGCCGTCCTGAGCCAGCGTCGCCAGGACTGGGAGGATCACCTGCAATGGGTCGCACCGGGCTTGGGGACGGAAGACCGGGCGATTCACGCCGCCGCCGCAGCCGGGTTGTTCTGGTGCCGCAAGTTTTACAACTGGTACGTCGCCCGATGGTTGCGCGGTGACAGCAATGCTCCGCGACCACCGGAAGAGCGTTGGCATTCCGAGAACGCTTACTGGAGCACCCTGCGAGCCCGCAACATCATTTCGATGCCCGACTGTTGGGAATATCCCTATTTCTGCCAGTGGGATCTCATGGTTCACGCCGTGGCCTTTGCAGAACTCGACCCCGGCGAAGCGAAACGTCAGGCCCGCATGCTGCGCCAGGCGAGCGTGACAGCCAACAACGGGCAGTCCCCCGCCTATGAATGGGCCTTATCCGACGCCAATCCGCCCATCGGAGCCTGGGCCACCCTGCGCATTTTCCAGATCTCCAAGCGCACCCATGGGCAAAAGGACTATCCCTTTCTGCGCGCCAGCCTGCGGGAGCTTCTGCTCGAATACGGATGGTGGGCCAACCGCACGGATCGCAACGGCGACAGCCTGTTTGAAGGTGGCTTCCTCGGACTCGACAACATCGCCATCTTCGATCGCCGTTATCCCCTGAAAGACGGCAGTCGAATCGAGCAATCCGATGGCACAGCCTGGATGGGCATGCTCAGTCTCAACATGCTGGAGGCCTGTGTTCTGCTCTCCAGTGATCGTGAAGAGTACAAAGGCTTGTGCGAGCGCTTTGTCAGCGACTTCAGCCGGCTCACCTATGCCCTCAACAGTCCCTCAGGACGGGGATTCGTGAATTGGGATGAAGCGGATGGGTTCTATTACGACGTGCTGAAACGGCCAGACGGGAGCTCCGATTATCTGCGCACCCGCTCCCTCAGCGGACTGATCCCACTGCTGGCCATCGCCACCTTTGACGCCCAGACGGTGGATTCAATTCCAGCCTTGGATGTTCGCAGCTACCTCAATGATCTCGGCCGGGAACGCGGAGCTCCCTTTGATGCGATCTCGCACCTCGGCACGTGGCACCGAGACAGGGTTCTGTTTTCAATCGTTCCTCCCCACCGTCTGAGGCGAATTCTGACGAGAGTGTTCGATGAAGAGGAGTTCCTGTCTCCCTACGGCATTCGCAGCCTCTCGAAGGTGTATGAAAACCACCCTTATTCCTATCAGCAGGGAGACGATTACGCCACGATCAGCTACAGCCCAGCAGACAGCCCGGTTGCCATGTTCGGAGGGAACTCCAACTGGAGGGGTCCCATTTGGATGCCGATCAACTACTTACTGATCGAAGCGCTGCAGAAATTCGGCCATTTCTTCGGCGACGATTTCAAAATGGAATTCCCGACAGGCTCCGGCCGGGAACTCAACCTCTGGCAAATTTCCCTTGAGTTGGAACAACGCCTCATCGGTATCTTCCGCCGTGATGACGACGGACGACGCGCCTTCAATGGCCCTGTTGAACAGTTTCAGCAGAATCCGCTGTGGCGTGATCTCTTCCTCTTCAACGAATATTTCCATGGCTGCAGCGGCGCCGGGGTCGGAGCCAGTCATCAGACAGGGTGGAGCGCCATCGTCGCCAAGATGATCACCCAGCTGAATCGTTGGCAGACCTAATCCCCTTCAATCGGTTTGGCTCAACACGCATCGCCTGACGTCGGCCAACGCCCTACCTAGCGTTCAGGCAGTGCTTTCAGTGCCACCGATGGATTTTGCCACTTGCTCCGCGCAGCGTCAGACGCCGATGGAGCCTCAAGGCGATCACTTCAACGTGGTGATCATCGGCAGCGGTGCTGGTGGCGGCTCTCTGGCACGGGCCCTGGCCGATGCAGGCCATTCGATTCTGATCCTGGAGCGAGGTGGCTGGCTGCCCCGAGAACCTCAAAACTGGGACCCAGTTGAAGTCTTTCAGAAGGATCGCTACGTCTCAACCGATCCCTGGCTCGACAAGAACGGAAAGGAATTTCAACCCGGGAGTCATTACTTCGTTGGTGGTGCTTCCAAGATGTATGGAGCAGCCCACTTTCGCCTTCGCGAAAGAGATTTTGAATCGGTGATTCACGTCGACGGTGAGTCACCGGAATGGCCCCTTAAATACGACGTGTTCGAGCCTTACTACCGCAAAGCCGAAGAGTGGTATCACGTGCACGGCGAACGAGGGGAGGATCCCACCGAGCCACCGGCGTCCTCGCCTTACCCCTACGCACCGATCAGCCACGAACCGCGGATGCAGAAACTGGTGACTGATCTGCGCTCCGCCGGTCTTCATCCGTTCCATGCACCAACCGGCGTGGCCATGAACGAACTGGATCCAGCGTTCAGCGCCTGTGTGCGCTGCAATCGCTGCGACGGTTTCCCCTGTCTCGTGCACGCCAAAGGCGATGCCGAGGTGATGGGTGTGCGTCCAGCCCTGGATCACGACAACGTATTTCTGCTGACCGAAGCGGAAGTCTGCAAGCTCAAGACTGACGCCAGCGGTCGCGAGATCACCGAGGTTGTTGTGAATCACCGTGGTGAAGAGCGCCGCTTCCGGGGAGACATTGTGGTGATTTCAGCTGGAGCAGCGAACTCTGCCCGACTGTTGCTGATGTCGGCCAATGATGCCCATCCCAAAGGACTGGCGAACAGCTCCGATCAGGTGGGACGGAATTACATGTTCCATAACTGCAAGGCCGTTGTGGCCCTTGCCCATGAGCCCAACACCACAATCTTCCAGAAAACCGTCGCAGTGAACGACTGGTATTTCGGCGACAACGCCTTCGATTATCCGATGGGCAATGTGCAGATGACCGGCAAGACCAACGGAGCCATGATCAAGGGCTACAAGCCGCGTTTAACGGCACTCGCTCCCACTTGGAGCATGGATCGCATCGCTGAGCATTCGCTTGATTTCTGGTTGCAAACCGAAGACCTGCCCTGCCCCGACAACCGGGTCACCGTGGATGCCCATGGCCAGATCAAGCTGAGCTACACCATGACCAACAACCGGGCATCCCAGGAGCTGATCAACAGACTGGAAGGCCTTCTTGACAAGCTTTATCTGCAGAATCACCTGGCTGAACGTCAGGTGTACTTCGCCTCTTCGATGGATATTGCAGCTGTCGGTCACCAGATGGGGACCTGCCGCTTCGGCACCGATCCCGCCACATCCGTGCTGGACCTCAACTGCCGCACCCACGATGTGGACAACCTCTATGTCGTGGATACAAGCTTCTTCCCCAGCAGCTCGGCCGTGAACCCATCACTCACCGCGATTGCCAATGCCATCCGCGTTGGGGATCACCTCAAGGAGAGGCTGGGCTGATCAGCCCAGCCAAGCCTGAACTTTGGGCGCAACCACAGCCAGATCAAGGCTGAAAGGACCACCTCCAGCGGTGATCAGCACACCGCACATCACCACGTACATGGCGGCCTTTTCCCAACTCGGAGGGTCGCCCACTCCCATGGGGCCCACATAATCACCCTCCGGAATCTGAAAAGGATCAGGAGCAATGAAGGGAAATCCATTCTTGATCTCCAACACAACGGCGTAAAGCATCGACACAGCGATCGCCAATGCGGCAAGCGGCGTGAGGACGCCGAGGATGAGAGCAATCCCTCCGGCCCACATCGAAAACGCCGAGAGAAAGCAGAGCCATGCCGGAGTATTCATCGCAGCAGCCCAGGTCGCGAGGTTGCTTAACTTCGGCCATCCGTGGCGAATGAACACCAGCCCCGTGAACACACGCAGCAAGAGCAAGCCCCCTGCAGCGGGCCCAGTCGGCGCAGCGGGGAGAATCAGAGAGATTAGATCCAACGGACAGGACGCGTTTAACGAACGCTAGAAACCGAGCCCAACCGGAACGTTAAGGATTGTCTTAAGACTCGATCCAGAGTCGATGACCATCAGGGTCACGCAGCAATCGGCCGTGCCCAGCATCCGGATCGCGCAAAAGGATTTGCGCATACAACGCATCCTGAGGTTGCAGAGCCGCCGCTGTTGGCTGGCAGGGCTCGGGGTGCAGATAACGAAGGAACTCCACCCCACAGGGACTGGAGCCACTGACACCATGAATCGCAACCCGGGGATCCTTCAGGCCATCCAAGCGCTGTTGTTCAAGCCCCTGATTAAGCGTGGCGTAACGCAATTGCAGCCCGAGTTCACAACCGTAGAAGTCAAGGCTGCGGTCGCTGTCAGCGATGGCGATCGCTGTGTGATCAAGCCCTTGAAAGAGCGGAGGATTCGACTGATGCCAACGGGGATGGCCCAGTTCGGAAGGAAACCACAGCAGTTCCATGGCATGGCCGGCCGCGTTCCTGAACTTCCATGCCGCAACTCCGTTGGGGAGCCACTGGGGGGACTCGGAAATGGGTGACACCATCGGCATCAAACAGGCCGCCGCACGGTTCATGTCACTCACCACGATGGCCACGTGCTGAAACCACAGGGTGTTGGCAGGGCCCGGCTGGAAAGACGTTGCGGCAGGACAGTCCTCAAAGGTGATGGTGTCGAGACGTTCGGAGCCGAGGCGATGGTGATGCACTGTCGCCCGTCCTTCCTTGAGGCCGAAACGACGCTGGAGCGCTGCGCCATCGAGCATCGTGCTGCCATGGTCAGTGACGCCAAGGACGCTGAACAGTGGATCAAGCGCCTGCGGGTCTGGCAGAGAAAACGCCACGCCTTCCACTGCAGGGGAGAGTTGAAGGGAGTCAGTCATGGCCAGACCAAGGGCTTTAAAGGCGTCTTAGCGCGTTCCAGGCGACGCAACACAACACAGCAAGCCAGACGAAAACCAGCTATTCAATGAAGGTTGCTCACCCATCCCCATGACCAACCAGGTCCCTAAGGCCATGACATCCCTTTGTCTTCGCGACAAAGTGATCGTTGTCACCGGAGGTAATTCCGGAATCGGCAAGTCGATCGTTGAAGCGGTTGGCGGCCTGGGCGCGAAAGTGGTGATCGACTACAGATCCCATCCCGAACGCACCGAAGAGCTGATCGAAGAAATCGGCGAACTGGGCGGCCAAGCCATTGGTGTGCAGGCCGACGTGGCCAAGCTGGATGATCTTCAACGGCTCATCGACACTGCGGTGAAGACGTTCGGAAAGATCGACGTGATGGTGAACAACGCAGGCATCGAAACCCGCACCTCGATCCTCGACACCACTCCCGAGGACTACGACAAAGTGATGAATGTGAATCTCCGTGGGGTGTTCTTCGCCACGCAGTTCGCAGCCAAACAGATGATCGCCCAAGGCAGCGGCGGCAGGATCATCAACATCTCATCGGTCCATGAAGATTGGCCGATGCCTGACAACACGCCCTACTGCGTGGCCAAAGGCGGTGTGCGCATGCTCACCCGCACCGCCGGGGTGGAACTGGCCAGCAAAGGAGTCTCGATTGTGAATGTGGGTCCTGGCGCCGTGGCGACGCCAATCAACGACTCCACAATCAACAATCCTGAGCTTTTGGCCAAGCTCAATGCAGCGATTCCCATGGGGCGCATGGCTCAGCCTGAAGAAATCGCTTCCGTGGTGGCCTTTCTCGCCAGCAATGGAGCCAGCTACATGACCGCCACCAGCGTGTTTGCTGACGGCGGCATCATGATGAGCAGTCCTGGACTCTGAGCGCAAAACAGTCCGCGCCGGCTCGGGCGATCGCAAGGTCCTGATCAGGAGTCATCCCAGACACGCCGATCGCCCCCACCACCACGCCCTGGGAGCGCAGCACAAGACCACCAGCCATCAGCGCACAAGGCTGGTGGAGAACCCCCTGCAGCGAGAGCAACGCCAGACGCCCCGAGGCGATGGCCTGCTCGGCAGCGGCGCTGTCCTTTCCTGTCAAAGCGGCCGTTCGCGCTTTGGCCATGGCCGCTTCAACGCTCGCTGCTGAAGCGCCATCGATCCGACTGAAACGGATCAGCAGTCCAGCCCCGTCCACCACTGCAATCGACACCTGCGACCCAGAGCGTTCAGCCGTCTGGAGCGCGGAGAAGACAATCGCTTCGGAATCGGCGAGGTCCAGGCAGGGAATCATCTGCATCAGCTCAGGTCCATTGAATGGCCATCTTCCAGAGATGCCCTTCCAATTCCACACCTGCAGCCAGGGCTTCCAGGGCATCCGGAGAGAGCTTCAGCGTGGCTGAGGCTTGGTGCAGAAGAATGTCCACACCTTTGAATTGAAAGCCCATCCCAGCCCCCATGGCAGCGATGTCATTAAGGCATTCGGCGGAGTGGAACTGTTTCAGCAGGTCGGGATCACCTTTCACCTTGCTGAGAAACGCTTCAAGTTGAGGATGAGGGGTCATGGGGAGAGACATTGGGTCAAGGAAGGGCTGGATGCTGAAGCCCTCTGGTGTTGACGTGGATGGAATACACGGTGTCCCAACTGCACAGAAACAGTCGGTTGCCATGAACACCGCCAAAACAAAGATTGCTGACGAGGCGCGGCGTGGCAATGCGCCCCAACAGGGTTCCATCGGGAGCGATGCAGTGCACACCATTGCCTGCGCTGCTCCAAACATTGCCGACCTCATCCACACGAATGCCATCGGCATTGCCGTTGTTCACCCGGTGGAAATCCCGCCGTCCCTCGAGCAGCCGGCCACCCTGCACCACATCAAACACATGAATCAGTCGATCGGCAACGGGATCATCCGGAGCACCGGTATCAACGACGTACAACAGGGACTCATCAGGCGAAAAGGCCAGACCATTGGGACCCGACACTTCATCTGGTGTGGTCATGGCTTGCAATGAACCATCCGCTGGGTCAAAGCGGTAAATCACCGGAGCCTGCAACGACGAGCGCCGACCGCCCTCGTAATCATTCACCAGCCCATAGAGCGGATCACTAAACCAGACGGTGCCGTCCCGTTTCACCACCACATCATTGGGTGTGTTGAGAGACTTTCCCTGATGGGAGTCCACCAACGACGTCACTCTGCCGTTGTGCTCGGTCCGCAACACGGCACGATCGCGGTGGCTGCATGTCAGCAAACGTCCTTGACGATCCCGCGTCTGACCATTCGGGAATCCTGCATTGTGGCGGTACACGCTCAAGCCGTGCACCTCATCCCAAGACAGGATGCGGTCGTTGGGGATATCAGAAACCAAAAGGCGCTGCTGATCACCAAGCCAAACAGGACCTTCCAGCCATCGGCAACCATCAAACAGTCGTTCCAACTGGGCATTGAACAAGACCAGAGAACTGAAGCGAGGATCAAGCTCCTCAAGCCTTGTTTCAACGAAATCGCTTTGGTAGACGTTCATCGCTGCGGTCGCTTGTTTCAGCTGAATGAGCCTGGGGGAAGATTGCGCCAGGCATTGTCATTGCGCTGGATCACCAACTGCACACACGGTTCATCGCCAACCTGTTCGGACAGATGGCCCAAACGACCATCGGATGTCATCACGCAGCCCTGATCTCCCCCATAGGAGTATTCACCAGCTTTCATGACAACCCGCTGACCATCCATGCTCGTGACAGCCCAGGCTCCGCGCAGGATGTAGATCCATTTGGGCTCAGGGTTTTCATGCCAATCGGCTGTCCAACCCACGGGCAGATACGTCACGAACGCATTGCCATCCTTGATCAGATCGCGGGAGAACTGTGGTGAGTTTCGCGGCCCGAGACGGCCGAGCTTGAACTCACTGATCGTGCAGAGCTGATGGCGACTGATGCCCTCGGCATCCGTCCACAGATGCCAATACTGCTCTGCGGCGGGAGTCTGGATCTGGGGATCGCCCATGGAATGAGATGTTCGCCTGCACGAACCCTATTCAGTTCGTCTCCGCTTGCCCATCGACATGCACCGACCAGTTCAACGTTTCACCGGCATGGAACAGCACTGGCCATTCACCGGCTTCGAGCCCTGAGTCTTCAAGGGTCTTGGGAACGGTCTGTTGGCGTTTCACAAGGGTGAGGGATTCGTTGTTCAGGGGAAGACCGTAGAAACGGGGCCCATGCTCACTGGCAAATCCCTGAAGATGCTCAAGAGCCCCCTCCTGCTCGAAGACAGCGGCATAGCTTTCAAGTGCATGCACCGCATTGAAGATGCCGGCACACCCACAGGACGATTCCTTGCCTGATCGCGGATGGGGTGCTGAATCGGTTCCCAGAAAGAAACAGGACAGGCCACTGGTGGCCGCCTTCACCAAGGCGCGTCGATGGCATTCCCTCTTCACAACCGGCAGGCAATAGAAGTCGCTGCGCAAACCACCCAAGAACATCGCGTTGCGATTGAGATGCAGGTGATGCGGCGTGATCGTGGCTGCGAGACGCGAATCACCAGCCAGACTTTCAGTGCGAATGAAATCGACAGCCTGCTCCGTGGTGATGTGTTCAAGCACGATGCGCAGGGATGGATAACGCTGGCGCAGGGGAATCAAGTGCGATTCGATGAATGCAGCTTCCCGATCAAACACATCCACATCAGCATCTGTGACCTCTCCATGGATGAGCAGAGGCATGTCGATGGCCTCCATTCGCTCCAGCACCTTGCTGATCCTGGACAGATCGCTCACACCAGCGGCTGAATTGGTGGTGGCATTGGCTGGATAGAGCTTGGCTGCAGTGAACACGCCCTCACTGAAACCTCGCTCAAGCTCAGCTGGATCAATGTGATCGGTGAGATAGGCCGTCATCAGCGGCTCAAATCTCACGTCCGCCGGCACGGCCTCCACGATTCGCTGCCGGTAGGCGCGCGCCTGATCCACTGTGGTGACCGGTGGTTTCAGGTTGGGCATCACGACTGCCCTTGCAAACACCCTGGCGGTTGCCGGGGCGACGGCCTTGAGCATGGCTCCATCCCGCAGGTGCACGTGCCAGTCGTCAGGACGGCGAATCACCAGCTGGCTGGAACTGTCCTGCAATGGTCAAACCTCCTGAAGCACGGGAAGCTCTCCGACGGCACGCCGGAGAATCTCTTCGCGATCCTCGCTCACATGGTGATCGGGGAGAAGATCGAGAAGCTTCAACTTCTCCAGACGGTTCCGCGTGGATCCGGAGAGCACAACAAGGTAAACAGCACGGCCCACTTCAATGGCTTCCTTGATGGCATTCTCGAGCGCCAACGAAGCGGTCACGCCCAGGTGGGACACTTCGCTCAGATCGAACAAAACAGCCTCACAGTCGTCGATGGCGTTGTGTTCGCGGCTGATCGTTTTGGCCACACCGAAGATCATCGGACCGGTGAGCTGAAAGAGCAGCAGGCGCCCGGAGGCCTGGTCGAGCAAGACCTGCTCCTGCTCAGGAAGTTCAACGTCATCATCGGTCGTGCTGATGGTTTTGACCCCTTTGGACTGGAGCGCCGTCATGCGCTCAATCGTGAGCACATTCGCCACGAAAACCCCGATGAACACGGCCCAGATCAAATCCACCAGAACGGTGAGCGCAATCACGCCATAGGTGATGCATGCCGCCTTGATCGACAGGTGATGGGCGCGCTTGAGAAAACTCCAATCGATGATGTCGAAACCAACCTTGAGGGCGATGCCGGCAAGAACGGCCAGGGGGATGCGGGACGCCAACGGAGCCGCCAACAGAATCACCAGCATCAGGATCAGCGCGCGCACGATGCCGGAAAGGGCCGATCGCCCGCCCGCCTGAATGTTCACCACGGTTCCCATCGTTGCCCCAGCACCGGGGAGACCACCAAACAGTCCCGACATCACATTGCCGAGACCCTGACCAATCAATTCTTTGTTGGAGTCGTGCTCTGTGCGGGTAAGGCTGTCAGCCACAACAGATGTAAGCAGCGCATCAATACAGCCGAGCATCCCCAGAACCGCACCATTCACCACCATCAAGCGGATCTGATCGAGAGAAAACGTGGGGGCTTGAAAGGTGGGGAATTCAGCGGTGAACGGACCGATTGGGCGGAGCCCCACATCGCCGAACACCGTTAGGGACAGCACCGTTCCGATCACCAACGCCAGCAACTGGGGAGGGCAAAACCGCTTCAGCTGTTCAGGCGTGAACCAGAGGATCAGCAGTGTGATCACGGCCAGGCCGAGCTCATGCAGCTGAATTCCTTTAGCAAGCTCAGGAAGATTGCTCAGGGTTCCAATCACGCCCCCGCTTGGACTGTCCTGTCCAAGAAAAGGGGCAAGCTGAAGAATCACCAGGATCACCCCGATTCCGGACATGAACCCGGAAATCACGGTGTAAGGCATCATCGTGATGTAGCGCCCCAGACGGAAAAATCCGAACAGGATCTGGAACACACCAGCCAGCACCACCACGGTGAAGGCCATCGCCAGAGCGGTGCCGCGATCTGGAATCTGGCTTGTGAAGCTCAGGATCACAGCGGTGAACACCACCGTCATCGGGCCTGTGGGCTCAGAGATCAGTGTGGGCGTTCCTCCGAACAGCGAGGCCATCAGGCCGATGATCACGGCACCCCACAAACCAGCGGCGGCGCCTGCACCGGAGGCCACTCCGAAAGCCAGTGCCATCGGGAGAGCCACCACAGCAGCCGTCACCCCCCCAAAGACGTCCCCCCGGATGTTGCGGGTGCTGATGTGATTCAGAAACACGCCGTAGAAGGCCATTAATGGGGCGATGCTAAGTCCCGCCACGGGAATCGGACCCTGGGTTGAAGGAGGAGCACGTGACGGTCGAAAGCGCACAATGAGGTCTGGCTTCTGGTAGCGATGCCTCCCTTTCTGCTCTCCTGTCTGGAAGTTCTGGTGGGAATCGCCCTGCTTTTTGGTGGCGGAGAATTGTTTGTTCAGGGCGCGGTGACCCTGTCGCTGATCTTCGGCATTCCCCAGCTGGTGATTGGCCTCACGGTTGTGTCATTCGGCACCAGTGCTCCGGAATTGTTCGTGAGCTTGAGCTCCGTCACCCAGGGATTTGATGCGCTCGCGGTGAGCAACGTTGTGGGAAGCAACATTTTCAACGTGATGGTGGTGCTGGGCAGCAGCGCCCTGGTAATGCCTCTACGGGTGGAAAGCCGTCTGGTGCGCAGGGATGTCCCCCTTTTGATCGCAGTCTCAGCTGCGGTTTGGGGAATGGCCTCGGCAGGTCGGGTGACCTGGCAGGCGGGGATTGCTCTGCTTCTGGCCCTCGCGATCAATTCCGTGTGGGAAATCCGCACGGCTCGGGAAGAACCCGAAGGTGTGGAAGAAGCTGAACCGGAGGTGAATCCTGATCAAGGCAAACGTGGCGTTGCCCGTGCCATCGGTCTGCTTGTGGTCGGAATCGTCCTCCTGGGCGTTGGATCGCGCGTGCTGGTGCATGGAGCCAGCGCAGCCGCCACGTTTTTGGGTGTGAGTCAGGCCGTGATCGGTCTGACAATCGTGTCGGCAGGCACCTCCATGCCGGAACTGATCACCTCTTTAGTGGCCGCCGTGAAGGGCAGAACGGATCTGGCGATCGGCAATGTGGTGGGAAGCAATCTGCTCAATCAGCTGCTGGTGCTGGGGGCCAGCGCCGTGGCAGCCGCTGGTGGGGCCGGTCTGCAGGTGAGCCCAATGCTGATTGCGCGGGATCTGCCGGTGATGGTGTTAGCCGCCCTGGCCTGCCTGCCGATTTTCTGGACCCGCGGCCAGATCACCCGCCTCGAAGGCGGGATCCTGGTGACGCTGTACGTCTTCTATGTGGTCGACCAGGTGCTGCCACGCACCTTGCCCACATGGCAGGACGAGTTCAGGATCGTGATGCTCTGCCTGGTTCTGCCTGCAGTGATTGTCATGATCAGCGTTCAGGCAGGGGTGTACTGGCGACAACTCAAACGCAAACAAAAACAAAACAACTTGCCCGTGAGGTGATCGGCAACACCTCGCCCAAGTCGGCATCCCCACACGGAATGGTGCATTCGTTCACGAAAGGGTGACCGCTGTGGGAAAGCTGTTCATCCTTAAAGAGCGTCGCTCCGCTTGCCGATGCTCGAATTGCTTCCACCACTCAACGATAAGAACCTGCCCTGGTTGGATGTCATTCATCCAATTGTTGTTCACTTCGTGATCGCCATGGCGTTGATCACTGTTGTGTTCGACGTTTTGGGTGTCGTGACACGTCGCCGCAACCTCTTCGAGGTGAGTTTCTGGAATCTTGTTGTGGCCACCGTGGCCATTTTTGTCGCCATCATCTTCGGCCAAATTGAAGCAGGCCTGGCGATGCCCTACGGGGCTTCCAGAGACATTCTCAACTACCACAGCACAATCGGCTGGTCGCTGGCTGGTGTGCTCGGCCTGCTCACGGGTTGGCGCTATGTGGTGCGGCAGAAGGATCCCACAGCACTGCCCTCGGGATTCCTCGTGATTGATGGAGTGCTGGCCACCCTGGTGTTCTGCCAGGTGTATCTCGGCGACAAGCTCGTTTGGGTTTACGGGCTTCACACCGTGCCTGTTGTCGAAGCAATTCGCAGTGGAGCCGTCTCATGAGCCTCCCCACCATGCAGACGTTGATCGCCATCCCCTCACCGATCAACGACATCGTTGAGCAACTCGGCGCCAACGATCTTCCCTACGCCATTCCGATTCACCCCAATCTTGTGCACTTCACGATTGGGCTGTTTGCCATTGGCATCGCCTTTGATTTTGCAGGGGCCTTCTATCCACTAGAGAAAAGGATTTTCCGTTTTCTCGCCCTTCCTGTTACCCGCACAGGCTTTCACGATGTGGGCTGGTACAACGTTTTGGCCTGCAGTGTGATCACCTTTTTCACGGTGGCTGCAGGCTTCTACGAGATGCTCCTGGCGGTTCCTCTTCCAGGAATTCGCAGTGTGATCGGTCAGAACGCCATCGACACCATGCTCTGGCATGCGATTGGCGGCGTCGCCTTGCTGCTGATCATCGTGGCCATGACGATCTGGCGTGGGTACCAGCGTTTTGTATGGAGAAAAGATCTCGGCCGCCAGGTGACCTGGCTCTACCTCGCGAGCGGAGCTTTCATTCTGGTTGTGATGGGCGTGCACGGAAGTCTCGGGGCCTGGCTTGCCAGCGAATTTGGTGTGCACATCACAGCCGACCAACTGATCGCCGCAGGCGCTGATCTCAAGGAGGTGCTCCCATGACCACATCAACGGATCGGAAAGGCCCGAACATCAAGGCCATCCTGATCATTTCCATCGGGGTCGCTCTCAACACGGCGCTGGCAGCGCAGATGGCCCAGTGGTCCTACAGCTGGTTCCCGCCCCAGGCCTCCAGCGCCGCGCCCTATGTGGATGATCTGTTCGCCTTGGAAACGGCCATTGGCTCCTTTCTCTGGTTCGGCCTCACCGCCGTGATTGCCTGGACGCTCCTGTTCAATCGGGCGCCCAAGTACGACGAAAGTTACGGCGAGCCGATTGAAGGTAATAACCGACTCGAGATCACCTGGACAATCATTCCAACCGTGATCGTATTCGCGATTGCGATCTATTCCATGCAGGTGAATGACAAGCTCGATGCCCTTGGCCCTAAGCACAAGTACGCCATCGGCACTGACCCTGTGGCCGTTGCCGAGGTGGATCCACGCGCAACGGTGGGGCCAATCGATGTGATTTCAAGGCAATGGAGCTGGGAGTTCATCTACCCCGATGGAACGAGGAGTTCCGAACTTCACCTGCCCGTTGATCAACGCGTTAATTTTCGATTGATCAGCGAAGATGTGAATCACAGTTTTTACGTTCCAGCATTTCGACTGAAGCAAGACATCATTCCAGGCAGTGTGATTTCCTACAGCCTCACACCCACAAAACAGGGACGATTCCGACTCAGGGACGCCATGTTTAGTGGCGCTTACTTCTCTCAGAATCAAACAGACGTGATCGTTGAGTCAGAAGACTCCTACAACCAATGGCTGGCGGCAACAGCGAAACAACCACTGCAACCTGGTCTTAGCCCTGGCAATGAGCTCTACGCCAAACGACTGGCCAACGGGAACAAAGGATGGGCGACCGTCCCTCCGGCACCACCACCGATGGTGAATGACCCCGGTGACGCTTCGATCCCCCACGACGCCTGATATTCATGACATCCACCAATTTCGATCCACGCATCCTCAAAGCGCCCCATCCCGTGCCCGGGGCCCCAGACAACTGGAAGCGCTTTTTCAGCTTCAACACCGACGCCAAGGTGATTGGCATTCAATACATCGCCACCTCGTTGCTTTTTCTGCTTGTGGGTGGGCTCCTGGCCATGGTGATGCGGGGTGAACTGATCACTCCACCAGCTGATCTTGTTGATCCCAGCGTCTACAACGGTCTCTACACAATGCACGGAACAGTGATGCTGTTCCTCTTTCTTTTCCCGGTTCTGAATGGTCTCAACAATCTGTTGATTCCCACCATGATCGGTGCGCCCGACATGGCCTTTCCCAGGCTCAATGCAGCAGCGTTCTGGCTCGTACCAGTGTTTGCTCTGCTGCTGATGGGAAGCTTTTTCATTCCGGGTGGACCGGCGCAGTCTGGCTGGTGGTCCTACCCGCCGATCAGCATCCAGAACCCCCTCAATCACTTCGTGAATGGGGAACAGCTCTGGCTGCTTGCCGTGGCACTCTCTGGCGTGTCGTCCATCTTCGGCGCCATCAATTTCGTCACCACAATCATCAGAATGCGGGCCCCAGGCATGGGCTTTTTTAAGATGCCCCTGTATTGCTGGACAGCCTGGGGAGCCCAGACGATACAGCTGATCGGCCTTCCAGCACTGACGGGTGGCGCCATCATGTTGCTGTTCGATCTGAGTTTTGGAACCAGTTTCTTCCGACCTGAAGGCGGCGGCGATCCTGTTCTTTACCAACACTTTTTCTGGTTCTACTCACACCCTGCGGTGTATGTGATGGTGCTGCCGGTGTTCGGCATTTTCTCCGAAGTTTTCACCTGCTACGCGCGCAAACCGCTGTTCGGCTACAAGTTTGTGGCTCTGGCCTCGTTCGGAATTGTGTTTCTGTCGCTGATCGTGTGGGTTCACCACATGTTCTACACAGGCACCCCGAACTGGATGCGCATCCTCTTCATGTTCACCACCATGACCATTGCTGTGCCAACGGGGGTCAAAGTGTTCGCATGGGTGGCCACACTCTGGGGAGGGAAGCTTCGCTTAACCACACCCATGCTTTTCTGTTTGGGTGGCTTGCTGAATTTCATTTTCGCTGGAATCACCGGCGTGATGCTGGGAACCGTGCCGATCGATATCCATGTTGGGAACACTTACTTCGTGGTGGCACATTTTCACTATGTGATTTTCAATGCCATCGTGCTAGGTGTCTTCGCCGCCGTTTATCACTGGTTCCCGAAGTTCACTGGTCATATGTACTACGAAGGCCTGGGAAAGGTTCACTTTGCCCTCACCTTCATCGGATGCACGCTGAACTGGCTCCCGCTGCACTGGGCGGGACTACTTGGCATGCCCAGACGGGTGGCGTCCTACGACCCCGAATTCGCCATTTGGAACGTTCTTGCCAGTATTGGCGCGTTTCTTCTGGGGGTGGCCTCGATTCCCTTCATTCTCAACATGGTGAGCTCCTGGGCACGGGGGCCCAAGGCGTCCCCCAATCCATGGGGAGCCATCGGCTTGGAGTGGCTTCTGCCCTCACCACCGCCGGCAGAGAACTTCGAGGACGATGTTCCAACCGTTCTCAACAACCCCTATGGCTACGGGCTGAATGAGCCCTTTGTGGCCGATGAGGAGTTTTACATCCGACGCGCCCAGGAGGCCTGACCCATGACCAGCTTGGATTCATCCTCACAACTCAATCACACGCCGGGACACATCAAACACTCCGGCCACAACCTTACGGGGTTTGTGATTTTTCTTTGCTCGGAAAGCATCATCTTTCTGGCATTTTTTGCAGGATTTACACTGTTTAAAATCACATCCCCTGAATGGCTTCCTCCAGGCGTTGAGGGCCTGGAAGTGAGGATGCCGCTCATCAACACAATCGTATTGGTGAGCTCAAGCTTTGTGGCCTATTTCGCCGAGCGCTACCTCCACAAAGGCAACCTCTGGGGCTTCCGAATCGTGTGGTTTATCACCATGCTGATGGGCGCTTATTTTGTTTATGGACAATATGTTGAATGGTCAAGCCTGGAATTCGGCCTTGGCAGCGGTGTCTTTGGAGGAACGTTTTACCTCCTAACAGGATTCCATGGGTTGCATGTGATTACAGGCATTGGCCTGATGGGGTTGATGCTGTTTCACTCCTTCCGCCCGGGAAACTACGAGAAAGGAGACATGGGCGTCACCGCGGTGAGCCTGTTCTGGCACTTTGTGGATGTGATTTGGATTATCCTTTTTGTGCTGATTTACGTGTGGCAGCGCACCAACTGATTTCGCTGCATCAAACGGTTTCAATACAACACTTCCGCCATGATCATCGACGATCGCCACTACGACATCATCGTCATCGGCAGCGGCGCCGGGGGCGGAACTCTGGCAGGGGCACTGAGCCGACAGGGCCGACGGGTGCTCCTGCTTGAACGCGGCGGAGCCATGGCCCTCAGCGACCAGAACGTGGCCGATGTTGATCTCTTCCGCAAGGATCGTTATCACCCACGCAACGAACGCTGGTTCGGACCGGATGGTGATCCGATCGCCCCACAAACCACCTATGCCTTAGGGGGCAACACCAAGATTTGGGGGGCCGTTCTCGAACGCATGCGCGAGAAGGACTTCGACGATCTCCCTCTTCAGAACGGTATTTCCCCACGCTGGCCCTTCAACTACCAGCACCTGGCCCCCTTTTATGACCAGGCCGAACACCTTTATCAAGTGCACGGCAAATCGGGCGTGGACCCCACCGAACCGGCCCGCAACGGTGACTTCGGCCACGCACCAAAACCGTTGATGCCCTTTCTTGAGCCCTTGCGGGAAGGGCTCAAGCGCCAAGGCTGTCAGCCCTACGACCTGCCCTTGAGCTGGTCGAGCAGTCAGGAAGACCCCAGCGGTGACGCCCAGCTGTACGGACTTGACAACGCCGATTCCGAAAAGCTCGAGGTGCGATCGATGGCCCGGGTAATGCGGCTCCATGTGAACCCAAGCGGCCGCGAGGTCAAAGCTGTGGAAGCCGACGTGGACGGTGAAACCTGGTTGTTCTCAGCGGATGTTGTTGTGCTCGCGGCGGGAGCGATCAACACAGCAGCCATCCTGCTGCGCTCCAGCAGTGAAAAGCACCCCCGCGGCCTCAGCAACGGGTCCGATCAGGTGGGTCGGAATCTGATGAATCTTCAGCTCACCTCGATTCTCCAACTGGCAGCTGAACGCAATAACGGTCGTTATGCCCGTTCGCTTGGCGTGAATGACTACTACTGGGGTGACAAAAATGTGAGCTTCCCCCTCGGTCACATCCAGGCTGCCGGAGGTGTTCTGCAGGATGCCCTGTTTGCCGAATCACCACCGGTGCTGTCCCTTGTCAGCAAGTTGATCCCTGATTTCGGCTTGGAACGGCTGGCCTCCCGCTCAGTGGCCTGGTGGGCGATGACGGAAGTGCTTCCCGACCCCCACAACAAAGTGTGGCTGAACAATGATCAGATTCGCATCAATTACCTGCACAACAATCGGGAGGCGCATGACCGCCTTGTTTACCGCTGGATCGACACCTTGACGGCCGTCGAAGCGGATCCCATCACCAAAGTGGTGACCAAAGCGCCGACACACCCCCGCGGTGAAGCGCCATTGAGTGTGGTGGGGTACGCCTGCGGCACCTGCCGCATGGGCGACGATCCCGCTGCATCAGTGGTCGATGGCGATGGCCGTTCCCACGAGCTCGACAACCTTTACATCGCTGATTCCAGCGTGTTCCCGAGTTGCCCAAGCGTCGGCCCGGGGCTCACCACCATCGCCTTAGCCCTACGCATGAGCGAAGCCCTCAAGCAACGCTTCGATGGCTAACGGGGCAGCAGAAATGCCCGAATCTTGCCAATGGGTCCACTGGCGTTGTCGTCATGAATCAGCGCACCACTGATTAAGCCTCCGGCGATCAGCGCGTTGGGAATGATCCTTGAGGCCAGCCGTGCTTCCAGCTCCCCGTTCACTTCGTCTTCCGGATAGAGGCTGAGCACGGTCATCACTTCTCGATCGTCCATGCCGTGGCGCACCAGTGGCGTCAGCAAAGCATCAGGCAGAAACCCCTGGCCTCCGTAACCAAAACGGTGCTGAATGGCATGAAAAAACTCATGACGGGCCACTTCGCCAAGGGATCGCTGCCCTTGCATCGCAGCATCAGAGCAGAGGCTCACCCTTTGGCGATCCGGGTCAAAACTTCCCAAATAATGGGCCGTGGCCTCACAACCATCCCCGCCGTTCACGGTGGTGACACCTGCAAACGACGCCAGAAACACCAGAACGAATAACGGCATCCATCGTTAACAATCTCTTAACCGCCATTCTTACGGGTCTTAATACCATTCTCAAGTAGGAATTGCTACTCAATTAACGAACGGCGGACGATCCAGACGGACTCATCCCTGGCGCGAAGCAGGAACTGCGTGTCTGCCGATGTGATCACAAGCGCGTTCAACTGCTTCGTGGTGCGAGGGCGAAAGGCCTTCAGCGGCACCTCCCGCACCTCGGAGTCTTCGGGAAACGCACCCAACGCCTCAGGCCAGGTCTCCACGGGATCTGCTGTCTCCCACAAGGAGCTAATTCGCTCAATCTCCAGGGGTGGTAACAACGCCACTCGGCTAGAGCCTTCGGCCTCTTCTTGCCCATCGGGGCGATTCGGCTTCTCGGCCCGATCGGCATCGTTGTCGATTGAGCAATCTGGATCCTTCGTCCCCTTGGACGGGTCATCGAGAAGAGTGGGAGCAGGTGGCGGCGGCAAGGTGTCGCTCAGATTCAGGCCAACCGCGGCCAAGGAGCGGCTCTGGGCCACGCGCCGGCTCAAGCGCACCAACTCACGGGAATTGTCCACAACTCTGGGAGGCGTGGGGTTCTCCGACGTCCGAGTCGCCAGCACGGTGCTGGTTCCAATCACAGCAGCATGTCCGGCTATTGCGATCGCCACCGGCAGGGCCACCAAAGAGAGGGTCTCAGGAGCGCGCCGCCGCAGGGAGTTGAAGATCCACATCGAGAGAGCTGGAATCGAAGAACGGAATCAGGTCCTGCACCACTCCCCAGGGAACCTGAGGAGCCAGGGACACGCGGATGCGCGTGTCCGGATCAAGACGATTGAGGCGAGCGAGCAGTGCCGGGATCATCGATCGCTCAATCGGTTGATTCCAAAGACGCAGACCACCATCGGCAGCGAGATGGATCACGATCACACCGTCGCTCGCCGGCCGCTGTTGCTGCCACTGGGGGAGCAACAGCATGGCTGTCGCCCCAAGGGTGAGGCAAAGAGAGGCCACCGAGTAGCCGAGAGCGCGACGCTGAGCAAGAGGAAGGGTCATGGGGTCATCACCTCCGCACCACCCTGCAAACGGACCGGGATCGATGACTGGCGCCTGAGCCAGGCAAGGTCGGCGGCAACGGCCGCTGCGGGCAAGGCGCTGGAGGGAAGCAGCACAAGCTCATCCGGCCGGTCGTCACGCTGATCAAGCTGCCGACTGAGCACGGCAGCTGACATGGGTTGTCCATTGAGGTACCAACTGCCTCCAAGGGATCGGACCACCAACCAACGCGTCGGTGCAGTGGTCCCAGACCACTCGCTTGGCCTCGATGTGGAGGGTTGCTCCACGAGTAACGGAACGGATGCGAGGAACGTCGTTAGCGTCAACACAACAACGCTGAACGAAAGAACGAGGGGCATCAGATCTGGCCGGAACGGCGCTCCAGACAATGATCGGAAAAGGCATCCAGAACCACTTGGGCGCGAAGGCGGTTCAGGCGTTGCACCAAGAGGGCCAAAGCCGCAATGGAAAGACCAAGAACCGTGCCGATGAGCACCTGGCCATAGCCGGCGATCAGGTCTCCCCCCTGCGACGGCAGGGTGAGTCCGGGGCCGAGCGCTTGCAGCAACTGCATCAAGCCGATCACGGTGGCCAACAACCCCAGAAGAGGCCCGAGAACCATGCAAAGTTCAAGAATTCCATCCCATCGGCAAAGCTGGCGCTCGAGGCGCTCCTGAAGCAACTGCTGACGCAGTGACGCTTGCGATGGCTTGAGTTGATCCAGTTCAGGCAGAGCAAGTTCAGGGCTGACACAATCGCCGCGGCCCCATTGCCACCAGAAGCGAAGACGCTCCACCCCAATCGAAACAACAGCGATGGAGACCAGCATCAGGGGCACGATCAGCACCCCTCCACGACGCAGAGCCTCAAGTGTCAGCACTGCTCGATCCAACGAACTGCGCGCAAATTAGTGGGTCTTCTTAAGCCCCGCAGTGGCGCTGAACCTTGACAGCGCTTGGCCCAAGGATCAGGCCATGGTGACGAATTCCTCTGACACGGTGGGATGGAGAGCCATGGTGCGATCAAAGTCGGCTTTGGTGGCACCCATCCCAACGGCAATCGCTGCCATCTGAACGACTTCAGCGGCGTGCTCTCCCACCATGTGACAGCCCAGCACCTTGTCGGTGCGCGCCTCAACGACCAGCTTGAGCAGGGTGCGCGGACCACGCTTGGGCAGTGCCTGGGCCATGGAGCGGAACCGTGCCCTGTGGATCACCACGGCATCGGCGCCCAATCGGCTGATCGCGGCTTCTTCAGAAAGGCCGACAGTGGCCAGCTCGGGCTGACTGAACACAGCACTCGCAACAAGGTCGTGATTCACCTGGCGCGGCCGGCCGCCAAATTCGGTGTCGGCAAACGCTCGGCCCTCATCCACGGCCACCGGGGTGAGGCAGATGCGATCGGTCACATCTCCCACCGCGAAGATATGAGGAACAGTGGTGCGCTGGTCAGCGTCCACCGCAAGCTTCCTGTCCTCACTTGAGAGACCTGCGGCTTCAAGATTCAATCCCTGCAGGAAAGGCTGCCGCCCAGTCGCCAGCAGCACTCCTCCGGCGGGGATTCGCTCTCCTTGATCCGTCACAACAACCAGATCGCCGGGCGAGCCCTCGATGGCAGCAGGACTCGTGGAACAACGCAGGTCCACACCCTTCTCCACCATGCCCTCCTGCACAGCGGCCGCGAGTTCCCGATCGAAACCACGCAGGACACCATCGCGCCGCACCAGCTGGGTCACGGCAATGCCGAGTCCCCGGAGGATGCAGGCGAACTCGCAAGCGATGAAGCCGGCACCCACCACCACAACATGCTCAGGGAAGCGTTCCAGCAAGAACATGTCGTCACTCACCCAGCCCAGCTCTGCACCTGGGATCGAGGGGCGATGGGGACGTCCTCCCACAGCGATGAGTACGCGGTCGGCCTTCAGAAAGTGCTCGACATCACCTCCGGGTTTGGAGGACACCGCAATGCGGTGATCATCGTCAAAACGACCCCAGCCGCGGACCAGGGTGACGCCCGCTTTCTCGAGGAGGCTGATGTGCAGAGCATTCAGGCGATCCACCTCAGCCCGCACTGCCTGCAGAAGCACAGCGGTGTTGATCGTCGCCGCAGGGACATCGACGCCATAGCTCGGTGCATCGGCCAGATGTTCTGATACCTGAGAGCCGTAGACAAGCAATTTCTTCGGCACACACCCACGGATCACGCAAGTCCCGCCAACCTTGTCGCCTTCGACAAGCGCGACACGCGCACCATGGGCCGAGGCCCGTTTGGCGGCAGCGAGACCACCGGAGCCGGCGCCGATCACCACGAGATCAAAAGCTTGGTCCATCAGCCCACCCTGAACTCAATCATTCTGATGAGGCGGCCGCTTCGATCCAAACAATGGGATGTGCGCCGGAATACGGCATTCACGTAAAGGCTTGATTATGGTCTGAGTAAGACCCAGTCAGGGTTGTTTCATATCTGCCCTAGCCACCATGAGCTCGAAGCGTTTTCGCAGGGTCCAGCCACCGGACAACTTTCCTCTGCAGGCTGATCAGCGCCGCGAACTGGTCATGATTGTCACCAAAGACGACATGAAGCAGCGACTCAAAGAACTCGCGAAGGAAGGAAAGCGCGACGACTGCCTCGCTCTCATGCGAGAACTTGGAGACTGGCAGGGCAGCTCCAGCCCCACCGAAGTGCTGTTCGCCCCCCATCTCAGGCGAAACGAGCGCTGATCATCGATGCGACTGATCCCCTCCGTTCTGGCGACCTCGCTGATGCTGGCGCCGCTGCCCGCGCGAACGTTAGAGGTGAATGGCCAGACCAGCTTCGTGGCAGTGCCGACCAAAGCCCGACTGGTGAACTACCAGTGGTACGCCTTTGAGGGCCGTGCGATCTACTACGTGGTTCTTGAGTTTCCCCAAGGAGCCGACGCTGGACTTGGCGGCATCAGTCTTGAACAAATCCGGGGCGTTCAGCCTGCCTTTTCGTACGGGGCTGTCCCTGTGAAAGCGTTCATTGGCACGCCGCGGCGAGAGGGCCGAACCATTCCCGCTATTGCCGAGTTCAGCAATCAGGCTCGCAGCATCAACGTTCAATTCGAAGAACCTGTTTCCCCAGGCAACACAGTGACCGTTGCCTTCAAGGCGGGAACCAACCCTCCAGCAGACCTCTATACCTTCACGCTGGCAGCGATTCCTTTTGGGCCCAATCCGATTCCACAAGTGGTGGGCGTTGTGCAGCTCGATATCCTCAACGCCAACTAAGCCAATCCTGCGAATAAGCTGCTTTAGCGACAGGAGGAGGAGTGCTGCAACGTTCTCAATACGACTCCATTCCTGATCACGGCAGCGACCACGAACTCTTCGAGGTAAGGGTTAATGATCTCCAGCCCACACAGATGTGCGTCGGGCTGTCCGAAGTGTGGAGCAGACAGCAGGATTTCCAGAGCGAAAGCGCAAAAGACAGACGCCGTTATCTCCGCGGCAAACCGGTACCGCTCGTCCGCAACCGCCTGGGGCAGCTCTGGATGGTGGATCGCCACCACAGGCTGCGGGCTCTTCTCGAACTGGACCGATCCGTCACCTCCTTCGGCTATGTGATTGCAGAGCTTGACAGTGAATCCAGGGAGGCAGCGCTTGAAGCTCTGCAAGCACGGGGCTGGCTCTACCTGTTTGACGGTCGTGGCCATGGGCCGCTACCGGCTGCAGAACTTCCCCATAGCTTGCTCGGCCTTCAGGATGATCCCTACCGAAGCCTGGTTTGGAAACTGAAGAAAGAAGGAGTGATCAAACCACAGCCCCTGATTCCATACCACGAGTTCCGTTGGGGACATTGGTTGCGCACCAGGCCCCTGCCTCCTTTCAGTTCCGCCCGCTTGGGGCCAGCCTTGCCGGCAGCGCGATGCCTGGCCCGGTCGGAAGCCGCTCGCCATCTCGCCGGTTGGCGCGGTCTCGATCACTAACGCTTGCGGCGAGAATCAATTTGCAGAAGATCCTTCACCTTCTGCACCTGACTGGCCAGTTGCGGGTCACTCGATAGTTTCTTTTCGATCTGTTCGATGGCATACATCACCGTGGTGTGATCTTTGCCCCCGAAGGTGTCACCAATCCGGGGAAGGCTGAGCCCTGTTCCTTGTCGCATCAGAAACATGCCCACCTGCCGGGCCTGACTGACAGCCCGGCGGCGACTGCTGCTGCGCATGTCATCAACACTGACTCCGAACACTTCAGAGACTTTGTCGATCACCTGTTGCGGGGTCACCTCCACGCCCTGACCACTGGGATCAAGCATCGGAGCAACCGATTCAACCGTCATCGGCATGCCGGTAATGGACGCAAAAGCGACGGCCCTGGTGAGTGCACCTTCCAGCTCGCGGATGTTGGATGTGAACCGTCCGGAGATGTACTGAATGAGGTCTCTGGGCAATGCCACACGCTCCTGCTCTGCCTTCTTCTGCAGAATGGCCATGCGCGTTTCCAGGTCTGGTGCCTGGATATCGGCAATCAACCCCATGGAGAATCGCGAGATCAAACGCTCTTGAAGCCTGGGAATTTGACTGGGGGGGCGGTCACTGGCAATCACAATCTGGCGGCCTGCTTCATGGAGCGCGTTGAAGGTGTGAAAGAACTCTTCCTGCGTGTATTCCTTGCCCTCAATGAACTGAATGTCATCGACCAAAATCAAATCAGCAGCGCGATAGCGGTCACGGAACGCCTGCATTCCGTCTCGACGGATCGCAACGATCAGATCATTCGTGAAGGTTTCGGTGGAAACGTAGAAAACCCGTGCCTCAGGATCGATTTCAAGCCTGTAATGGCCGATGGCTTGCATCAGATGGGTCTTGCCAAGGCCCACACCACCGCAGATGAACAGCGGATTGAATTCGCGACCCGGTGCCTCCGCCACGGCCAGAGCCGCAGCATGGGCCATCCGGCTGTTCGGCCCCACCACAAATCGGTTGAACACGTAGCGCATGTTCAGGCCGGGGAGACGGCGCAAGGGCTTTGGAGCTGTCGTCACCGCCTCGGGCATGGGGGCCGGCGGCGCGGACTCTGCAGGCTCTGCAGGCGTCCGTGGGGTTGAGGCCTCGGCACGGGGCTCCACGTCCCGTGCCTCCACCATCACCACCACGGAACGCCCGAGGATCTCTCCGGCAACATCAGCGATCGTGCCCGCGTAGTTCTTGCGCAGCCAGTTGCACGCGAAGCTGTTGGGCGCCAGAAGGGTCAGCGTTCCGCCGGTGAAGGCGCTGCACTGCGCAGGCCTGATCCAGGTCTCGAACGTGGGCTTGCTGAGGTTGCTCTGAAGGGTCTGCTGAACCTTGCTCCAAAGTTCACTTCCCGTCAGCTCCACACCCCTCCGGCTTTGCGCTGCTGAATCTACGCACCTCCGGTCGGGCAATCCGCCTTTAATGAGGCACTGAGCACAACCCTCTCTTCATGGCTTCCGCCATCAAGCGTTCCCGCACGTCATTCCTGACCGCGCTGAGTCTTGGCCTTCTGAGCTTCGGCATCAGCAGTTGCAACGGGGCCTGGCGCCAGCGCATCGGCATTGAGAAGCAACCTGTGGCCGAACCGCTCCCGGAGGTGAGTGACGGGCCGCGTTCAGCACCGCTGAAACCCGGAGACAACGTGATCGTGGAAGCGGTGGACCGTGTGGGCCCCGCTGTGGTCCGCATCGACACCCTCAAACGGGTCGCCAGCCCGCTTGGGAATCTGTTCGGGGGCCGGGCACCGATCCAGAAGCAGGCGGGGCAGGGATCCGGCTTCATCACCCGCTCAGACGGATTGATCTTCACCAACGCCCACGTGGTGGAAGGTGCTGATCAGGTGTCGGTCACCCTTCCCGATGGCCGCAGTTTCAGTGGGCGGGTTCTCGGCGGAGATCCGCTGACGGATGTTGCAGTGGTGCGCGTTGTGGCCGACAAACTCCCCGTGGCGCCATTGGGCAATTCCAACGACCTCAAGCCCGGAGAGTGGGCAATTGCCATTGGCAACCCCCTCGGACTGAACAACACGGTGACGGCAGGAATCATCAGTGCGGTGGACCGCACCAATGCAGTGGGTGAGGGACAGCGGGTCCCTTACATCCAGACCGATGCAGCCGTGAATCCCGGCAACAGCGGTGGTCCGCTGATCAATGCCTCAGGCCAGGTGATCGGCATCAACACGGCCATCCGGCAGGCACCAGGTGCTGGATTGAGCTTCGCGATTCCGATCAATCTCGCCAAAAGGATCGCTCAGCAGATCATCAGCACGGGGCAGGCGTCCCATCCCTTTATCGGCGTGAGGCTGCAAAGCCTCACGCCTCAGCTTGCCAAAGAGATCAATGCCACCATCGATCTGTGCAAGGTGCCTGAACTCAACGGCGTGCTTGTGATCGAAGTTGTGGAGAACAGCCCCGCAGCGGAAGCGGGAATCAAGCCCTGCGATCTGATCCGCGACGTGAACGGCACTGAGGTAAAGGACCCATCACAGGTGCAGCTGGCTGTCGACCGTGGTCGCGTCGGGGAGGCGATGCCAATCGTGGTGGAGAGAGACGGCGAACGCCTCACGCTCAACGTCACCCCCGAAGAACTCCCTCGACAGCAATGAGCCTTGAGGTTGATGCCGCTGGCCTGCCCACGCTGGTCGTGATGACCCGCTGGCCTGCCAGCGGGCGCTGCAAGCGCCGACTGGCCCAAACCCTTGGGGATGATTCCGCCGCAAGGATTCAAAGCCGTTTGATCAGTCATACGCTGGCCGTGGCCGCGAGCCTTGCTCAGGGCGGGGTACTGGAGGCGCGAATCGCTGTCAGCGGAGCGGGCCCAAAAGCTTGTCGGCGTTGGCTGGCTCCGCAACCGGGCGTGTCCATCAACGCCCAGAGTCGTGGTGGCTTGGGCAACCGCCTCTGTCACGAAGTGCTCAGAGCGCGGAGCAGCCGACCCGCCTCTCCGGTGATCCTGATCGGTACCGATCTGCCCGACCTTCATCAGCAGGACCTTCTGATCGCCATCGACAAACTGACGTGTTCTCCCTTGGTGCTGGGACCGTCCCGTGATGGGGGGTACTGGCTTCTGGGGCTCGCTGCAGAGGAGGATCCTCACTGGGCCTTTCACTCCATCCCCTGGGGAACGGATGCGGTCTGCAGGCTGACCGTTGAAAGGGCGCGGCATCGGGGGATCACACCTGAGCTGCTGAGTTGGCGCAATGACATCGATACAGTCGACGACCTGCAGGATTGGCTGGCATGACCTTGGCGATCCCATCGCTGAGTGTGGTGATTCCTTGCCTGAATGAGAGTGAGCGATTGCCGTTGTTGCTGGCAGATCTTCAGCTCGGAAGCCACGATCACGAACTGGTGATCGCCGATGGGGGCAGCATCGATGGCAGCCCAGTCATCGCCAGGCTTAGCGGAGCCCATGTGATCACCGTTGAGCCTGCCGGTCGAGGGCGTCAGCTTGCGGCAGGCGCCCGGCGGGCGTCCGGACGCTGGTTGCTGTTTCTCCATGCCGACAGTCGGCTGCCGAAGACCTGGGCCGAACGCATCCGCTCGATTCTTCTCGCACCGCAGGCAGCAGCATCCGCCTGGTATTTCGATCTCCACATCCACCCTGGAACCCCGATGCGGCATTTGCTGGCCCAGGCGGTCGCCCTGCGCAGCCGATGGCTGCAAAGGCCTTACGGAGACCAGGGACTTCTCATTCACCAGACTCTTTATGAGAGCTGCGGGGGATTCGCGCCTGTCCCGTTGATGGAAGACCTCGACCTTGTGGAACGACTGAGTGCCGTCAGCACCCTTCGCCCTCTGAGACTCCCTTTGACCACCGACGGGCGTCGCTGGGACCGTTGCGGTGTGCTTCAGCGCAGCTTGCAGAACTTCAAGCTCAAGCGCCGATGGAAGCAGGGTGTGGCCCTGGAAACACTGGCCCGCGAGTACTACGCGTCTTAGTTGGCGTACCAGAAGCCGCAACGATGGCCGCCGGGCTCCAGGTCCCACCCCAGCCGTTGGTAAAACGGCAAAACCCCGGGATCAGCGAACAAAGTGGCGCGCTCAGTCCCTAAAGCGCGCAAACAATCAAGGATGTAATCCATGAGTTGCTTGCCGAGACCTGCCCCCTGATAGAGGGGATGCACGGCCACATCCCAGATCGTGGCCTCGAGCACCCCATCGCCGGTGCAGCGCGCAAAACCAACCAACCGGGGGATGCGCGCGTCATGCCGCCAAAGACCAACCCGCAGAAGGCTGTGATCCAGGGCCTTGCGAACTCTGCGCACCGGGCGACGGCTCCAACCCACCGCCTCCAGCAGCTGTTCCAGCTCCACCAAATCGAAAGCCCGGTGCTGACTGAACACCAGGGTGAGCTGCTCGTTGGGGGACGTGCACAGCTTGGCCTGCTCGCCATACATGGCCTGCAGGAGTTCTGGTGTGAGGGAGGAACCGCTGATCACCTGCCAGTGCTTCGTTGGAGTGATCTTGTCGCACCATAGGCCGAGAACACGGCAGGCTGGTCGGGCCTCTGATGCTGTGATGAACGACGCTCCCCTCCTGATCGCCGTGCATGGCTGGATGCTGAGCCGACGGGTTTGGGAACCCTTTGTGCAGAGGTGGGAACAGAGGGGAATCCCTGTCCGCTTGTGGTGCCCTGACCTGCCGGGCTTCGGAGAGCGGAGCCGCCCTAAGGCTCTTCTGCCAACTCTGGCTGCCTACGGACGCTGGTTGGCTGCACAGGCACAGGAGCGAGCAGGAGGTCGGCCCTTCATCCTCATGGGTCATTCCCTCGGAGGAAGCGTTGTGCTGCACGCGGAAGCGGAACTGCGCGGGAATGCCACCCCAGGCTTGCAAGGTCTGGTTTGTGTGGCAGCCGGAGGAGGCATTTATCAGCCCAAACCGTTCCGGCAACTGCGCGCGATCGGCCGGCGCGTGGTTGAGCTGCGACCGGAGGTCCTGCAAAGGCTTCCTCCCCCTCTCGGACACTTGGGTCCGGTGCGTGCCGAGGGTCGTGCGGCCCGTGGCCTGCTTGTGAACAGCACCAGCAGAGCCGCTGTACGCCAGCTGCCGGAGATGGTGACGCAGCTATCCGTAAACAGCCTCTGGATCAGTGGGGAGCGCGACAAGGTCATGGAACCTGGGTATGTCCGCCACCTGGCCGGATACAGCCCTGCTCACGAGTACCGAGAAATTGCCAACTGCGGGCATCTGCCGATGCAGGAGCAACCAGACATGTTGTGCAACGAGATTGAAACTTGGCTGATTGCTCAGAGCCTGGCCAAACCACGCTCCTGAAGTTCAGCCAGTTCGGCGTACAAGCCACCCTGAGCCCGAAGCTGGAGATGGCTTCCCTGCTCCACCAGGCGACCACGACGCAGCACCAGAATTCGATCGGCGGCCTCCACGGTGGCCAAACGGTGCGCAATCACCACAGCTGTGCGTCGTTCCAGCAGCCGATCCAGATCCCGTTGCAACGTGGCTTCCGTGGAAGGGTCGAGGAACGCAGTGGCTTCATCCATCACCAACACGGTTGGATTGCGAATGGCCACCCGGGCCACAGCCAACAGCTGCCTCTCTCCCGAACTGAGATTTCCTCCCCGTTCCCGCAGTTCAGTGTCGAGTCCCTCCGGCAGACGCTGAAGGAGGCCACCGAGACCGAGATCCCTGCAGATCTCTTCCAGCTTCTGCTCGTTGATGACCTGATCGAGGCGCAGATTGTCGGCGATGCTGCCGCTGAAGAGAAATGTGTCTTGAAGAACCACACCGAGCTGATGGCGCAACTCAGACAGCGACAAGGTGCGGATGTCTTGACCATCGAGAAGGATTCTCCCCTGTTGGGGCTCGTACAGGCGGCAGAGCAACCGGATCACGGTGGTCTTCCCGGAACCGGTCGGACCGACCAACGCCACATGCTCGCCCGGTGCAATGCGGAAACTGAGGTCCTCGATGATCGGCTCGTCAGGGCGATAGGCGAAATGCACGTTTTCGAACACCACTTCCCCCCGAGGCGCCCGGATGAGTTGAAGGGGTTGGGTGGGGGTGGAGGGCTGCGTGCCAGCGGTGGTCATGGGTTGCGTCTGGATCTCGAGGGGCTCCTCGAGCAACTCACCAATGCGCTCCACCGCCGTCAGCCCACCCTGGATCTGCGTGAAGCGTTCCGCCATCTGGCGAAGAGGATCAAACAAACGTTGTGAATAGAGGATGAATGTGGTGAGCGTGCCTAATCCCATCGCTCCTGCTGTCACCATCCATCCACCCAGTGCCAGAACGATCGCGACGGCACCGAGCGACACCCATTCCAGAAAGGCGGAAATGCTGCTGTCGTAGAAGATCGTTCCATTCACGGCCCTTCGGTAAGCCAGACCAGTGGTCTCAAACCGGACACCGTTAAAGGCTTCCCGCCTGTACATCTGAACCACTTCCAATCCCTGAAGATTTTCCTGGAAGTCAGCATTGAGCTGGGAGAGCTCTTCTCGAACCCTGTAATTCGCCTTCCGATAGCGACGCTGCAGCCAGAGGATGAACAAAGTGACCGGAACTTGCGTCACGAGCAGAAGCAAGCCGAGGCGCCACTCAATCAGCAGCATGGAGATGGCAATCACCGTGAGGGACACCAGATCGCCGAGCACACCCACAGCTCCACTGCCGAACACTTCAGCCAGAGCGTCCACATCACTGGTCAGCCTGGTGAGAAGCTTGCCCACGGGCATGCGGTCATGGAACCGGAGCGAAAGATCCATGGCATGCGCAAACAAATCACGCCGGATCCGTGCCGTAAGACGCTGCCCCACGGTTTGAATATTGAACGATTGATATCCCTGCAGAGCTAAACGCAGCAGAACAGACAAAAACAGGGTGCCGATGATCAGGCGAATGGCCATCGTGCTGTCGAGGCTTTGAAGAGCAGGAAGAACCGACTCATTCGTGGCTCCGGCCACACTGCGCAGAACTGAAATGGCCTGACCCACCAGGAGAGGCTGGATCGCTCCAGCCAATGCCAAGGGAACCAATAACGTCAGCGTCAGCAGAAGGCGGCGACGATCACGACCCAAATAACGCCCCAAACGGCGGATTCGCTGCAGATCTGATCCAGCCATCAGTTCACACCCACCGCATCATGCGGCGAGCGCTGCATCACATCGATGATGCTTTGAAGCTCGCCTTGATCGAGTCGCAGAGCAAGCGGATGGCCGACAAGGCGAGCTGTCGTGTGAAAAAGATCCTCGATGGCCACCAAACCGTTGTCACGCAGGGTGCGACCGGTGGCCACGAGGTCGACAATGGCTTCAGCAATTCCCGTGATCGGTCCGAGCTCCACAGAACCTGTGAGATGCACCAGTTCCACAGGAAGATCGATGGAATCGAAATACTGACGTGCACAACGGGTGAACTTGCTGGCCACCCTGCAGTGCGGAGGGAGATCAGTGGCTCTGGTGTAACCGCTGGTGTTCTTCACAGCCACAGACATCCTGCAACCTCCGAAACCCAGATCCACGAGATGGGCCACGGGCATTTGATGTTCACGCAGCACGTCGTAGCCGACGATTCCAAGCTGGGCTTGTCCGTAAGCCACGTACACAGGCACATCTCCATTACGCACGAGCAGAGCCCGGGCCCGTCCGCAGGTGGAGGGAACCATCAATTGACGATTATCCGGATCAAGCACCGCTGAAAAATCCAGACCGGCTGCTTGGAAGCGCTCAACGGATTCCCGCAACAGCGCGCCCTTGGCCAGTGCAACGGTGATCATGGACGTGAGCAATCCATTGGACTTTAACGATGAGCCTGACGCTGGAGAGGGGAGCGATCGCGCCTTTGCCTGTCCTGCAGGACAACATCATCTGGATTTGGTCTTGTGGATCCGAAGCGGTGGTGGTGGATCCCGCTGTTGCCGAGCCAGTGATCGAGGCACTTCAGCAGAAGGGACTGACACTGATCGCAGTGCTCCAAACCCACCATCACGCCGATCACATCGGCGGCACGCCCGACCTTCTTCGTCAATGGCCCGACGCCGCGGTGATCGCCTCAGGACAGGATCGAGGCAGGATCCCTTTCCAGACCCAACCGGTGGCTGCCGGCACACGCTTCACTCTGCTTGGTGTGCCTGTAGACGTCATCGACGTGCGTGCGCACACCAGTGCTCATCTCGCCTTTTTCCTTCCTGAGGGCTGTTCGCCAGGCGGACACCCCCCTGCGCTCTTCTGCGGCGACACCCTGTTCAGTGGGGGATGCGGACGCCTGTTTGAGGGCACACCCGACGACATGCATCGGGCCTTGCAGACACTCGCCACCCTGCCTGAGTCCACGCGCATTTACTGCGCCCACGAGTACACCGAGGGCAATCTCCGCTGGGCCCATGCACTGCAACCTGAAGACCGAGCGATCAAGGCACGACTCGAAGACGTCATTGCGCTGAGAACGCAACACAAACTCACGATTCCGAGCACGCTTGCGGAGGAGCATCGGTCGAACCTCTTTCTTCGCGCACAATCTGCGGCTGAACTCGGTCGATTACGCCAGCTCAAAGACGATTGGAAAGGCTTCTGAGAACCTTGCGTTGCGGGTGCAGCAGCACGGTCACCCCCTCTTGAAGCTGCAACCGACAGCGCAGTCCCCGTTCGTAATCGTCGGAGAGAGGTCTGAGAAGGCGAAGCTGACGCTCACCGCTCTGCACTCTGTAAAGCCAGCCATGGCCGAGGAATTCCCGGCCCATCACGCAGTCCTCACCGGAAGGATCAGGGTGCAATCCAATCGCTTCCGGCGCAACGAGAACGGTGGCATCGGAGGGCAGCTCCCCCTCACGAAATCCTTCGGGATCGTCCAGATCACCGAGAGGGCAGCGCAGACAACCCGCTGAGGTCTCAGCCCAAACCGGCAGCACATTGCTCTGCAACACAAAGCGACCGACGAAGGGAGTGGCCGGTGATTCCACAAGGTCTCTTGGGCTGGCGCACTGATGCAACGCCCCATCGCGCAGAACAGCCACGCGATGACAGATCGCCAGTGCCTCTTCGGGGTCATGGGTCACCAGCACTCCGCTGGCACCACAAGCACTGAGAACGGCTGGAAGTTCACTGCGCAGGCGCAA
Organism: Synechococcus sp. CS-197; assembly: GCF_025128215.1. Lineage (NCBI taxonomy): Bacteria > Bacillati > Cyanobacteriota > Cyanophyceae > Synechococcales > Synechococcaceae > Synechococcus > Synechococcus sp. CS-197. Next base: position 149,635 of record NZ_JAHLZC010000020.1, on the reverse strand, counting down.
CCTCACCTCCACATCAAGGTTGGAGAAAGGCTCATCAAGGAGCACCACCGATGGGGCTGGTGCCAGAGCCCGTGCCAAGGCCAGGCGCTGTCGCTGTCCTCCTGACAGCTCATGGGGATAGCGCTGCTGAAGCCGCTCGAGGCCGAGCAATTCCAGAAGCCAGCTGGCCCGGCTGGTGTCCTGACCACGGCGTAGGCCAAAGCAGGTGTTCTCCCAGGCATTGAGATGCGGGAACAAGGCATAGTCCTGAAACACCATGCCCACACCGCGCCGCTCTGGCGCCAGGGATCGCCCAGGGGTCGCCACCTCGCGGCCGTGGAGGCGCACAGCCCCTCGGGTAGGGGTCTCAAAACCGGCGATCAGCCGCAACAAGGTGGTCTTGCCACAACCGGATGGCCCCAACAAGCCCACCAACTCTCCGTTGTGAAGCTTGAGATCAATCCCCTGCAGAGTCCAATCATCAACGGATTCGTTGTAGCGATGCCAGAGGCCATCGATCTGGACGGGCAACGCCCCCATCGGCATGAAACGCGAAGATGCCATTTCATTGTGAAGCTCGACCATGTCCGCAGCGCCGCTTCAGGCCGTGATCACCGACCAGGCTCCGGCTCCAGTGGGTCCCTACAACCAAGCCGTGCAAGCCAATGGTTGGCTTTATTGCTCAGGGCAGATTCCTCTCGACCCCGCTACCGGCGAGATGGTGGGCGGGGGCGATGTGGAAGCGGAAACGCGCCAGGTGCTGAAAAATCTTGAAGCTGTCCTACAGGCAGCCGGCACCACACCATCGCGGGTGGTGCGCACAACGGTTTACCTGGTGGATCTGAACGATTTTCAAGCGGTGAATGCGATCTATGGCGAATGCTTCGGCGAGGGAGTGAGTCCTGCCAGAGCCTGCGTTCAGGTGGCTGCATTGCCGAAGGGATCACGGGTTGAGATCGATTGCATTGCCTACGTGGGCTGAACGGCATCACGCCCCGACCGATGCGGATCTCCCCATGAAGTGTGGGGGCGAACGGCCGACAGCTGTGGGCGTTCCTTAAGTCGATCGACATCGATCCAGACCGACTATGAACGCCTTACTGCATCCATCAGAACAAGCCGATCCACAAGCGCCTGAGCGTTTGATCCCTTGGCTGCAAGCGCGCGAGGAAGCGACCCGATCACTTGTGGATCACGGCTGGCAGCGTCTGTATTCAGCACTCACCCCCCACCGAGCCAGCGTCACCCTGCTCGATCCCAGTGAAAGCTTGCAAATCAGCCTGCAGATTCCTCTCGAGCAAGGGGAGAACGTTGGAGCTGACTGGGATCTCTGGATCGAAGCCTGCAACCGTCAACTGAGCCTCCCACTGCGACTCTGGCTGGAGGAACAAGGCGTTGAGCGGATGACGTTATGCCGGTTGAGCGGTACGAGCGACCCTTCGATGGCGCAACCCCTCGACCTCAAGGCCATGCTGCAGGTGGCTCGCTGGTTGCAGGATCCGATTGCAACCATCGAAGCGATCGCCGAGGCGCACGGCAGCCAACTGGCGCTTCACCTCGCCGGCCTTGGACCCAACAGCTGACCGACGGTTTCATAGGTTGAGGGTTGCACCCGAGCAACCCTCATGCCCCAGGCAAAGCTGACCATCGGCGAACTGGAAGCGGGTTACCCCTTGTACTGCAAGGCTTTACGAAGACTCCTGAAGGAAGGGCGCGAAGTGAAAGAGATCGAGAGGACGGTGTGTTGGGGACACCTTGAGACCCTCAACCGCTGCCTTCCAGGCCGCTACAAGGCGCCTTCGTACCTCATGGCATTAATCAGGCGTGATCTCGAGCAGGCCAGCGCCACCTGACTGGGCTCCTCAAGACAACGTGGGCGACTCCGTGAGGGGAATGGAGGGATCCGCTCCCTCCACCACGCCCTGAAAAACACGGCTGGACAAAACATCGCCAGCTTCAATCGTGACAAGGTCCGTCCGTTGAACAGGGGTGTGCATCTGCGAGAAGAGGCGATTGGCTTGCCTCAGGCGTAGGCGATCCACTGCGTTGCGCATGGATCGGGCATTCGCGAAAAAAGGCAGCTGACGACGCCTGGCGATGTAAGCCCGAAAGGCATCGACGGCATCAGCACTGAATTCATAGTTCTGCTGATGAAGCAGCAAGGTGGTGATTTGCAGCAACTCAGACTCGGTGTAGTCCGGAAAATCAATATGGTGCGCTACACGGGACGACAAACCGGGATTGGATAAATAAAAATCATCCATTTTATCTTTATAGCCAGCAAAAATCACCACAAAATCATTGCGCTGAGACTCCATCTCCTGCAAGAGAATTTCAATCGCTTCACCCCCGTAATCCCGCTCATTGCCAGGCTTGTAAAGGTAATAAGCCTCGTCAATAAAAAGAACACCTCCATGGGCTCTCTTGATCATCTCTTTTGTTTTAGGCGCTGTATGGCCAACGTATTGCCCCACCAAATCATCACGCGTGACAGTCACGACATGCCCTTTCCTGAGATAACCCAAACGATGCAGGATCAATGACATGCGAAGAGCCACCGTTGTTTTGCCAGTGCCCGGCTGCCCGGTGAAGGACATGTGCAGACTGGGGGCGGTGCTCACAAGGTCGAGTTGACGTCGAGCCTGATCAACAAGCAAAAGTGCGGCGATCTCACGAATGCGGGTCTTAACCGGACGTAGACCGATCAACTCCTCGTCAAGACCCTGCAGCACATCGGCGACACCGGAAGACTCAAAAGAAGCTGCGAGATCAATCAATGAGCTCATCGATGTGTTGGGCGAATGTATGGTCATCAGCTGTCAATGCTGCATCAACATCGTCACTCGCAGGACGCAGGGTTACGTTCACATAGGTTTTGCCGAAACTGAGATCGGGGAAACGATCTTGAGCTTCACTCAAATGACCAAGCCGATCAAGAAAATCCCTTGTGTCGCCGTAGGTTGAGAACTCGAAGCGCTTCTCCAAACAAACCGGACGCTGACGCTCGCTCCACTGATCCATCCCAGTATCAAACCAACTGGGAGAAAGCTAAAGGAGAGCCCCTCGCTGGCATCCCATCAAACGACCGGCCCAGGCCTCTGCATAGGCCCTGTTCGCCTCCTGGTGACTGGGATCTTCACTATCAAGAGGATGGGGCATGGTGCCTGCAATGGCTGCGTTCGTGACGCAGAACATGGATTTCTGAAAACTCACACAGATCTGCACATGCACGTCAGCATCGGAGCGGCCATGGGATTCGTACCAGGAACTCAGCTCGTCAGGAAGATTGCGGAACATGTCCTGCATGCAAAGGCTTGGCGGAATGCCAGCACCCATGCTGGGAACGGGGTCGGCGTACAACGCGCCGTATTTGAATTGACTTTGATCAGGGGAAATCTGACGCGCTTGTGCGTTGTAGGAAACCGTTCCAAGAAAAGGCATGCCACGAAAAAAGACAGCCTCCACATAAGGGACCGCCACATCCACAAGGAACGTCAGCCCTGCTTTTGGAGGCAGAAGCCACACAGACTCTTTCCCTAGAGTCACTTCATAGGTGATTGGGTTTCCGGCTGCAGCAACAAGTCCATCGCGGATGTGATGCACAACATCGAGAACACAGGCAACTTCGCCGATTCGATAGCGACGGGCAAGATCAATAAACACATCACTCATGACCCGCCAGAACAGGCCAAGGGCATAAATCGTTGTCATTGAACGGATCGCTTCTGGCGCGAATCCTGGATAAAGAGCATTCACAAGTCGCAGCAGAGGATCGCGACGACTGCGCAAACGAATTACCTGTTGACAGGCATTCTCAAATTCATCCGTATCGAAATAGGCATCCATTCCACCGGTGCCGTGCCAAAACATTGCTTTTTGGCAATATTCAGCGTATTCAAAATTAATGCGGTCTCCAAGAAGATGCTCCCAAAGACGCTCAACAGAAAAACCTTCGTGGAAAAACCGCATCACAGGGAAAGGATTCAGAAGCTGAGTCTTTCCCTGGTGAATCAGATTGCGACTATAAGCATCAAGAACAAGGCCATAACTCTCCAGCACATTGACCACCTGCAGCAAGTGATCTGAGGTGTCAGCAAGAAGAGGACTATCGGACAACAGACGGCGAACGAGCTCGTCCTGCTCAGGAAGGCCCTGGGCCGCATTTTGGAGCAACGGCTGAACTGTGGTGGTCATGCGAGTCCTCCAGAAGGGACCAGCGCGGCAAGTTCGCTGAGCTGGGTGGTGGCTGCCTGGCTCAGTCCCACAAGGAGATGGGGGGCCAAACCAAGGATAAGAATCAGCACGGACATCGACAGACCAGGGATCTGCTGCCCGAAGGAAACCTTACTGAGAATCGACGGATTGGGTGTGCCGCCAGAAGCCGTGGCAAGCCGCCCAAAGAAGGCGCGATTCACAAGCAGAAGGAAGTAAACGGCAGTGAGACCAGAACCAATCATCGACAGCAGAGTCGCCAGAGGGAAAGGCTCGAAACTTCCCTTGAAGATCAAAAACTCAGAGATGAAGCCTGCCATTCCAGGAATCCCCGCACTGGCCATCACGCCAATAATCATGAGTGTCCCTGTAAGGGGCAAGCCTCTCTGTGGGTTCAACAGCCCTCGAAGAACATTGAGATCGCGAGTTCCCGTTCGTTCATAAACAACCCCAACCGCCAGAAACAACACAGCAGAGATCAGGCCATGACTCACCATCTGGAAAAGAGCACCCATGATGGCCATGGGTGTTGCTGCAGCGGCCGCAAGCAACACATACCCCATGTGTCCAACAGAGCTATAAGCCACCATGCGTTTCATATCTGTTTGCGCAATCGCAGCGAGAGATCCGTACAACACCGAGATCGCTGCCCAGCCCGCGAGCCATGGGGCTGCATACGACCAAGCTTCGGGGAAGAGCCCCAGACAGAAACGCAGGAGGCCGTAGGTGCCCAACTTGAGGAGGACCCCTGCGAGCAACACAGAAACAGGGGTTGATGCCTCGGTGTGAGCGTCAGGCAGCCAGGTGTGAAAAGGAAACAGCGGGATCTTGATGCCAAACCCGATCAAGAGCGCACCCATCAGAACGAGCTGCGTCACGAGGCTCATCTGGCCAGCAAGGATGGGGCTGACGCCAAAATCTGCCGTCCCTGTGACCAAGGCGATGCCCAGGAAAGCGCCAAGAATCAAGACTCCTGAAACAGCTGTGATAATCAGGAACTTGGTTGAGGCATAGGCTCGATTCGCACCTCCCCAGATAGCGATCAGGAGCCACAAAGGAATCAATTCCAGCTCGTAAAAGATAAAGAACAGCAGTAAATTTTGCGCCAGGAACGCTCCATTAACAGCACCACTGATCACCAAAATCAAAGAAAAATAAAGCCTGGAACGATTCTCTACAGAACGCGATGCCAAAGCGGCAACCAAACAGAGAACCGCATTCATCAACACCAGGGGTAAAGACAGTCCATCCACACCAAGGCTGAAATCAAGACCGACCACTGGGAGCCAAGGCACACTGTCAACAAGCTGCTGACCAGTCTCTGATGCCTGGAAGGGAATCAATAAGGCAAAGCTAACGACACACTGAACAGCAAGGGTGAGGAGCGCGAGAGACCGGTTCCTCCCGGACTCATCAGACGGGAGAACACTGATCACCAGCGCTCCGAGAAATGGAATTAAAAGAAGAATCGTCAGCATGGCACCCTCAGTTCAAAATCCAACTCAAAGAAGACAAGAGAATCACGATCGCCGCAATCACGGTGAGTACATACGATTGCGTCTGACCACTGATGCTCAGTTTGAGTCCTTCAGCTGACTGGAGGGAGAATCTAGCCAAGCCGTGAAGGATTCCATCAACAACATTGCGATCAAACCAACCAGCCAAGCGCGCGAAGCTTGCCACAACATTCACGATCGTGACCCTGTAGAAGCGTTCTGTGTAGAAGTCGTTTTCGAACAAATCCTGGCACCAACGCAACAGGGGGTTGAGCGATCGAGACCATGCCTTGTTCAACGGAATCAAAGCACCAACCAGAAGACCGACCATTCCACTGATCACCACAAGCGCAGCAGCCCACCAGGGGAAAGCCAACAGCCCATCAAGAGATTCCAATCGAATGAGCAGAAGCGGGGTTAAGAGCACGATCACAGACAGCGCCACCATGGGTAGTGCCATCAACCAATTCACCTCAGCAGCTCGCCTGGTTTTTGCAAGTGACTGGCCTAAAAACACCTGCCTGAACACCCGGGTGAGATTCAGAGCCGTGAGAACATTCGTTGCCAGGAAAACAGGTACGAAAATCACTCCCCGAGCGCCAATCAACTCCACTGCCTGAGCAAGGCAGAGAAAGCCGCCCAAAGGCAACAAGCCAACGAGTCCAGCACCTCCGATCAGAAATGAACCTGTTGTCGCTGGCATACGACTGGCCAATCCACCGAGTTCGGTGATGTCTTGACAATTGGTCGAAGCAATCACTCCCCCAACGCTCATCGAGAGCAGTGCTTTCGACACCGCATGCGCATAGAGAAGAAGCAATGCCAGGACAGGAACCTGGAGGGAAATGGCAATAAAAACAAGCCCCAGGTAGGCGGTTGTGGAATACGAGAGTGTGCGCTTGATATCCACCTGAGCAATTGACACCAGCGAACCGCCAATCGCGCTGATCACGCCAATGACCTGGAGAACCACCAAAGTGACAGGTGCATTCTGGAGAAGTGGCATCACCTTCAGCAGAACGATGGCTCCGCAGGTCACCACCACGGAATTACGAAGAATGGAGGCTGGATTCGGACCCTCCATCGCCTCATCCAACCAAAGGTGCATGGGGAATTGCGCACACTTTCCAGTGGGTCCAGCAATCAGGCCCAGTCCGAGGAGAGTTGCGGAGAGTGGGAGGAGTGTCTTCTGTGCAGACCAGGTGTAAAGGTCCTCAAAGCTCGTCACACCCGACCATGCCGTGACCGCCACAACACTCATCAAAAGCAGCACATCTCCAACTCTTTTGGTTAGAAATGCATCACGTGCCGCAGTCACAACCAGTGGCTGTGCATACCAAAAACCAACGAGCAAATAAGTTGACAGAGTCAACATTTCCAACAGGAAATAACTCTGAAAGAGGGAGTCACTGAGGACGACACCAGACATGGCCCCTTCGAAAAAGCCAAGAAGCGCAAAGAACCGAGCCAAAGCCCATTCTTTGTCCATGTATCCAAGTGAATAAATCTGGGACAAGAGGCTCAAGCCAGTAATCAGCTCGAGCGCGGAGACATTGGTGAGTGAAAGGCTAAAACTGATTTCGAGATCGAGATCAGCAACTGAGAGCCAGGGCACCTGGATCAAGGCAGGCCCAGTGAGCATCACGTCCCTGAGTACCAGGCTGCCATGGACCACCGCAATCAGCGTCAACAGGATGTTGAGATACGCAGGGGGTTTGTGGGCATCCCGACGGAACCAGCCGAAAGCCCAGGGAAGTGACACGAGCATCCCGGCCAACCCGTAGAGGGGAATGAGCCAGGCGGTCTGAAGTGGCAGCGTCAGTGCTGAAGTCAAAGGCAACGAGACCGTAGCGATCTACGTAGGGCGTGTTGGCCGGGGAATCTACCCTGAAATGTTGGGGAGTGGGCCCCCGGTTCAACCCCGTCGACGCACATGGGTGGGAATCAGAGCGGGTTCAACTTCCTGGTGAGGCCTGGCGATGATATGAGCAGCCACCAGACCATCTCCAACACGCTCACAGGCGTCAGCACCCGCACGAACGGAGGCATTCACTGCACCGGTTTCTCCACGCACCATCACGGTCACATAGCCGCCCCCGACGTACTCACGACTGATCAGGGTGACTTCAGCAGCCTTCGTCATCGCATCTGCCGCTTCGATCGCAGGAACCATGCCCCGCGTTTCAATCATCCCCAAAGCGATTCCCTGCACGGGCTGAGCCGCTGGAGCAGGAGACGCCGGGCCAGGCTTCGCCACGCTGCCTCTCCCGCCGGATCCAGCGGCTGCACGGTTGCTGGTCGTGGAGCGACGGGTCGTTGTCGAGGAACGACCAGCGGAAGAACGGGAGGCCGCTGACCCACTGGATGATGAACCAGACGATGCCGCTGGAATGGTGCTTGCAGCGGGAGCTGCTGAGGCGGGAGCTGCTGAAGCGGGAGCGGCAGCAGCGGGGGCAGAGGCGGCCACCGGCTTCACATCAACAGTCTTGTTCGCAGCAGCACTGCTGCGAGTGGTGCGACGACGAGGGGAAGAAGAAGGGGTAGCCATGGAATTCGCGGTGTGGAAGCGGAACGGAAACGGAGGAGAGAGGGAAGACTCCCTATCCGTCCGGATTCCAGAAATCGATAATGCCGCCGATCGTGAGATCGGTGAGAACCTTGTTGTCCGGGCAGGCATGCCGGGCTGCGGAACCACTGGCGGTGAACACCCAGTTGCCCTCACGGGCACCCACAGGATCCACTGCCACCAATTTCTTGCCCTTGGAATTGCGCAAAACACGCAGGTGCATGTGGTCCAGTCCCGCCACGCGGAAGCTGCACACCAGTGTTCCCATCACCTGCATGATTTCCATTAGGCGCTCTGACCTCCCGAGGAATTCCCTGGAGGCGCTGATGGTGGTGCGGGCGTCGATGGCGTCGTCGGAGCTGACGGGGTTGCCGGAGACTTGGGAGGGTCTGGTTCCCAGTGGTCGATGATTCCCACAATCGTGAGATCGCTGGGATAAGACTTGCTGCCTGCAGCTTCACGAGCAGCCGAACTGCTCACGCAGATCACCCAGTCGCCTGGTTTGGCACCGACCGCATCCACCGCAACTTTCTTTGTACTGCCGTCTTGCACGACTTGAAGATGCTTGTGCTCGAAATCCGGAATCCGATTGGTGGACACGAGCGGCTTGATGACCTTGACGATCAACATGATCAGTGAGCCTCCTGTTGAACTGGATCAAGGGTTGAACCAACCACAACAGCGGAATGGGGCTGATCGCGGTCGCGAACGGTCAGCAGGGTATGCAACAAACCCTGGCTCACCAAAGGGGAATAGCGATCGTGGATCGCCGATTGGATGCGATGGCAGTCAGCAATCGCCCGGTCGCGGGCACCGGGAACTTTTCCTGAATAATCGAAACGCACCACAACAGGGATAGGGAGGTCGCGGGATACATTCAAACCCTTGAAAATTTTCACTCCCACATCCAGATCTGGAGCCCCCTGTTCAACCGTGTCCAGGTGCGCAAAGTAAGTGAGATTACGAAGATGAACTTCCTTGAAACCAATCCCAACACCGATGAATCGCTCGGCATGCCCCGCATCGGGATAAGGTCCTCGATGCTGAGAGCGAACATAGTCCTGCTGGGAGAAGTTGTTCATCAGCAAACGGGAGATAAAGCGCACCATGCCAGCCGCGGGAGCTGAAGCCACGTGGGTTTTCACAGAAGCCTCAACGGCTTCATGGGCCTGCTGCGGTGTCATGGACACCGTGCTGTCGTAAAGGGCTTTGGCACACAGCCATTGATCAAGTCGAATCTCGCCTGACTGATCGGGAACATGCACACGGATCGCATCTGTATCGGTATCAAGACCGATCAGGAGCAGATCAACGGATGCGCCGCAACAGAAGCTGTTTTCCACGGCCTCTTTGAAATCAAGTAAGCGACGAAGTCCGGAAGATGCCGCCAGGGAATCATCGCTGCCGTGGGCTGCACAGCCTTGGTGCAAAGGATCAACGGAACTGAAGTGGTAAGCCACCACTTTCAGATAACGCGTGTCGGCATGCGCTTCATTGGGAACCTGCTCACGAAAGCGGCGATGCTCAGTCTTGACCCACCGATTCACGGTGTTTTCAACATCGAACATCGCACCGGCATGGGAACGCCGGCGCACTGCACTGAAGGGAATGCGCAGTGCATAGGCAATGGTGTGAGCCAATCGGCCGTCTGCGCAGGGAGAAACATCCAGTAAATGGAATCCGCACTCGAGCAGAAAAGCCTCAAATGCTTCTGCATTGGCACTCCCAGCGGCGCCATGAAGAGGATCTTCCTGAAAGAAGTGATCACTGAACTGCTGGTGGGATTGAAAAACGCACCAAGCAAACAGTGCTCTCATGTCCAAGGGACGAACCCAGGACTGTTCAAGGATGTGATCAGGCAGATCAAAGCCGAGTTCCGACCGCGCCAGTCGTTGCGCCTGCGTGATGAAATCAGGCTCATGCTGCAGAACCGAGACCTGTTTGAGCACAGGAACGATTCGATCAAACCTGCCTTTCACCTCATGTTCGTAAGACTGAAGCTGATCGTTGAGCTGTTGATCCGTTAGGGGGTGAACCTCAACAGTCCAAGGAAGGGAGGAGCGGCTGAGATTGACAGGTGTTGACGTCGACTGAGACGACTTTTTCACCCAAGAGGGCTGTTGACTCGAGCGTGCAGGGCGATCTTGCTGATTACGAACCCGTCCAGCAGTGACGGATCCTGAATTCACAACAGCGGCCTTACCGGCAGTGGTGAGGGCTTGACGGCGCTGCAGAGCCGAGGAACGCGTCGCCGAGCGGGTTAAGGGAATCGAGGCCCCGGTGGATGTCGACGCCGAACCTTCTTGGGAAGCCAGCTGACGCCGAGTCGGAGCCGTGGGCGCCTGAGGTCGCCCGCCGCGAAATGGCATGGAGCGAACCATCAGCGGATCAGCCCCTTGCGCCGCCGGAGACGGTGATCAGGGAACCCTTTTCCGTGTTGCCACTGGAACCAGTCACACGGCTGACAGGCCATTCGTTCTCCTGATTGCGCTTGCGCTCGTAGGGAGCCATGGCGCTCATCGGGCCGGGACGGGTTGGGTTACGCCGGCGAGCCGAGGCACCCTCAGTTCCGGTGACATGCTCACCACGATCCCAGTCATCACCAGTGATCTTGGTGGAAGATCCCTCGCCGGTGACGCGGGAGGCGGGCTTTTCGTCCGGTTCGCTCACCACCGCCACGGTGGGTTGGAACTGACGACGCTGGAATTCGCGATTGTCGAAACGGAACTGCTCGGTGCCGGTGACCTTGCCACCGGCCATGTCAAAAGGGCCGGTAATGCGATTGCCCTGCTCATAGGACGTGCCGGTGACCGCACCACGGGAATCACGCTGCTGCTGAGCGGCGCGAGCGGGAGACATCACACTGAAGCGGGTCCAGGCTGCACCCTCAGGGGATTGACCGTGGCTTTCAGTTCCAGCGGGAGCGTCATTACCGCAAGCTGTGGCCAGCTGATCTGCGCCCACATAAGGGGTACCGGTAATGGCTTCGCAGGCTCCTTTTTCATCGCCCGTCATCACACCACCCACACCGGGCTGAATGCCTGTCATGGCGGCAGACGGCGTGCCGGGGCGCACAGGCGTGCGTTCGCGAATGGCCTGCACAGCAGGAGTACCGCAGTGCTGACCAGCCTGCTCGAGACCTGCATAGGGAGTACCAGTGACGGCCTGACAGCTGCCGGGCTCATCGCCGGTGACCCGTTCAGAACGACCGGTGCGGGTGCCACTCACCACCTGATTGCGGTTGGTGATGCTGAAACCGACCTTGGCGGCTTCCGGCTCAGGCTTGCCGCCACAGAAGGCATTGACCTGTTCAGCACTGATGTATTGATCGCCGGTGACGCGATGGCAGGAGCCAAATTCATCACCAGTGACCTGGGCCGAACGACCCACCATGGTGCCTGTGACGCCGGTACCAGACAGGGTTCCAGACAGGCCCACCTTGGCGGCAGGCCGACCATCGGGCAAAGGATCTGAACCAAGATATTGATCACCGGTGAGGCTGCGGCCAGACCCGGCTTCATCGCCGGTGACGCTGGCGGAGCGACCCACCATCACACCACTCACAGGACGTCCCTGTTCGGTGAGGCTGTGGCCCACCTTGCGCGGGGACGTCACACCGCTACCGCAATAGGCGGCGGACTGGTTGGCAGAGATGTACTCGGTGCCGGTCACGTTCTTGCAGGTGCCGGGCTCGTCGCCAGTGACTTTTTCCGAACGACCGACTTCGTTGCCGGTGACGCGGTTGCCATGGCTGGTGGCGGTGATACGAACCTTGGCGGGGGTGGTGGGCTCAGGTGCCTGCTGACAGAACGTCTGGAACACTTCGGCGCCCAGATATTCGGTGCCCGTGATCGAGCGGCAGGTGCTGGCCTCGTTACCGGTGGTCTTCACCGAACGGTTGGCCTGAGTGCCGGTGACAGTTTGGCCAGAACTCGTGGTGCTCTCACCGACCTTCCAGTGGGCATCAGCGGCAGCCGCTTGCTTGGCTCCGTGACGGTTGGGTCCAGTGGGCCGGGTCACCCCAGCGCTCTGCTTATTACGGGCGCCGGCTTTCGCCCGAAGCTCACGCACTTGTTGAGCCAACTCACGGCTGGTGAGGTCGGGGTTGGCCTGACGGGCCACAGCAGCGGCACTGGTGGGTTGCTTACCAGCGGTTTTGCCGTGCTTCGACATCGCCTCGCGGCGTGCCAACACCAGCGCGCGGCTGGGGTTCTCGATGGCACGACGCTTGGGGGTTGCAGAGCGACGCTCGGTCCGGGCTGACAGCTTGGGTGCGGGAACGCTCAATGCAGTCTTCTCAGCAGCACGCTGACCACCACAGCCGCAACTCTTGGTGGGTTCGGCAGCTGGAACGGCTTGCGCTGGTTGAGTCTGACGGGCAACGTCAGCGCGGTTGCGGTCGCGGCTGGTGTCGGCGATCTTGCCGCGGCGGGACAGGGCCTCACGACGGGCGAGCACGAGATCCCGGCTGGGATGACGCTGGGGCTTCACCTGGGAATGGCGGGAAGGAGATGCTGGGGTGAACGACACCGAGGATTTCGCAGGAGCGGCAGCAGCTGGAGCCGTGGGCTCAACGGCGGCAGCAGCGTCCGTGCGGGTTGGACGGGCATCAGCGGCAGTACGCACGCGATTCGCGCCATCGCCTGCAGCCACAGAGGACTTCTTGCCGGAGGTGGTCAGCGCCTTGCGGCGCTCAAGTGCGAGTTCGCGACTGGAAAGTCTTGCCATGTCCGCCCGTGGGTGTCGTCGTGAAGTGAAGGGGCACCTGCCCCTCCGAAAAAAGCTTGAGCCCTGATCAAGTCAGGGCTCGGAACCAAAGGGTCGAAGGATCAGCGTCCTTCGAAAACCACGAAGCAGGCACCCTGGCTCTGGGTGTAGGCGTCGTAACCGACGATGCGCACGTGGTGGTCGGGGTAAGCGCGGTGGCAAGCCTCGAGCTCACTCACAACAACGTTGAGGTCCTTCTCACCGAAGAAGGGGAGCTTCCAATAGGACCAATAGGTGGCCATGGAATTGCTGGGGTGGACGTGCTCGACGAGCGGGCTCCAACCCTGGGCAATGATGTACGCGATCTGGTCGTAGATCTCGTCCTGGGTCATCGGCGGAAGAAAGCCGAAGGTCTCCAGGGTGGCGACTGTTTGATAGTCACCCACGGTGCTCTGGAAAGGCATGGGGATCCTGGTAGTTAGAAAAATGTTGGGCCGGTTGCATCAACCGGCCAAAGAGACGATCAGTTCTGAACGTCGAGCTTGTCGACGGTGTCGAACTCGAACTTGATCTCCTTCCAGGTCTCGAGGGCGATAGCCAGCTCGGGGCTGTGCTTGCCGGCTTCCATAAGGATGTCGCGGCTCTCTTTCTCGAGATGACGGCCGGCGTTGCGGGCCTTGACGCAGGCCTCGAGGGCCACGCGGTTGGCCGCAGCACCTGCAGCGGAACCCCAGGGGTGACCGTGGGTACCACCACCGAACTGCAGAACGGAGTCGTCGCCGAAGATGGTGACCAGGGCGGGCATGTGCCAGACGTGGATACCGCCGGAAGCAACGGCGAACACGCCAGGCATGGAACCCCAGTCCTGATCGAAGAAGTTGCCGCGGCTGCGGTCTTCGGGCACGAAGGATTCGCGCAGCTGGTCGATATAGCCGAGGGTGGTCTGACGATCACCTTCCAGCTTTCCGACCACGGTGCCGGTGTGGAGCTGGTCACCACCGGACAGACGCAGACACTTCGCGAGAACGCGGAAGTGGATGCCGTGCTTGGGGTGACGGTCGATCACCGCGTGCATGGCGCGGTGGATGTGCAGCAACATGCCGTTCTTGCGGCACCACTTCGACAGACCGGTGTTGGCCGTGAAGCCACCGGTGATGAAGTCGTGCATGATGATCGGCATGCCGAGTTCCTTGGCGAACTCAGCGCGCTCATACATCTCTTCGGGAGTGTTGGCGGTCACGTTGAGGTAGTGACCCTTGCGCTCACCGGTCTCCTGCTCGGACAGCTTGATGGCTTCCGCAACGAATTCGAAGCGGTTCTGCCAACGCTGGAAGGGCTGGGAGTTGATGTTCTCGTCGTCCTTGGTGAAGTCCAGACCGCCACGCAGGCACTCATAGACCACACGGCCGTAGTTCTTGCCGCTCAGGCCGAGCTTCGGCTTGATGGTGCAACCCAGCAGGGGACGGCCGTACTTGTTCATCCGGTCGCGCTCGACCTGGATGCCGTTCGGCGGGCCGTAGCAGCTCTTGATGAACGCCATCGGGAAGCGGATGTCTTCCAGACGGAGGTGACGCAGGGCCTTGAAACCGAACACGTTGCCGACCAGGGAGGTCAGAACGTTGGTGATGGAACCCTCTTCGAACAGGTCGAGGGGGTAAGCGATGAAGGCATAGAACGACTCCTTGTCACCAGGGACGTCTTCGATGCGGTAGCAGCGGCCCTTGTAGAAGTCGAGGTCGGTGAGGAGCTCGGACCACACAGTGGACCAGGTGCCGGTTGAGGATTCAGCAGCCACAGCAGCGGCAACTTCTTCCTTGGGCACACCTTCCTGGCCGGTGCACTTGAAGCAGGCCAGCAGGTCGGTGTCGAGGGGAACGTAATCGGGAGTCCAGTAAGTGTCTCTGTACTCCTTGACCCCGGCGTCGTACTTCTTGCTCATGAGAAAACTCCGTTAAGTCGGTGAAGGGGGTGTTGAACAGGCGAACCTCTGATTTAGAGGATCAACTGATCTCAGTCCTTCTGACCAAGGAAGTTGCCGTTGCCCAGTGCAGGCTCCACTTCGCGGTGGGGGCGAGCAATGATGTGAGCAGCAACAAGGCCGTCGCCCACACGCTCACAGGCATCGGCGCCAGCGCGCACTGCAGCGTTCACTGCACCGGTCTCGCCGCGCACGAGCACGGTGACGTAACCGCCACCGACGAACTCACGACCGATCAGGCGCACTTCGGCGGCCTTGGTCATGGCGTCAGCAGCTTCGATCGCGGGGACGAGGCCGCGGGTCTCGATCATGCCGAGAGCGATGCCCATGGTTTCGTTAGCCATTGCCTACCGAGAAAGGAGGAGGATGTTCGCCGCCGAGACTGCTCTGCCAGAGGCCTGGCCGTCAAGCGATTCAGAGACCTCTCGAGATCACTGTCCATAGTGAACTTCATAAGGCCAGCTAATGACCCTTGCCATCACTGATGCGAACCACTGCTGCTGCTCCGGTGAGCGCTCGAACACATTGGGTTGCCAGCGCCTCACAAAGTCTTTGTTTACAAAGCGTCATGCCAAAACCGTTGCCGCGATGCGCCCTTGATCCCACACAATGGAACGCTCTTAGGACGGTGCCTTGCGCAGGCTGATCATCGCCAGTGGCAATCCACACAAGGTTGCCGAGATTGAAGCCATGCTCGGCCCGATCGATGTCGACGTCTGTCGCCAACCCTCCGATCTTGATGTTGAGGAAACAGGCAGCTCATACCTCGAAAACGCTCGGTTGAAAGCACGAGCCGCAGCGGAACGCACAGGCTGCTGGGCGCTTGCTGACGATTCCGGCCTGGAAATCGATGCTCTTGACGGTGCTCCGGGGCTCTACACGGCGAGGTTCGCAGCATCGGACCACGACAAGCTGGAACGCCTTCTCGCCGCCATGGCCGACAGTCCCTACCGAAGCGCCTGCTTCCGCAGCGCCATGGTGCTCTGCTCACCTGAAGGCAACTGTGACGAGGAAGCGGAGGGATTCTGTTGGGGTGAGCTGCTTCATGCCCCTGCCTATCCAGGTGGAGGGATTGAATCCCTGTTCTGGGTGCGGGAGGCAGGCTGCAGTTACGGCCAACTCAATGCGTCCCAGCTATCGAGACTGGGCAGCCGCGGGAAAGCAGCACGCAACCTGGCGGCAGGACTGCGACGACGCCTTCAACTGGACTGAATTAGCGCAATCTTGTTCGCTGATTCACTTGGTCGATGGCGCGCATCGCGGCGGCTGCAGCCTCTTCAACATCCCCTTCTCGACCCGCAAGGGTGAGCCGTCCGAAAGCACCAACCGCCTTCACATCAACCAGTGTGATGTTGGATGACTTCTCGGCTTCATTCGCAGCGATGAGCACGTAACCAGCCGGCTCGGTCTCGAGGATGAACATGCTCATCCCCGCCTCGATCATCGAACCCCGGCGGTTCTGGCGATTGATCAGCACCGCATGGTCAGGCGTGATGGCACGGATCACTTCAGTCCAGCTCACTTCAGCAGGACTGCGCTGGTCGATAGAACTGCCAATCGCCTCGAGCACCACATCTCCGGAGTGGAGCACCGTGCTCTGATCACGGTGGTAAAGAGCCATCGAGCCGAACGCCCGTTCCACCACCATCTGGCCCAGCCGCACATTGCTGGCCTTTAGGGCGATGTCAGTGACACGGTGAACGGCCATTCCAGGAGACACTTCCATCCACAAACAGGCATCCCCTGGAATGGGAAGAAATCCCTGACTCACTGACCCCATATAGGCAGCCAGTTGAGGCTGGAGAGAGTCGATGAACACGTGCGTGCGCAATTCGATCGACTGCACGTGGCTATTACGCCGGGTCAAGCGCGACGA
The DNA here is from genome assembly GCF_025128215.1 of Synechococcus sp. CS-197. Lineage (NCBI taxonomy): Bacteria > Bacillati > Cyanobacteriota > Cyanophyceae > Synechococcales > Synechococcaceae > Synechococcus > Synechococcus sp. CS-197. The sequence goes on along the minus strand of NZ_JAHLZC010000020.1, from coordinate 132,821 downwards.
TTCAGAGTCGGTGGTGACAACACAGCTGGCTCCGCTCGCAGAGGGTTGGACCTCTGTACCGGTGACGAGGGCGCTGCCGCCAACGCGCCGCTCCCTGGCATCGAAGCCGGCGAAACGATTCATGGCGCGGATATTACCGGAAGCCGAGTGGGCTTCTTTGGATTGCGCTTGCGCTGTTCAGACAAGCCGATACCTTCAGCCCAACTGCATCAGGATTGATGACGTCTGCGCCGGAGCCCCGCCTGAACGAAGAACAGTCAGTCACTGAGCTGAATGCCGAACAGGCACTTGGACTAGTGAGCTACGGCCTAATGCAGCGTTTAGCCGGGGAGGGGCACGGAGAATTGCCTTGGCTGCAATCCCAAAATCACGACAAAGGCCAAACCCTTCAGCACTTGCGGCAGCGGCTCGAGCTCACAGCACTCGCTCTGGAAACAGGTGCTCCGCTGAGCACTGCGGAAGTGGGATTTCTGCTTGGTGCCCGGCCTGGGACCGAGCAGGTGGAGCGCGGTGGGCTGTGCGCCAAGCGTGTGAGCCGAAACGTGTGGCGGCTCACGAAAATCGATGATTCCAACGCCACATCGGGCGGAAGCTACGGCGACGATCGCTTCCGCCGTCGCCTCTGAACGACGCTGCGCGTTGAAGAGGGATCCTGATCGGCGCCCTGCTTCATGGAATCGTCTTACTTGGCGTCATCTTTCTGGGTGTCATCCTTCATGGAGTCCTCCTTCATGGAGTCCTCGGCTTTGGTGTCTTCTTCCACAGCCACGCAAACGGTGGTCGCAGCCAGTTGTTCGCGAGCGGCCACCACGGGTGCGGCTTTGCCTTTCAACTGTTCGGCGGCTTCGGCAAGGGTGAGATCTTTGTTTTTACTGACGTCGTCGACCGCTTGACGGAAGAGTTCCACTTGATCGCGGTATTCCTTCACTTCCGCCTTGGCAAGCTGATCCTCAGCTTTGTTGAGTGAAGACAGTGCGTTATTGAGCTTTTTGCCTGCTTTCTCAGCATCAGCAACGGTTGACTCCGGTGTGAGTGCATTGACGGCGATCACGGCTGCATCAACATCAGCCTGAGCGGCACAAACCGCCTCAACACCTTTGGCCACCTTCACTTCATCCGTAGCCGCTTTCTTTTCAGCGGATTGGCAGGCAGCGAGGGCAAGGCCGAGAGCCAGAACGGCAGGGAGAACACGCAGTGAAGCCATGAAATCGTCTGATCGACGGTCGAAATGTAGTCAGATTTCCAGATGTGGACCGTGACGATCCCAAAGAGTTTCAGGGAGTTGGCTCCTTTTGAGTTTCCAGCGTCATGGTGAGACCAGTACCTGTGGACGCAGACGTCATGAGCGCCAATCTTCTCAAGGAGTCTGGGCCTCGGGAGGTGTTCTGCGGCCTGACATCGATCGTGTGGCTGCACCGCCGCATGCCCGATGCTTTTTTTCTGGTTGTGGGATCACGCACCTGCGCCCACCTGATCCAGAGCGCCGCCGGAGTGATGATCTTTGCCGAACCTCGCTTCGGCACGGCCATTCTCAGTGAGCGTGATCTTGCCGGACTGGCTGACGCCCACGACGAACTCGACCGCGTTGCCCGGGAACTTCTAATGCGGCGCCCAGAAATCCGCACGCTTTTTCTGGTGGGGTCCTGTCCCAGCGAGGTCATCAAGCTGGATCTGGCCCGAGCCGCCGAACGCCTCAATGAAGAGCTTCAGGGGCGCGTTCGGGTTGTGAATTATTCCGGGAGTGGTATCGAAACCACCTTCACCCAGGGGGAAGACGGGGCGCTGGCAGCCCTCGTGCCTCTGCTGCCGGCCAGCGAGTCCCGTCAGCTTCTCCTGGTGGGCACATTGGCTGATGCCGTGGAGGATCGCCTGATCCACCTCTTCTCAAAACTCGGCATCGAGAGCGTGCGCAGTCTCCCGCCGCGCCAGTCTTCCGAGCTGCCACCGGTGGGTTCCGGTACCACGGTGCTGCTGACACAGCCTTTCCTCACAGAGACCGCACGGTTGCTGCGTGATCGGGGTGCCACGGTGCTCAAGGCACCGTTCCCCCTCGGCGCCGAGGGCAGCAGGCGCTGGATGGAAGCTGCCGCAGCCGACTTCCATTGTCCGGAAGCCAGCGTTCGGGCCGTGCTCGATCCTCTCGAAGCCCGGGCCCGGATCGCCCTCGCCCCCCATCGAGAGGTTCTGGCAGGAAAGCGCATCTTCTTGCTGCCGGAATCCCAACTTGAACTTCCCCTAGCCCGTTTTTTGCACAGGGAATGCGGCATGGACTTGGTGGAAGTCGGGGTTCCTTATCTCAATCGGGAGCAGATGGCCGAAGAACTGGCCTTGCTTCCTGATGGAACAACCGTGGTGGAGGGGCAGCACGTGGAACGGCAGTTGGATCGGGTGCGCGCAGGCCACCCGGATCTGGTGGTGTGCGGGATGGGGCTCGCCAACCCTTTGGAAGCGGAGGGGATCACCACCAAATGGTCGATCGAACTGGTGTTCAGTCCGATCCATGGCATCGACCAGGCAGGCGACCTTGCCGAATTGTTCTCCCGGCCACTGCACAGGCGCCAGTTGATTCATTCAGCCCTGCATCCACAAGCTTCCGACCACCCCGTCCACGCCTGAATCGATGGAATTAACCCTCTGGACTTATGAAGGCCCACCCCATGTGGGAGCCATGCGCATTGCCGCCTCGATGCACGGGGTTCACTACGTGCTCCATGCACCGCAAGGCGACACCTATGCCGATCTCCTCTTCACGATGATCGAACGCCGCGGGCAGCGACCACCGGTGACCTACACCACCTTTCAGGCCAGGGATCTGGGAGGCGATACGGCAGAACTGGTCAAGCGGCACGTGCAAGAAGCAGCGGATCGCTTTCAACCCGATGCGTTGCTTGTGGGAGAAAGCTGCACAGCTGAATTGATCCAAGACCAGCCTGGTGCGTTGGCACAGGGAATGGGCTTACCCATGCCTGTGGTCACCCTGGAGCTGCCCGCCTACAGCAAGAAAGAAAACTGGGGAGCCTCTGAGACCTTTTACCAACTGATGCGCGGCCTGCTCAAACAGTCTGTGCCGCCCCAACCGTCGCATGACGTGCAGGCCTGGAAGCATGAGGGGCGTCGCCCGCGGGTGAATCTGCTGGGTCCATCCCTGCTTGGTTTCCGCTGTCGAGACGATGTGCTTGAAGTGCAGCGACTGCTATCGCTGCACGGCATCGACGTCGGCGTTGTCGCTCCTCTGGGTGCGGGTGTGGAGGACATCCTTCGGCTCCCCCAGGCCGACCTGAATGTGTGTCTTTATCCGGAAGTGGCTGAATCCAGCTGCAGCTGGCTGGAACGCAATTTCGGCATTCCGTTCAGCAAAACGGTGCCGATCGGGATGGGGGCAACCCACGACTTTCTCGTTGAGGTGCATGCCTTGCTGGGGATGACTCCCCCGGAAGCTGCCGAGGGATACCAGCGATCCCGGATGCCCTGGTACTCCGAGTCGGTGGACTCCACGTACCTCACGGGCAAGCGGGTGTTCATCTTCGGGGACGGCACCCACGCCATTGCCGCAGCGAGGATCTGCAGCGAAGAACTGGGATTCACCGTGGTGGGACTGGGCTCTTACAGCAGGGAAATGGCCAGACCTGTGCGCGCAGCCGCCAAAAAGCTGGGTCTCGAGGCCCTGATCTGTGACGACTATCTCGCGGTCGAGGCCGCCATGGCCGAGGCGGCTCCTGAACTGGTCCTGGGCACCCAGATGGAGCGGCACAGCGCCAAACGACTTGGCATTCCCTGCGCTGTGATCAGCACGCCGATGCATGTTCAGGATGTTCCGGCCCGCCTCAGCCCTCAGATGGGGTGGGAAGGCGCCAATGTGATTTTCGATGCCTGGGTGCACCCCTTGATGATGGGTCTGGAAGAGCACCTCATCGGCATGTTCCGCCACGACTTCGAGTTTGTGGATGGACACCAGAGTCATCTGGGTCATGCAGGCGGTGCGGGCGCCGGCAACAACCACGGCACTGAGAGCGTGCGCGCATCTGGCTGCCAGGATGAAGCCCCATCAGGGCAATTGATTTGGACCGCTGATGGCGAAGCAGAACTGAAGAAAATCCCATTCTTTGTGCGTGGAAAAGTTCGGCGCAATGCTGAGTCGTATGCCAGGACCGTGGGATGCAAGGAAATCAGCAGCGAAACGCTCTATGACGCCAAAGCCCACTACAAGGCATGAGCATTTTCACTCAATTATTTAAGCCAACCAACCAATAATCGATCGCCAAGCTCAAGCTTCTGAAAGCAGATCTTTCATTTCTCGCTGAATCCCAGACAGAACACATCCACTGCTGTTGAATGATATTGATCCATTGTGCGAAGGTCGCTGCATGACCACGACCCTGAAGCGTCCCACGGACGGCGAAGGCAGTGTGCAGGTCCATCAGGACCCCTCCGTCAACATCGAAGAGGAAACCCTGGTGATTGCCGTTTACGGCAAGGGAGGCATCGGCAAATCAACCACCTCGTCCAACCTTTCGGCCGCGTTCTCCAAGCTGGGCAAACGGGTGCTGCAGATCGGCTGCGACCCCAAGCACGACAGCACCTTCACCCTCACCCACAAAATGGTGCCGACGGTGATCGACATCCTTGAGGAAGTCGACTTCCACAGCGAGGAGCTGCGTCCGGAGGACTTCGTTTTCTCCGGCTTCAACGGTGTGCAGTGCGTTGAAAGTGGTGGTCCTCCGGCTGGGACGGGCTGTGGTGGTTATGTCACCGGCCAGACGGTGAAATTGCTGAAGGAGCACCACCTGCTGGAAGACACCGACGTGGTGATCTTTGATGTGTTGGGTGATGTGGTGTGTGGTGGTTTCGCCGCCCCGCTGCAGCACGCCAACTACTGCCTGATCGTGACGGCCAACGATTTCGATTCGATCTTCGCGATGAATCGGATCGTTCAGGCGATTCAGGCCAAAGCCAAGAACTACAAAGTGCGGCTTGGCGGCGTCGTGGCCAACCGCTCGGCGGACACCGATCAGATCGACAAGTTCAACGAACGCACGGGCCTGCGCACCATGGCCCACTTCAAGGATGTGGATGCGATTCGTCGATCCCGGCTGAAGAAGTGCACGATTTTCGAGATGGATGATGACGACGAAGCGGTGCAAGCTGTCCGTGAGGAATACCTGCGCCTCGCTCAGAACATGCTCGACAACGTGGAGCCCCTCGAAGCCACATCCTTGAAGGATCGGGAGATCTTCGACCTCCTCGGCTTCGACTGATCAGAGTCCCACCAACCGCATCGACAGGTCCCAGACCCGCCGAGCGGTGTCTGGGTCGGTGGCCTTGTCAGAAAGCTCCTGGCTGAACTGCTGTCCATCCTTCTTCTGGCGGTTGCCCCAGCTCCAATGCACGCCGGATTCGGCGAAGTCGGGATTGGCGACCACATCCGCCACGCGTTCTCCGGCTAAGGCCTGGGAGACGTAACCGCCGGTGATGTTTTTCTGGAACCAGGGAAAAATCGTCTGAAAGGCCTTGGGGGTGTTGCGGAACAGAGGGGAGTCCGCCACGCAGCCTGGGTAAAGCGAGGTGAAGGTGATCCCCGTCTCCCCGTGCAAGCGACGATGCAGCTCCTGGGTGGTGATCATGTTGCAGAGCTTGCTGTCTTTGTAGGCCTTGCCGGGCTTGAACGGCTTGCCGCTGGCCATGGCAATCGGGTCTTTGAAGCCAGCCTCAAACCCGGACAAGTCCCCAAGATCCGCCGGTGCGGGGATAGGAATCTTGCCCCCCAGCTCCTTCGAGTTGGCTGTCACGGTGCCCAGGATCACCACCCGCCTGGAGGGATGGCTGGAGTTCTGCAGACGGCCCAACAGCAGCTGCACCAACAGGAAATGGCCGAAGTGATTGGTGGCCATTGAGATCTCGTAGCCCTGAGGCGAACGCTCCGGCTGCTTCAGCTTCGGTTTGTACACCGCGGCGTTGCACACCACGGCATCCAATCGATCCGGCAAGGCATCCACCGCTCGGCGCACACTGTCGAGATCGCCCAGATCCATCAACACGTGCTGAAGCCGCTCCTTGGGCAGGTCCATCTCATCAGCCGCCGCCGCGGCCCTCTGGGGGCTGCGGTTGGCGGTGATCACCGTCCAGCCCCGCTTCACCAGAGCACAGGTGGCATTCAGGCCCACACCTGACGTGGTGCCGGTGATCAGAACGGTGCCGGGCGTGGACATCTCAAAACCCTTGGAAGAAAGCCAGTCTGCCCTTCAATGCTGCAACCCTCAGCGCTGGATCACGAAACTCAGCGCCAAATCACCCTCAGACGGTTCGGTGCGATCCATTGATCCTGCTCATCCATCAAACGCTCATCACCACCAAGGGTGAACAACGTGTCGAAACGCCGCTGCAATGACTGAAGTTTGGAGGTCTCGACGTCGACAACAGCAGCCATCTCACCATGGCGATCCAGTCGCTCCTGGTAAGCCACCGACAGACGAAACAAGCTGACCACACCCAGGAGGGTGAGGCCGAGCTTTACAGCCAACGCCAAGGAACTGCACACCAGTTCCCTGCGATCGTTTTGATGCTGGAGAAGCGCAGCGAGAGAGGCCGCATCCGTTGGCTTGGGAACTGCGTTTTGCATGTCCGCTTGTAACGCAGAGAACACACCCTGCCAAGGGGACAAGCGTGCAGCCTTCGGGTGCGATCAAGCGCGGTAGAGGCTGACGCAAAGACGAACGGCAAGCACCCCTGCGTGGGCAGCGACCACGAGAGCAATGAAGATTTCGGCCTGGGTGATGGAGCTGACCATGTCGGACCTGGAAACCCTTGCATTCTTCCGCCTCGCCCCCGTCAAACGCCATCATTCGCAAAGGCCTGTCACACCTTTATGGAAGCCGGATGCCACCAGCCTTCGCTGACCGTTACCGCCGATGCGATCCAGCGGCTGGATCTGAAGGCCCTGGTCCAGTGGATGGATCAGCCCCTGTCCAAGCTGTTGAACAACGGGGCTGTTCTCGAGCTCAGCTACGAATGGCCCCGTCCGCCGGAAGATCCTCGGGAGCTCAGTGAGTGTGCCGAACCCAGGCTTTGGGCGCTACGCGCTGATGCCCGCTATCCCTGGCTTCCCCTGCTGTTGGATCGTCCCAAGGGATGCCTCATCCAGCATGTGGCCATGCTGGTTCCCCATGATTTTCGCCCCAGCGAAGGAATCCGCTTCGACCCCCAGGCACTCGAGCTCTGGGTCACGCACCGGTTGATGGTGCTGGATCAACTGGGGGCAGAGGCCGGGGTTCCCGGACATCAACGCGGCAACCTCTCCCTAATGGCCGCAAGCCTGGGCTTCGAGCTGGACGCAGGCTTCTGGGAACTGCTGGACCGGGCGCGATGACCCGTGGAACACCGCACGCACACTGGTGTTGGCCGGTGCTGGCTGCAGTGCTTCTCCAGGGCTGCTGGAGGCGGACGCCACTGGAACAAGTCTTCCCATCCCCTGCATCAGCAGAGGCCTCCAGCCTCGAGCGTCGATCAAAACCAAAGGCGCAGAGCACGCAGCCACCAGGACAGCTCGGCCCCACCCAGGAACTCCTTGCCACGCTGAGCTCAGCCTCCCTGTCGCTGACGGCTCAGCGCACGCAGCGCCAACGCCCTGATGGAGAACGCCTCTGGACCCTGGAGCTCCACCAGAAGGAACGACTCCTGGCCCGCTGGGAGGCCGTGAGCGGATTTGCATCCAGCCAATTCCTCGATCGCCGTTGGTCTCCAGGCAACGGGGCCCCTCTTCCCTCAGGCCAGTACTCCCTGGGTCTGCCTGAAGCCTGGGGAGATGACATCTGGCTCACCCTCACGCCCCGTTTTGAAACGACCCGCTCAGGCTTGGGCATCCATGGATGCAACCCCGGCAGTGGCTGCATTTGTCTTCCCGATCGCTCCGCACTCGAGGCCCTCGCCAATTGGGCCAAAGCAGTGCCGATTCAGACGCTGACTGTTTTGAATTGACCTCTAGAAAAGGCAGCAGTGAGGACGGGAACACTGCAGCTGTTGTGCGCAACACACTGGCAGCAATGGCTGATCACTAAAAAAGGTGGAGATTGAACCGGTTTGATGGACGTCAACATCTGGATGATCATCGGCTTTTTGTTGGCCGCTTATTCAGTGGTCGCCAACGACTCGCTCCAGACCCTTGGCACCTATATCTCGTCGAACAAGAAACGCACCCCCAAAGTGGTGCAGATGCTGTTCATCTGCAGCGTCACGATCGTCGTGTTGATGCTCGGCTGGTTCATCAATGGCGGCGAACCGGCCTGGGGACGGCTGGAGAAATTCCCGATTCCCGAAAACTTCACCTGGGTCTACATCATTCCGCCGATTGCGGTGCTGGGCCTCACCGCCTGGGGTGCACCGGTGAGCACATCCTTCCTGGTGCTTTCCGCATTTGTTCCCAAGAACATCCCCAAACTTCTTGAAAGTTCGCTCTCCGGTTACTTCTTGGCGTTCTGCCTCGGTCTGGCGGCCTGGGGACTTGGTATGTGGCTGCTGGAGCGTTGGGTGTTCCGGCGGACCCAGGAAGGCAAGGATTTCAACAGGGTTTGGTACGGCCTGCAGTGGTTCTCCACCGGCTTCCTCTGGAGCATGTGGATGGTGCAGGATCTCGCCAACATTTTCGTCTTCCTTCCCCGCGAGCTTGGGTTATTCCCGATGCTGGTCTGCACCGCCATCCTCTGCATCGGGCTGTGTGTGCTCGTCGCTATCGGCGGCGGTCCGATTCAGGGTGTTCTGCGCAGCAAAACCAACACCGCCGACCTGCGTTCGGCCACGGTGATCGACTTCATGTTCGGACTTTGCCTGCTGTACAAGGCATTTCTGAGCACCTTCCCGTTGAGCACAACGTGGGTGTTCCTGGGTTTGCTGGGTGGTCGTGAAATTGCCCTGCGCATCAAAGAACAGGAATTCGAGTACGTCTTCACCAACCGATCCGGAGGCAGTCTCGGCAAAATCATCGGCAGTGATCTTTGGAAAGCATTCATCGGCGTGATTGTCAGCCTGGTGATCGCCCTTGGCCTGCAGCCTCTGATCGCCTGGACTGGCGGCTGAGTTCAATTCAGGGGTAGCGCAAGGGCGATGGCCCGTCGTCCGCTGTCGATGGCCAGCACCAGGGCCAGGAGCCGTAAAAGCCAGGCCAACATTCCCGGCCTAACCCGATCCAGGCGGGATGCAGTCCACTGGGCCGAAACTGCAGCAACGCCTCCGAGCAGCACCCCCATCGAGGCCAATCCCCGTCCTTCCTGGAGAAACTGGAGCGACGCTGCACTGGCCGAACAGGCCACGGCCAACGTGCTCAGTCGAATGGCCTGACGGATGGGCATCGACAATCCACTCACCATCAGGGGCACCATCAACAGCCCTCCACCCAGGCCAAGCAGTCCTCCGGACAGACCCGCCACAGCGCCGACAGCCGACAACCCCCAGGGCGATGGCTCCTGCCCATCACTCGTCGGAGATGCTTCACGATCAGCTCGGATTGAGCCAGCCAAAACGAGATACAACAGGGCCTGCAGGGCCAAGAGGTGCCAGCCGGCCACCAAACCACCAAGGCGACTGAAGATCAATGCGGTCGCAAAGGCCGTCAGGCCAATCACCAGGCCAGGCTGCAGCGGCAAGGAACGGCTCCGCCAGTGGGTGAAACTGCCACCGATGGCGGTGGGAACAATGGCGAAGGTGCTCGTGGCGAGGGCCTGATGCGGAGTGAGGCCCATCCAAAGCAACAGGGGCGCGAAAATCAATCCGCCGCCGATGCCCAGCAGGCCTGCCAGAGCTCCCGCGAGCAGTCCCATCGGCAGAACCACTAGACCTTCTGCCAATGTCATCGCTGCCATGACGCTGCCTGCATCTTGCCCGTCCGGCGGACGCTGCCCAGCTCGGCTTGTGCCGACCCAGACCCGCAGCGGTGCTGAACAGATGGCCCTTGACACCCTGCTGCTGGAGCAGAGCTGCAGCAGCAGGGCTGATGCCCTGATTTTGCGTTTCTACCAGTGGAGTCGCCCTACCCTCTCCTTAGGACGCCACCAGGGTCCCCCAACCGACCTGTGGCGGCAGCTCGCCGCGCGCGGTGACTTGGATTTGGTGCGGCGCCCCAGCGGAGGTGGCGCCGTGCTGCATGCAGGCGGACTCACCTATGCCCTGATCTGGGCCAATCCCCCCCGTCAACGCCGACAGGCTTATCTCCAGGTGAACCAGTGTCTTCAGGAGGGACTGAAGGCTCTGGGTCTCCATCTCAAACCGGGCACGGCTGCGGCGGACAGGATCATGGCTGACTGTTTCGCCCAGTCCACAACGGCTGATCTGGTCGATTCCCGCGGCTGCAAACGCATCGGCAGTGCCCAATTCTGGAAACGGGGTCAGCTGTTGCAGCACGGGGAAATACCCCTCACTCCTCCTGAGGGCCTCTGGGAGGCTTTGTTTACAACCTCGCCCCCCTGCTGGACGCCTTCGGCCCCCTCGGCAGCAAGCCTTGAACTCGCCCTCCAGCAGTCATTCCAAAGGCTCAGCCTCGATCTGGAATGGCGCAGGGAAGCCCTCTCCCCAAGAGAGCTTCAGCGGATGAACGCACTCGCGAACCGCTACAGCCTCGAGTCTGTTTAGGCCTGAGGATCGAGAAGGCCTGAAGCTTGCATGCTGTTGACCACTTGCAGCAAGGGCAGACCAAGGGGGTAGGTGTTGTTCCGCCTCGCGCTTTCCAACATGGCATCGGGAAGTTTCACGGCCAGCCCTCGAAGCACGGCTTCACCAAGCTCACTGCGATCCAGGGTGCCGTCGGGGAGACCTGCAGGGCTGAGCACGAGCAAACGTCCCTGTTCGCTCTGCTCCAGAGCGAGCACCGCCTTCCAAAGAGGCGATGACTGTTGGATGGACGGCAAACGGTCGAGGGGCTGGAGATGATCACTGATGGTCTGCCGATCCCACTGCTGCACGGGCAAATCCCTCAGAGGTTGATCGGTAATGAAGCCGACCCAACGACCGTTCTTGCAGACCAGCACCCAATCGGAAAGGCGAGGTTGATCGCTATCCACAGCCCCGAGCCTCATCTGGCTCAGCGTGCGCAGAGGCTGATCGGCTTCAACAACACGAAAGTGTCGGGATGCCGTCTTACCGACCGTTTCTTTTTGAAGAACCTGCTGCAAAGCCAGGGTTTGGGTTTGGCTGCGTGAAGCGCCCATGCCGAACCAGCCGAGCATCACCAACCAGAGGCCTGTCCAAACGCCCCCTTTGAACATCAGCCAGAAGCCGATCATCATGGCCAGCAGCGACAGACAACGGCCGCTGGCTGTCGCCACCTGAATGCCTTTGCGCTGACTGCCCGTCCACTGCCAAACCAAAGCTTTGAGAATCAGGCCGCCATCAAGAGGCAAGCCAGGCAGCAGGTTGAACAAGGCCAAAATCAGGTTGAGCCAGCCAAGCTGGGTGACCAAATTTCCCAGCAGAGGATTCACGTGGTCAGCTGCATGCATGCTGGCCAGCAGAGCGGCAGCAAGCATCAGGCTCACAGCGGGGCCAGCTGCAGCGACGCGCAAGGCACCCATCGGTGTGGGGCATTCCTTTTCAACTCTGGCCACCCCACCGAGAAGGAAGAGGGTGATGCTGCTGACCTTCACCCCTTCGCGGAGCGCCATCACCGAATGCCCTAGCTCGTGCAGAAGAACGGAGACGAAGAGGAGTAGGGCAGTCAGAAATCCCGTCAACCAGCTGGCCCAGACAAGGCCTTGTGCTGCGGGAAGTTGGGCGACCTCGCGCTGAAACGCCAAGGTGAATAGCACCAGAATGATGAACCAGCTGGGATGGACCCGCAGTGGGATGCCACCGATGCGCATCAGTTGCCAGCCATCACCCAAGAGATTCACCGGCGAAGCCGGTCGGCATCAATTCCATGATCCTAGAAAGGATTGCGATCGCCGCTTTTCGCCATGGCTGGCCTGGCCCTGCACCTCAAGATCTGCGGTCTGACCGACAGCGATCAAGCTTGCGCCATCGCTGCGATGGGGGTGCAGGCCATCGGCGTGATCGGCGTGGAGGGAACTCCTCGCTACGTCGCGCCCGAGAGGCGCAGGGAGATTTACGCCAAGCTGGCCTCTCAATCCGATGTTGAGCGCGTTTGGGTGGCCGCTGACCCCGACGACAACACACTTGATGAACTCTTGAGTGGTGAAGGAATGCCGTCGGTGGTTCAGCTGCATGGTGAGGAATCACAGGCACGCTGCGCAGACCTTCGGGCTAAGTACCCGAGCATCCGCTGGTGGAAAGCCTTACGCCTCCGGGATGATGCTGATCTTGAGGCGATCCACCGCTACACCCACCACGTGGATGCACTGCTCATCGATGCCTGGAGCTCCCAGCACCTGGGAGGCACAGGGCACCAACTGAACCCGATCTGGCTGAACAAAGTCCAGATGCACCTCAAGGGAGGAGCTCCCTGGTGGCTTGCCGGCGGAATCTGCGCGGAGTGGGTGCCCAACCTCGACAGCGTGCATCCCTTCGGCCTTGATGCATCGAGTCGATTGGAAATCAGCCCTGGGGTGAAAGATCTCGCTCGGGTGCAAGCGCTCGTGGATTCTCTTGAAGACAGAGCTCGCAGGCTTGGATAAGTTGAATGCCTGATGCCCCCCAGCTTGATGATTCGGCTGTCACCCCTGCTTCTGGTTTTGATGGCAGGACTGCCGGTGGGGATGTCAGCCCAGGGCCTGCTGCCGGGTTGCCGTCTCGAAAACGGCAGCCTTCAGTGCGTTCCAGGACTCACCGCCAGTCCCCAGAAGCAGATTCAGGTTTTGGAAGGCCAGATCAATCGTGACGTCCAAAGCGAAGGCCACCTCGAACAAGCGATCGAAGGGTTGAAGCGCTTTGAACTGATCGGCAAAGCCAGGGAAGGACAACTGATCAAAGCTGAGCTGATGCTTCAAGGTGGGGGGTTCGATGAAGTGCACATCCACTGGTATCGACGCAACAACCAGGGAAACTGGCAGCTGGTCAATACCGTCAGTGAAAGCAGCTACCGCCTTCAACCCAGTGACCGCGGACATCAATTGATGGCCGTTCTTGTCGTCAAAAACTCAGATGGAAAGGTACAACGGATTTCGAGCAACGTGCTCGGACCCGTCACCGATTGACCGTTGAGGGCCAGCGTTGGCCCACTCCCTATCAGGTGCTGAGAAGCGCTTCTTGCTGACGCACGAGTTCAAAGAATTCCTGCTTCAGGCTTGGGTCATGGCGGAAATCACCACGAACCACTGAATTCACCATGCTGGTTTGGGGCTCTTTCACACCCCGCCATTTCATGCAGTAGTGCTGAGCTTTGATGATGATGCCCAAGCCCTGGGGTTCGCACAGTCGCTCGATCTCGTCGGCAAGGATCATCACCGCCTCTTCTTGGATGTGAGGCCTTGAAAACACCCAATCAGCAACGCGGGTGAATTTCGACAGACCGATGACTCGCTCTCCGGGCTTGATACCAATCCAGCAGTTGCCCATGATGGGCACCAGGTGGTGAGAACAGGCCGAGCGCACTGTGATGGGCCCAACGGTATAAATTTCATCCAGGCGCTTCACATTGGGGAAGCTGGCCACTTTCGGCTGCTGGTGATATCGGCCCTTGAACACCTCGTGCAGGTACATCTTCGCCACACGCTCGGCCGTCTCGGCGGTGTTGTGATCATTCTCGATGTCGATCACAAGAGAATGCAGCAAATCGCGAACACGGTCCGCCACCTCAACTTGCAAGGCATCAAGTTCTCCGGGAAGGAGATGGTCTGCCACATTGTCGTTGGCAAGGAACGACACATCCCGTTCCCGCAATCGTGCACGAATCCGATCAGACACACGGGATTGAAGCGCGGAAAGCTTTGCGTTCTGGCTGGCGGAACCGTTGCCGTTTGTGGAGACAGGGAGAGTTGAAGTCATATCAAACTGTGATCAGAAAGCGCCGGTGGCCGGCATCAGAGTGAGGTCTTCGATGACCTGAGTGGCAGGTTGCTGAGCAAGATGCAGGAGTGCGGACGCTGCCTGATTCACGGGCAGCATCGCACGGCGATCGAAAGTGCTGTCGACTGTAGGGGAATCCCACAGTGACGTATCCACAGCACCGAGCGTGAGTGTGCAGACACGGATCCCGTTGCCACGTTCCTCTTCCGCCAAGCAACGGGTGAAGCTGGCGAGGGCTGCTTTGACCGTGCAGTAAGCCCCCCAACCGGGGAAGGCGTTGCGTGCGGCATGGCTGCTCACATTGATGACGAGACCACCAGCGGGTCGCATGGCGGGAACCACAGCAGCGCAAACCTGAAAGACACTGGTGAGATTGAGCTGCATCATCCACTCCCAGCGATCAAGCGGCATGGCAAGCAAGTCACCCGTGTAAGCCGCACCCGCATTGTTGATCAGAACCGAGGGGCGAAGTCCCTGGCCAAGGAGTTCGTTGAGGCCAGGAGCGATCGCTTCAGAATCCGTGAGGTCGATGGCGCGATAGGCAACGCGGCTGCCACTGGTGGACAATTCAGCCGAGAGCGACTGAAGCGCCGCCTCACTTCGAGACACCAGAAGCAGATCCCACCCGGCTGCGGCAAAGGCTTTGGCGGCAGCATGACCAATACCGCGGGATGCACCTGTGATCAGTACGGAAGGCAATGGATCCGTGCAAGCCGAGGCACCCTACTCAGCCATGAGGGCTTCTGGTGATAAATCATCAAGAAACTGCCCCATGGCCCGGAATTTGCGGTAGCGCTGCTCTCTCAATGCGTCCTCGGAGAGCTGCAGAAGACCCTCAAGATTGCGGGTCAGGGCCTCCTTCAAGATCTCGCCAGCCTCCAAAGGAGCCCAGTGATTGCCACCAACGGGCTCAGGAAGCACCTCATCCACCACACCGAGGCTGAGCAGATCCGGTCCGGTGATCTTGAGCGCCGAAGCTGCTTCGGATGCTTTTCCTGCATCACGCCAAAGAATGGATGCGCAGGCCTCGGGACTGGCAACCGTGTAAACACTGTGCTCGAACATCAGCAGCTTGTCGGCGACGCCAATCCCTAGGGCGCCCCCGGAGCCGCCCTCTCCGATCACGGTGGCAATGATGGGCACTCTGAATCGGAACATCTCGCGCAGGTTCACCGCGATCGCTTCCCCTTGCCCCTGCTCTTCAGCCAACAGACCGGCATAGGCGCCGGGAGTATCGATGAACGAAAGGATGGGCAGCCCAAAGCGATTGGCATGGTCCATCAGACGCAGGGCCTTGCGATAGCCGCCGGGGGTGGCCATTCCAAAGTTACGCGCCACGTTTTCTTTCGTGTCCCGTCCCTTCTGATGTCCGATCAACAGCACGGCACGATCGCCCAGGCGACCGATGCCTCCGATCAAGGCCTGATCGTCACTGCCGCGCCGATCACCATGGAGCTCCACCCAGTCGTCGCAGAGCATCTGGATGTAGTCCAGGGTGCTTGGGCGGTGGGGATGACGCGCGACTTGAATCTTTTGAGCTGGCGTGAGGGACTTAAAAATCTCCTCGCGACGGCGCGCGGCAAGCGTTTCGAGCTGATGAAGCTGGGGGCTGACATCAACCTCGGAGTCGCGCGCACGCTGCCGGATCTGTTCAATCTGCTGCTCAAGTTCAACCAGGGGTTTCTCGAACTCGAGCAGCGGACGGCGTGGCATGGCGAATCAAGAGAGTGAGGTCAGGCGACTGCAGCCTGCGGCAGGCCCTGCAGATTGAGGGTGGTGAAACCGTGGCGAACGGAGGCCCCACCGATGAAATCCATTTTCTCAAGGGTGATGTTGTTGCGCCCCCAGCTGAAGTTGGTGTGGTGCGACTCAAACTCGAGAAGCATGGCCTCGGCGAAGCACGCAAACATCTGACGCTGAGGTTTCTCCATCTCGGCGATTTCCATCATCGACCATCCGATGTCGGTGAAGAATTCAACAATCCCCCCTTTCAGAACGTGAATGCCTTTGGCTGCCACACGGGCATCGAGGTTTTTGGGATAACCGCCATCAATCATCAGACAGGGAGTCTTCAGTCGCGATGTATCAATCTCCAGGGTTCGAGGCATGCTGGCGACCCAAACCACCACATCCGCTTCTGGCAGGGCATCTTCAAGGCTGAGAATCCGACCGCCACCCAGCTCTTCCCGAAGCTCTTCGAGCGGTTTCTGTTGCCGGGCAACGAGCAACAGTTCGGCCACACCGGTGCGGGACGAGAGCCAGCGACAGACGGCACTGCCGATATCGCCGGTTGCTCCTACAACTGCCACGGAGGCCTTCTTGAGATCAATCCCTAAAGCGGGAGCGTTGTTTTCAACCTGACGGCAAATCACCCAGGCTGTGTGGGTATTGCCCGTGGTGAAGCGCTCCCAGGCCAGGGTTGTACTGCGCACGTGCTGATGCTGCAGCAGGTTGAAATTCTCGAAAATGATCGACGTGAAGCCGCCAAGAGCTGTGATGTCGATGCCCTTTTTCTGGGCGAGCTCCATGGCATTGAGCACCTTGCGGCGTGCCGTCTTGAAACGGCTGAGCATTTCCGGCACGAAGCAGGAATCGATGTAGGCACCCTGAATGGTTCGCCCCGTGGCGCTGGTGACCTCAACGTGCTCCACCAGCTGAGGAGGGGCGCTGCACCACACATCGAGGTCACCCTCGGCGATGTGATCGAACCCAAGTTCGGAAGCCTTCCGCCTGGCGGCTTCAAAACTTGTGGAATGTCCGATCAGACCAAACATGTGACGCCAACGGTCGTGTGTGAACGCATGAAACAGAACCGCACCCGATGGTGGGCTGATCGATCATCGTCCCACGTTGGCACGTGTTCTGCACAACGTGCCTGTGGGCGAACCGGACCGAACCAAGGGGTTTGAGGTTCAGATGGAGAGAGCCGCAGCAGCCATCCGAGCGATGTCCCGGGATGTGAAACCAATCTCTTCGAGTGCCTCTTGATAGGCGATGAGGAAATCCTCGATGAGATCTTCCTTCTCCATCTTGAGAACAGCGGCGTCTTTAGCCACCTGCTCGAGCATGGAGCGAATCAGGGGAAGATTCACTTTGTTGGCTTCCATCAGCTCCTCGCGGCTCGCCTCGAAGTTGGCTTTCAGCCACTCCTGCCCGTAGTTGAGGTGGGTGTATTCATCCTTCACCACCCCCTCAGTGATCTTGCGAGCAAAGGGATCAGCGACAGGGATGTAGATGTGATATGCGGAAATCGCAAAGGCTTCAATCAACAATGCCTGAATGAGCAGGCATGTCACCACCTTGCCCTCTTTCAGAGCTGTCTGGAAATTGCCGTGGAGAGGCCCAAAGAACTCCTTCGCGAAAGGCATATCAGCCTCCACACCAAGATTCCGTCCACAGGACATGAAGCCCTTCATGTGCTTCATCTCCATCCTGGCCAGTCGTGCCAGCTCATCCGCCTGCTCGGGGATCAGAGTGCCAAGGGAGATGTAGTTGTCGTGAGCTTCCTGCTCACCTTCGATAACGATCGCGTTGATACGGCTATACGCGTCCTTGTAAGCCTCGCTGGAGAAGTCGGGGAGAGCCTGGGCGGATCCAGCCTGCCCATCTAGGACGGCGACCTCGGAGGTGACAGGGGTCGGCATGGATCGTTCCAAACTATTCAGTGCGACCGACTGTAACCAGAGCCACCGCTTATGGATGCATGGTTGATGGTCCTCTCACACGCCTGGCATCGGCAGTAGGGGGCCAATCAGAACGCATCAAACTGCTGAAAAGGCTGATCCAGTGCGCCATCAGGGTGGTCTTCAGACGCTCTCCAAGAGAGTCGTCGGCTCCGCGCGTGTCTCCGACAACGCCGCTGCTGCTGATGTCGGCTGTGAACCAGGCGTAAGGGGCAGCCCCCTCAAGACTCCACCCCTCAGGGATGGGAATGGCGGAGTCGAGTCCATCGCAGGGCCGCTCCGGTCCGACGAGTTCCGGTGCGAGGGCCAGCATCAGACTGGTTTCCGCAAGCCCTGCATGCAATCCGTTCTGCAGCTCCATGCTGGGGATCAGGTCCTTGAGCCCAGGAACACCACTCCAGAGGAAGCAGGGCAGCACGGCCATCGATGGAGCGCGGGCTGCCAGCTCCCTGGCCGCTGTCTGCAGCAATCCGATTTGTCCTCCATGGGCGTTGAAGAGCACCAGTCGCTTCACCCCCTGGTCAGCCATCTGCTCCCCCACCTCCACAACCAGGCGAATCAACAGATCAGCACTCAGGCTCAAGGTGCCAGGAAACCCTCGGTGTTCCGGAGACAGGCCAATCGACTGCGGAGGCAGCGCCCAGATCGGCCAGGCGTCGGGCAGAGACTCCAGCACGAGGGAGAGGATCCGCTCCGCGAACAGAGCATCTGTAGCCAGAGGCAGCTGAGGACCGTGCTGCTCCAGTGCTCCGAAGGGCCAGACCAGGGTTGAACGGTCCTCACGCAGGCGCGAGGCCGCCTCAGGCCAATGCAAGTGATCCAGTCGTCGCGAGCTGTGAGTTTCCAAGCTCTCCATCGACTCTTCACCATCTCCTGTCAAAATGGCCGATCAAGGACGACGGGTCCCATGGCCGGCACAGAACGTCAGAATTCATCTTCAGAGTCCAGAAAGGCAGCGGCTCCGGCAGCTCAGCCACCGAAGAAACCCTTGCAGGTGATGCACATCAGCAAGCGTGAGGAGCAGGACCGTCTGCGCCGCGAAGCGCAAGAAGCAAGGGCGGCGGCAGACGCTGCAGCAGCGAAAGCTGCCCAACTCGAACAAGCGGCCCTCGAGGCCGGCACATCCCTGGCACCTCCTCCGCAGCCAGCGGCCCCTGCAGCGCCCCGTGTCGCGGAGCCGGAGGTACCTCGATCGCCTGATGACGATGATTTCGGCGGCATGACCATGGCCGATCTCATGGGTGGATCCGAGCCGCGCCAGAAGCCCACGCAAAGGCAGCAGGCCCCTGGCGGACTTCAGCGCAGCGTGGATGACTTCGATTTTGATGAGGATGCCTTCCTGGCTGCTCTCGACGAAAACGAGCCCGTGGGCACGACGGGCGATGTGGTCACCGGAACGGTGATCGGCATGGAAAGCGATGGCGTGTATGTCGACATCGGCGGCAAGGCCCCTGGCTTCATGCCCAAAAGTGAGTGCGGTCTGGGCGTGATCACGAATCTCAAAGAGCGTTTCCCGAAAGGCTTAGAAATCGAGGTCCTGGTGACCCGGGAACAAAATGCTGATGGCATGGTCACCATCAGCTGCAGAGCCCTGGCACTGCGTCAGAGCTGGGACAAGGTGAAGCAGCTCGAGAAAGAAGGCAAAGTGGCGCAGGTGAAGGTGAGTGGCTTCAACCGAGGAGGCGTCACCTGTGATCTCGAGGGCCTGCGCGGCTTCATCCCCCGATCACAGCTGCAAGAGGGCGAAAACCATGAGGCACTCGTTGGTAAAACCCTTGGTGTCGCCTTCCTCGAGGTCAATCCGGAAACCCGAAAGCTTGTGCTCTCGGAGAAAAAAGCCGCAACGGCTGCCCGTTTCGCCGAGCTGGAAGTCGGTCAGCTGGTGGAAGGACACGTGGCAGCTGTGAAGCCCTACGGACTGTTCATCGATCTCGGAGGCATCAGCGGACTCCTTCACCAGTCGATGATCACCGGGGGCAGCCTGCGCTCACTGCGAGAGGTCTTCGACCAAGGGGATACCGTCAAGGCACTCATCACCGAGCTCGACCCTGGACGCGGCCGGATTGCTCTGAACACGGCCATGCTCGAGGGACAGCCCGGCGAACTCCTGATCAATCGTGACGCTGTGATGGCGGAAGCTTCCGAACGTGCCAATAGAGCTCGTAACGTCCTCAGGCAGCAAGAACAGTCAGCTGGATGATCACCGCTCCACAGACAGCCGGGAACAACGGAGAGCGATCCTCGGCACCGAAGCAGGCTGACTGGGAACTGGACTTCTATTCGAGACCCATTCTCGAAGCCGATGGGAAAAAGCGATGGGAGCTCCTCATCACAAGCACTCCCACCCCATCAGCGCCGGACTGTTTTCGGTTCGAGAAACGCTGTCCTGCCGGTGATGTGAATTCCACCTGGCTGGCATCAGCTCTCCGCGAGGCGCTGGACACGGCCCAGGCACACGGGTGGATGTCTCCAAGGCGTTTACGGACCTGGCGCAGCGCGATGCGCACCATGGTGCAGCGGGCCGCCAGCGAGCTCGAATTGGAAATGATCCCGAGCCGAAGAACCTATGCACTCCTCGACTGGCTGGAGGAACGAGAGCGCGACCTCTATCCCCTAGACAAGGGATATATGGCTGGCCCGCTCGCGCCACCTCCCGCACCGATCGCCACCCCCCCGCTGCCCCTGCCTGAGGCCGTCCGAGGAGACGCCTGGTGTTGGGCAGCCCTGCCTCTGGGAAGTCTGCGGGAAGCGAGCGAATGGCCCATGGGATTCAACGATCTGCTCCCGATTCCAGAGGCGATGGATCCTGAGCTTCCGGTTCCGGGCCTGCGCCTCTTCAGCCAAACCCGCGCCCTCGCCCTGGCTGGCTGGCTGGGTGGGCTGGAGCCCGTCCGGCTGCGTATGAACGCCCAGCAACTGATTCTTGATGCGGGGCAGGATGACAGCTGGTTGGTCAGCGACCTGGGCCAGACGGAGGCGGTTGAATGCCGTGATGCCCTCGAGGACTCTGTCCACCGGTCTCGGGGACTTCAGTTCATCTCCGTGCAGGCCACACCCGACAGCCAGCGGTTTGATGGCTTCTGGATGCTCAGGGATCAACCCGAGGTCTGAACGTGGCCCCAACCCCAGCCCATCGTCCCAGTGGGGAGCCTTTCCAGCGCCCAGATCGCTACTTCAATGTTCTTGAGCAGTGGACATGGGTTGGCTGTTACGGGGGGTACTACCTCACGGCTGATCTGCTGCACGCCGCTGGGTTTGAGCATGGTTTTTTCACCCGTCGATGGCAGGGTCGGGGACCTGAGGAGCTCGCCGGGTACCTTTCAACGGGTGCGAGCGTGCATCGTCCTCAGCAGGTTCACGGCAACGTTGTTCTGCCAGCCTCAAAAGCCACTGAATCCCCTTGGCCTGAGGCTGATGGGCTGGTGAGCGATCGTGGTGGGCAAAGTCTCTGGGTCTGCGGAGCGGACTGCACGCCGGTGCTGATTGCCGACCCCGACAGCGGTCACGCCTCGGCCTGTCATGCCGGATGGAGAGGGGTGGCGAGCCGGATTCTTCCCGAAGCGGTATCTCAACTGGAAGCCCTAGGTGCCCGGAGGGAGCGCCTCCTGGTTGCCCTGGGTCCTGCTGTGAGCGCACCCAACTATCAGGTTGAAAACGCTGTGGCTGAAATGGTTGGCAATGCGTTGGGCAGTCGCCAGCAATCGCTGCAAACCCTGGAACGAGACGGAGTCACTCAGGCGGATCCTGAGCACGGTCGTTGTCGCCTCGATATCCGCAGGGCCGCCTTCCTCCAGCTTGTGAACTTGGGTCTACGAGCGGACAGGGTCAGCCTGTGCCCTCTTTGCACAGTCAGTGAACCCGACCTGTTCCATTCCTGGCGACGCGATCAGGTGAAAGCGGTTCAGTGGAGTGGCATCGTCGGTCAGGCCGCGGCCTGAACCCAGACTTTTTGACGGCGAGGGTCATGCCGAGAGGCGTAAGGCCACAGCTTCAGCAACCCGGATTCCATCAATGGCAGCCGACAGAATGCCCCCTGCGAACCCGGCTCCCTCGCCAGCGGGAGTCAACCCCTGCACGTTGATCGATTCATAGGCTTCATCGCGCGCAATGCGCAGCGGCGAGGATGTTCGCGTTTCAATTGCCGTGAGCACGGCATCCGGGTGGTCGTAGCCCGGGAGTTGCTTGGCAAAAGCCGGCAGCGCCTCCCTGAGCGCAGCGGTCATCGACGCTGGCAGCAGTTCGGCGAGATCGCAAGGACGAACGCCTGGCTGGTAGGAGGGTGTCACCGAACCCAGGTCCGTTGATGCACGGCCCTCGAGCAGGTCTTCCAAGCGCTGGACAGGGGCGCAGTAATCGCCCCCTCCCAATTCGAAGGCCCGGCCTTCGAGCGTGCGTTGAAACGCCATGCCTGCGAGGGGATCCCCCTGGAAGCGTTCATGGGGCTCCAGGTCTTCGTCCAGAACTGGAATCACCAGCCCACTATTGGCATTGCGCTCATTGCGGGAGTGTTGGCTCATGCCGTTCGTCACAACACGGCCTGGCTCAGAGGTCGCTCCCACGACAAATCCACCGGGGCACATGCAAAAGCTGTAAACGCAGCGGCTGTTGCTGGCGTGATGCACCAGCTTGTATTCAGCAGCACCGAGCAGTGGATGACCGGCGCAGTCTCCCCAGCGCGCACGATCGATCAACGCCTGAGGGTGTTCGATACGCACGCCGATGGCAAATGGTTTGCGTTCCAGGGCCACACCAACCCGTTCCAGCATCGCGAAGGTGTCTCTCGCCGAGTGTCCTGGGGCCAGAACCAGCTGGTCGCAAGCCAGATGTGTGCCGTCGGACAGCCTCACACCGGTTAACTGCAGTGGTTTCTTGGCTGAGGACGATCCGGCTTTGATCTCCAGTGCATCCACCCGGGTTCCAAAACGCACCTCACCACCCAGCGCCTCAATCCGTGCCCGCAGCCCCCTCACCACGGTGGCGAGCTTGAAGGTCCCGATATGGGGACGGTGCAGCGTGAGGATCTCACGATTGGCACCACAGGCGACCAGTTCCTCCAGCACCTTCCTGCCGTAGTGGGCAGGGTCACTCACCTGGCTGTAAAGCTTGCCATCGGAGAAGGTTCCCGCCCCCCCTTCGCCGAACTGCGCATTGGATTCCGGCTGAAACGCCGAGGTCCTTCTCCAGAATCCGAACGTGTCCGCACTGCGCTGCTTCACGGGCTGGCCCCGTTCCAGCAGAACAGGGCGATAGCCCATTTGAGCGAGTAGGAGGGCCGCGAAATATCCGCATGGGCCAGCTCCGATCACAACAGGACGAAGCAGCCCAGCGGCTTCGAGGGATGGAGGAGCCTTCGCCACGTAGTGGTAGCGCTCATCGGGGCTGCGACGGATCCGGCGATCCTGTGCACTCCGGCGCAAAAGAGCATCCTCTCCACGCACCTGCACGTCGACGGAGTAGATCAGGCGAATTCGATCGCGACGGCGAGCATCGATGCTGCGTTTCACCAGATGGCGCTCGAGCAGGCGATCCCGTGGAATTTTCAGGCAGCGCAGAACCGCGCGTTCCAAATCCTCCTCCGTGTGATCAAGCTCCAGACGAAGCTCGCTCAGCCTCAGCACAAGTGCGCTCTCCCGGGTCGTCCCCCTTGAAAACCTACCGACTCGGGATGCGACGGGTCGTGGCCTGTCCCGAAGGTGGCTGCCCTGGACGCTGCATGAGATCGCTCGCCGCGCCGATCAGACGCACGGGCTTTCCGCTCAACCGGTCCCCGATGGCATCACAAAGGGGTTTCGACTCCTGATCGGGGGCCAGCCAGCCCAGAGGGTCCCGCGTTCCCTCGGTCGAGATCGGTGGGGGCGTCAACGCAGAGAGGGCCATCAACCGAGCCGTATCAAACCCCGACGCCGCCAACAGCGTGGGCTGCTCTCCGCGCACCCTGCTGTACAGAGAAGAAAAGTCGGTCCAACCAGGGCCGTGGGCTGGCTGATTGAGAATCAATTGCGGCCAAGACCGTGCGGAGAGATCCTGAACGCGGTGATGGGGCAGCAACCAGACCCGAAGCAAGACCTCGGGTGATTGCCCGAAACGGCCTGAGGCCTGGGCCTGATCCAATTGCTGTGCCAGCGCACTGTCGTGGGCTGCGGCCACAACCATGGCCTGAGGTCCCTTCCAGCTCACATCATTGACCAACCGTTCAAGAGCGGCGGTATCCCCTGGGTTCAGCATCTGCACCAGGGAAGGTTCGTAAGACTCCACGATTCCGCCTTTTGCCTGGAAGGCCGAAACAAAACGTTCCGCCTGATCGGCGCTTCGATCGGTGGGATCAGCCACCACCATCACCCGTTGGATGCCCTGATCGCGAAGGTCATCCACCAGATGGTTCAGATCCTGTTGGTAAGGCGGAACCACCGGATGGAGACGTCCTTCAGGATCGAGTTCAGAGAGGCTCTCAATGGAGTCTCCTCGCTGGTAAGGGAGAAGAACCCCAAGCTTGCGCTGGCTGGCGAGCTGGGCATAGGTGGCCAGATCAGCCGAAAAAGGGGCCACCAACACAGACACCTGTTGGCCGAGAAGCGCCGAGGGGTCATCTCCTGGGGCGATGGACAACCAGTCCACAGAAGCAGGATCAACTCCGCAAGCTCTGACCTGATCCAGCCCGAGGGCAAACCCGCTCATGAAGTCAGCACTCGCACCGCCCCCATCACCGTGGGTGATGGCCACGACGGTGGACCGCGATGAGGCACTGGCTGAAAGGGCCTGGCAACCGATCACCGTGGCCAGAAGGACACAGCCGGATTGAAAGAAGCGGATCGCAGTGGAGCGCCCACGACGATGGCCCTCGTGTCGAGACACCCCAAGGGGTTCGTCAGAGGGAGGGACCTTGGACGGTGCTTCGGAAGATTGGGTCATGGCCAGGCACACCCTGAACCTGAACCTAGAGATTTCAGCCTGGGTCGTCGGGTTTTGTCACAGGATCCTGCTGCGTGTCTGGAGCATCTCCCTGAATCAGCAGTGCGAGAGCACCGGCCAGAACCAACAGAGCCCCCATCCCAACGGCAAGCGGTCGATTGCCAGACGCCGCATCACCCCAGATCGCCGTGCTGAAAAATGCTGAGCCGAGCAGGAAGCACGGGACCATCACGATGCCGGAAGCGATTCGGTTGCGCGCCATCTCAAACGGGAGGACAGGTTGCGTGGGCCAGGCCCTCATTCACAAGAGCAGCACCCAGATCCTGTTCGTCACCGATCGGCGTCACGCGTGCAAGCAGAAGACCATCCTCACTTCCCTCCGGACGAAGATTGACGCGTCGGCGACGGGGGACGGCCTGCCGCAACCAGTCGATGGCCACCTGCTGGTCGTCGGGCGACACCTCGATGCAGGCCAGGCGCACGCTGTAGTTGCGGTTGCGATCGCCAACCTGCAACAGCGTGGCCTCACGAACCTGAAGAACTTCAGCGGCCTGGGTGAGCAAGGGTTGAACCACAAGCAGCATCAGCGCCAGTGCCACCCCAAAAACCTGAAAAACCATCACAGAGCGCTTCCACAAGAGGGGCAGAAGCGATGGTCGCTGGACGTGACGGCACCGCACGCTGGGCAGTTGCGTTTGGGATCCATGGCCAGTTCCGGGTGTGAGGGAAGGCCCACCATCTGAGCATTGCTGCAGCCAGGAGGCACCATCGGATAGCAGTTCTCGCCACGCCGAACATGCACATCCACAAGCGTGGGATGGGGCGAGGCAAGGGCTGCAGCGAGCCCTGACTTGAGCTCGGAACGCTCCACAATCTTGACCCCCTCAACGCCGAAGGAGCGCGCCAGCATCTCGAAATCCGGCATTCCTTTCAGCATGTCGGAGGCTGAGTAGCGCTCCTCGTAGAAACTTTCCTGCCACTGGCGGACCATGCCCTGCCAGTGGTTGTTCACGATCACCACCTTCACAGGCAGGTCGTACTGCGCAAGGGTGCCAAGCTCCTGAATATTCATCAAGACACTGGCATCGCCTGCAATACACACGACTCTCCGATCAGGACAGGCCACCTGGGCACCGAGTGCCGCTGGCATGCCAAATCCCATCGTTCCCAATCCCGCGCTACTGATCCAGCCTCGAGGCCCGTTGCGCAAATATTGCGCTGCCCACATCTGATGCTGGCCAACGTCGGTGGTGACGATGGCATCAGACGCCAGCTCTCTCACCGCCAGAAGCACTTCCTGGGGGTAGATCGATCCTTCAGCGGGAGGAATCGTCAGGGGGTAACGCTGTTTCCAATCCTTGATTCGTTCAAGCCAGGCTGCGGTGCGGGTCTCTGGAGTGTCTTGAAGGCTCAGTTCCACAAGTGCGGCCAAGCTGGCGCCAACGTCGCCGAGAACCGCCACATCCGCTCGCCTGTTCTTCCCGATTTCGGCAGGGTCAATCTCGAAGTGGATCACCCGAGCCCGTGGGGCGAAGGTATCGAGTTTGCCGGTCACGCGGTCGTCGAAACGCGCTCCGACCGCGATCAGCAGGTCACAGTCGGTGACGGCGAAATTGGCATAAGCAGTGCCATGCATGCCAAGCATGCCCAGCGCCAAGGGGTGGTTCTCATCAAAGGCGCCCTTTCCCATGAGAGTTGTGGTCACTGGGAGCTGATAGCGCTCAGCCAGCACTTTCAAACTGTCGTGGGCTGAGGCGGCAACGGCCCCACCACCCACGTACAACAGGGGGCGATTCGCCGCTTTGATCAGCGCAAGCGCGTCGGCGACCGCAGCGAGATCTGGGGGGGGAGTGGCGCGGAAACCAGCGGGGATCACCGTGCCTGGCTCCACGGGCACGTAGTCGAACTCTTCCTGGCCGACATCCTTGGGAATATCGATCAGCACTGGACCTGGACGCCCAGAGGCGGCGATATGAAAGGCCTGAGCGACCACCGAAGCCAGATCCGCCGGATCACGCACCACCCAGGAATGCTTCACGATCGGCAGGGTGATGCCGAAGATGTCAGTTTCCTGAAAAGCATCGGTGCCGATCGCCGTTCGAGGCACCTGCCCGGTGATCACCACCATCGGCACTGAATCCATTTGCGCCGTGGCAATGCCGGTGACAAGGTTGGTGGCACCGGGTCCTGAGGTACCGAAGCAAACACCGACGCGACCGGTTGCCCGTGCATAAGCATCGGCAGCGTGGGTTCCTCCCTGCTCATGCCGAACCAGTACGTGGCGCAGCCAGCCCTCACTTTCCGCCACGTGGAGGGCGTCATAGATCGGAAGGATGGCGCCGCCTGGATAACCGAAGATCGTGTCAACACCATGGCGCCGTAACGCGTCCATCAGGGCATGGGCACCGGTCATCCGGCAGCCATCGCCGTTCCCGGACGCTGCATCGACCTTGGGTGCGGAGGTCAGCGTCACAGCGGCATCACGACATACTGACCTTCAAGATTAAGGTTCGGCCTGCCGTTCTGCCCGGCGGCGGCATGGTCTGTGGCAAGCCTTAGAGAAGCCCGAGGGCATGCAGTGGTCCGTGACCACTGATCAGCTCGAGCAGAAATCCTGAAAATCCGAGCATCGCCAAGCGACCATTCCAAACCTCAGAACTGTTGTTCCAGCCCCATTCCCACTTCTCCTGGGGATAGAGCTTCACCTTTGTGGGCAGCTCAGCCGCAGCATCAAGACTCACCTCAGGACCTTCCAGACTCGTGGTCACAAGATCGGCCAAGCCTTCGATGAAGGGCGGGTAGGTATCGAGGGCACGGACACGCCGGAAGTTCACCACACCAGCCTCGGTGGCCAACTCTCGGTACTCAATGTCGATCTCCTCCAGCGTTTCGATGTGCTCACTAACAAAACTGATCGGCACCACAACCAGGTCATTGGTTTTGGCCTTGCCAAGCTCTTCAAGCGCCTCTTCGGTGTAAGGCTTGAGCCATTCCACTGGGCCCACCCGGCTCTGGTAAGCGAGGGTGAAGGGGTTGTCGTGGCCCATCAACTGGCCCAGCTCCTTCATGATCAAATCCGTGCAGGATTCGATCTCCTTTTGGTAGGGATCTCCCGCTTCCTCCACGTAACTCTTGGGGACGCCGTGGGCACTGAAGAACACATGCGCTTGGGTGGGATCGTCGCTCTGGCGCACCTCCTCAGCGATCAATTCGGCCATGGCACGCACATAACCCGGGTGATCGAACCAACTGCGGATGCATCGGATCGGCAGCTTTTCGAAGGATTCGTCACCCTGCCTCAGCCTCTGAAGTTCGCGGAAGCTGGACCCACTCGTGCTGATTGAAAAATGTGGATACAGGGGGAGCACCACCACCTGATCCATCCCATCAGCCTTGAGATCAGCGACAGCCGACTCCGTGAAGGGATGCCAGTAGCGCATGGCCACGTAGCTGGTGGCATCGATTCCACGCTGACGCAGCAGACTCTGCAGCTCCCTGGCCTGTTGCTCGGTGATCCGCCGCAGCGGTGACCCTCCGCCGATCGATCGGTAAGCCTCCTGGGATTTCCCGCTGCGCAGGGTGCTGATCAACCAAGCCAAAGGCTTTTGCAGCGCAGGGATCGGCAACCGGATGATTTCCGGATCAGCGAAGAGATTGAACAGGAAGGGCCCCACGTCCTGAATGCGTTCGGGACCACCCAGATTCAGTAGTACAACGCCGACGCGGGACATAGCAAACACACCGGATGCAGGGGGTTGAGCGTAGCGGCCATTAACGCGATCCTTGGCGCAGGCGACACATTTATGGAGTTTGAGAAGGCGCTGGATTCCGCCAATACCCGTTTGGCGGCGCAGGGCTCGAAACTGCGCATCGAGCAGCGCGGCTCACGCTTAAATCTTCGCGGCTTGCTGCCGCTGCGTCTGGATCCAAGCCAGACCAAACTCCAGCGCATCAGCCTGGGCGTGATGGCCGACCCGGATGGGCTCGACCACGCCCTCCATGCTGCAGCCCTGGTTCGACTGCAGCTCGAACAAAACTGTTTTGACTGGTCAGCCTGGTCAGCCCGGCGACGCAGTCCCCACGCACTGGAGCCCACCCAGGCTGTCGACACTGCCTTGAAGCGATTCGAAAAAGCCTTTTTTTCGGATCCCAGGCGTCGCCGCTCTCCGTCGGGCAGTCGCACAACCTGGAGCGGTGCCTATTTGCCCTACCTGCGCCGACTCTCGAAACAGGCCGATGGCAGCACCATCGACGCCGCCCTTCTGATGCGCACTCTCATGAGTTATGAGGACGGCAGCCGCAGCCGCCAGCAATGCGCCACAGCGCTTGCGGCCCTGGCTCGCTTTCTGGAGATTCCGCTCCCTGATGACTGGCGCGAAGAAGCCGGAGGCTACGGCTTGCACCGGGCTCGGTTCCGTCAGCTGCCCACAGATCGCCAGATCCTTGAAGCCGCTCTAACCATCCCCAATCCAAGCTGGCGCCTTGCCTATGGCCTGATGGCCACCTATGGGCTGCGGAACCATGAGGTGTTCTTCTGCGACTGTTCGGCCTTGGGAGAAGGCGGAGATCGCGTGCTGCGCGTCTTGCCCACCACCAAAACAGGCGAACACCAGAGCTGGCCGTTCCATCCCGAATGGGTCGAGCGCTTCGGCCTTCAGGAGCTGGCCGATAACACCAAAGCGCTGCCGAGCATCAGCACCGATCTGCGTCGCACCACCCTGCAGCAGGTGGGGCGACGGGTGAGCGAGCAGTTCCGCCGCTATGAACTGCCGATCACCCCCTACGACCTGCGTCATGCCTGGGCCGTGCGCACGATTCACATCGGCCTGCCGGACACCGTTGCCGCCAGGATGATGGGCCACTCGGTGGCCATTCACACCCGCACCTATCACCACTGGATCACTCGCCGTGATCAGCAGCAGGCGGTGGATGCAGCCCTAGCCCGTCATCGAGCCTGACCCCCTTTGATCTGATGTCGTCATTTCTTCGCCCCCTGGCCTATCGCTATCGCTGGATCTACGACACAGTCACAGCGGTGTCGGCCCTCAGCGTGGGCGGCGTCAAGACCCTGCGGGCTTTAGGGCTTGAAGCGTTACAACCGCAGTTGCAACCGGGGGCAGCCGTGCTGGATCTGTGTTGCGGCAGCGGCGAGGCCGCAGCTCCTTGGCTCGCCGCAGGCTTTGCGGTGACAGGGCTCGATGTCTCCCCCCGTGCTCTGCAATTGGCCAAGGCTCGCCACCCGACGCTGCAGCGGGTGGAAGGTCTTGCGGAAGACCCGCCACTGCGTTCCGAAAGTTTCAGCGCGATTCAGCTAAGCGTGGCCCTGCATGAATTTCCACGCGTTGAGCGGGCGATGGTGCTGCGCAGTGCTCTGCGCCTGCTCCAACCCGGGGGTTGGTTGGTGGTGGTGGATCTGCATCCGGCCGGCCCCTGGCTGCGACTGCCTCAGCAGATCTTCTGTGAGCTTTTTGAAACAGACACCGCGAGCGCCATGCTGGAAGACGATCTGCCCGCCCAACTACGAGCGCTTGGTTTCACATCCGTGAAGCAGGAACTTCTCGCGGGGCAGGCGCTGCAGCTGATCACTGCGATGCGTCCCATCCAACCGGAACAGTCATGAGTACGAACGATCTCGATCAATCGGCAGCGGAGCTGGGCATGGGTGGAAAGCTCGCCCCTGAATCAGACGATGCCGGCTACCGCAAACGGATGGAACGACGCCAGCAAGTGCAGAAGCAACGGGTGGAGGAGCGCAACAAGGAGAAAGGGCTGATCCTGGTGTTCACCGGCCAAGGCAAGGGAAAAACAACTGCAGGCCTAGGTCTTGTTCTGCGCACGCTTGGCCATGGCGAGCGGGTGGCCATCGTGCAGTTCATCAAGGGGGGCTGGGAACCTGGAGAAGCACGGGCGCTGAAAGCGTTTGGTGACCAAGTGCGCTGGCACGCCCTCGGCGAAGGCTTCACCTGGGAAACCCAGGACCGAGAACGGGATCAGCAGCTGGTGGAGAGGGCCTGGCAAACAGCCCTCGAGTATTTGCGGGATGGAGCGGTGAAGCTGGTGCTGCTCGATGAATTGAATGTGGCTCTGAAACTGGGCTACATCGACGCTGCCACCGTGATTCAAGGGTTAAAGGAGCGGCCCACGCTCACCCACGTCGCCGTCACCGGGCGAGGAGCACCTGCAGAGCTCGTGGACGCAGCCGATCTGGTGACAGAAATGACGCTGATTCATCACCCGTTTCGCGAGCAGGGTGTTAAGGCGCAAGCAGGGATTGAGTTTTAGAGATCAGAGCTGCTCGAGGTCGCTCCGCAACAGCCCCATCGCTGCCGTCAAAACTGACAACCCACTCACCAGGAGTGCGCGATGCACCAAGGGATCACGCCAGCAGGAAGGATCCTGGCTGGCCCGATCAAGAGCCGACAGGGTGAGACGGGCCATCACCGAACTGCGTGCACCGTTCTCTTCAGCCATGCATTCCCTTTGGATTCCCCATCCAAGCGGCTCCCGCCGCTTGGCGCCAGTGATGGGACCGTCCGATCTCGCTTGCTACTGTCAGCAGGATCAGGTGGATGAATGGCCTACGCGCGCGCACTCCTGAAACTCAGCGGTGAGGCGCTGATGGGAGATCAGGGCTACGGGATCGATCCAGCCATTGTTCAGGCCATCGCCAAAGACGTGGCCGGTGTGGTTGCCAGCGGCACCCAGCTGGCAATCGTTGTTGGTGGCGGCAACATTTTCCGAGGGCTGAAGGGGTCAGCCGCGGGGATGGATCGGGCCACGGCGGATTACGTGGGAATGCTCGCCACTGTCATGAATGCCATCACCTTGCAGGATGGCCTCGAGCGGGCTGGAATTCCCACCAGGGTGCAGACCGCTATCGAAATGCAAGAGGTGGCCGAGCCTTACATCCGCAGGCGGGCGATCAGACACCTGGAAAAAGGACGTGTAGTGGTCTTCGGCGCGGGATGCGGCAACCCCTTCTTCACCACCGATACCACCGCAGCTCTACGGGCTGCTGAGATCAGTGCGGATGTTGTTTTCAAAGCCACCAAGGTGGATGGGGTCTATGACAAAGACCCCCACAAATACGCCGATGCAGTGCGTTACGACACACTGACGTTCCAGCAGGTTCTCAGTGGCGAACTGGCGGTGATGGACAGCACAGCCATCGCCCTCTGCAAAGACAACAACATCCCCATCGTGGTCTTCAATCTGTTCGAAGCCGGCAATATCGGCCGTGCCGTGGCAGGTGAGCCCATCGGTTCCCGCATCAGCAACTAGTCATCGTCATGTCTCAATCCGATCTCGAATCCAGCATGCGCAAGTCGGTGGAAGCCACCCAGCGCAACTTCAACACCATCCGCACCGGACGGGCGAATTCCTCCCTGCTGGATCGGATCAGCGTGGAGTACTACGGCGCCGAAACACCGCTGAAGTCGCTGGCCACCCTCTCCACACCGGATTCTCAGACGATTCAGATTCAGCCGTTTGACATCAGTGCTCTGGCCTTGATCGAAAAAGCGATCGCCATGAGTGAACTGGGTTTCACCCCGAACAACGACGGCAAGGTGATCCGCATCAACGTTCCCCCGTTGACTGAGGAGCGTCGCAAGGAGTTCTGCAAGCTGGCCTCCAAGTACGCCGAAGAAGGCAAGGTTGCCCTGCGCAACCTGCGCCGCGACGCGATCGACAAGATCAAGAAGCAGGAAAAGGAGGGCGAGTTCTCCGAAGACCAGAGCCGGGACGCACAAGACAGTGTGCAGAAAACGCTCGACAAGTTCATCGCTGAAGTGGAACAGCACCTCGCCACCAAGGAAGCCGACATCCTCAAGGTTTGAGCAACGACGTGGATCGGACCCGAGATGTTCTGGTGGTCGGGTCCGGGGCCGCTGGTGGTGCAGCAGCGGTGCATCTCGCGCTAGCGGGCCATGATGTCCTGACCCTTGAGCGCGATTCTCAGCCGAGGATCAAACCTTGCGGTGGTGGCATGGCGGCCTCAGTGCAGCAGTGGTTCCCCTTTTCCCTGGAGCCGGCCGTCGAGCAGGTGATCGGTCAGGTGAATTTCAGTTGGTGCCTGGAGGATCCGGTGGTCGCCGAGCTCCCTGGCGATGCACCCTTCTGGATCGTGCGCCGGGAAACGCTGGATCAACTGCTCTCCGACCAGGCCATACAAGCGGGGGCTGAACGCCTGACAGGCGTTGAGGTCAATGACATCCGTCGTCATGGCAATGTCTGGCAGGTGACAGCGACCGATGGGCGCCATTGGCAGGGGCGGGCCGTGGTGATCGCCGATGGTTCAGGGTCCCCTTGGCCTCAACAGCTCAGCCTGGGAGCCAAACAACCCCAAATGGCCACCACCATGTCGGTGCGGCTCGAGGGTCAAGGCAAGCTCAGCGATGGCACCACCCGCTTTGAATTCGGCCTCGTGAAACAGGGATTCGCCTGGGCCTTCCCCCTCGCCGGCGGGGTGAACATCGGCGTGGGCAGCTTCATCGGCAAGCAGGACGCCGACCCGGAGCAGGTGCTGGCTCAGCTGCTGCCGGATCTGGGCTTCGCCGCCGATGCTGGGATCCGTCAACGGGGGCGACTGCAGGTGTGGAACGGCCATCACCGTCTTGATGGCGACGGCATTGTGGTGGTGGGAGACGCAGCATCGCTGTGCGACCCCTTTCTGGCGGAGGGGCTACGCCCCGCCCTAATGAGTGGCTGCGAGGCGGCTCGATCTCTAAGCCCATGGCTCAAAGGCGAGAGTCGAGATTTGCGGGGCTACAGCCGCAGCATGCGGGAGCGCTGGGGGGACTCCATGGCCTGGGGCCGCCGCATCGCCCAGGTGTTCTATCGCTTCCCCGGCGTGGGGTACCAGCTTGGGATCAAGCGACCCACGGCTCCGCGAAGAATTGCCCAGATCCTTTCCGGGGAGATGGGCTACGGCGATATCGCCCAACGGGTGATCCGTCGCCTTCTCCTGCAACGGGGCTAGAGGTCCAGCGCCAATTGCTCAACCCCAGGGTCAGCAGCCTGCCGTCTCGATCGTCTCCGCCGGGTCGAGGGCAGACCTGAACGTCGGGAGCCATGGCGCTGCTGGATGGCATCGGCATGGCGATCAAACCCTGAGGAACGGCGAATCTCGAAAATGCGCTCTTTGGCTTCACGGGCTGACTGAGCGCAATCAACAATGGGCTTCGGCCTGGTACCGCCGAGAGACCAGGGTTCGTGCAAATGCACAGCAGGAACATCTTCAAGTTCGGGGCACCAACGGCGGATGAAGGTCCCTTCAGGGTCATGATCCATCCCCTGCTTGATCGGGTTGTAAATGCGGATCGTGTTGATGGAGGTGCTGCCCGACTGCATCTGGCACTGACTCCAATGAATACCCGGCTCGTAATCCACAAACTGTCTGGCCAGATGCAGACCTGTCTCACGCCAGGGAAGCCAAAGGTTGTAGCTGGCGAACGACATCAACATGGCCCGCATGCGGAAGTTGATCCAGCCATGGGCTCGCAGAGCCCGCATGCAGGCATCCACGAAGGGAACACCTGTTTGACCCTCGGCCCAGGCCGCAAAGCGCTCGTGATCCAGAGAGCGGATGCCGCGCATGAAGGGGTGAAAATCCTCCCATTCGATCGGCGGTTGATCTTCCAGTTTCTGGATGAAGTGGCAATGCCAGTGGAGCCGCGACGTGAAGCTGCTCACCCCACGGCCCTTGAGATCACGGCTGCGTTGCAGAACCTCACGCATGGAGAGGCAGCCCCAGGTGATGTAAGCGGAAAGCCTTGAGCAGCCGTTGAAAGCCAGATTCGGACTGGAGATGGAACGGCAGTAGCGCTGCACCCGATGCGCGAGGAAATCATCCAGCTCCTGGAGAGCCATCCCCCTGCCGCCGTGCTGCCGATGCGGACAAGGATCAGAGCGCAGAGCCAGCGCTTCGCTGGTTGGCAGATCACCGGGAGCGATGCCCGGGAGAGGCGTCAAGCTTGTGGGTGCCGGCGTCATGGCCTCCCCCATCCGCGCTTCCCAGCGGCGGGCCCACCCCCTGCGCGTGCCCAACCGACGAACCACTCCGAATTGGGGCAGTTCATGCCAGGGGATGCCCCGTTCCCTCGCCCATGCCGCCACCCGACGGTCACGGACAAACGTCCAGGCATTACCTGTTTCCTCGTGGCTCCAGAGGGCCGATACCCCGAGTTGACACCGGGCCCGTTCCAGCACGTCAACGGCATCACCGCTGCGGATGATCAGCGGCTGGCCAAGAGCAGCACAGGCCTGCTGGAGATCCTGAAGGGATTCCCGGCAGAAGGCCCACTGCCTGGCTGAGCAATCCGGTTGACTCCAGAGTTCAGGTTCAACGATGTAAAGAGGCAGCACAGGCCCCCTGGCCAGAGCTCTGGCCAGGGGCTGATGATCCACCAGCCTCAAATCACGTTTGAACCAGACCAGCTGGAGGGTCATGAATCACGACCAAAGCCGAGTGGAATAAGCGGACGATAGAAACGCCGGTCAGTTGACGGACGTAGTTTTCAGATCGCGGAGACGTGAATCCACTGAAGCCAGCAGCTCAATCGCGAACATCGGCGCTTCTTGAACGGCAAAGAGGAACTTTTCCCTGTTCATCTCAATCAGACGGCAGGGGCCTTCCGCCTGCGCCGTTCCAAGGCGGCGGTGACCATCCATCACCAGGGCTCCAGCTCCGAACACATTGCCGGCTTCAATGAGCTCATATCCCTGATGGCCGTGGTCGTTCTGCCAAGACAGGCGCACTGAACCTTCCAGCACCCCGAACATCGAAGACCCGGGATCGTCTGCTTTGAAAATGATGTCGCCGGGATTGAACGTGTGCACCTCGCTCTTTTGAGCGAGGGCACGCATGGTGTCGAGAGCGTTCACGTCAGCTGATCGAACTCACTGAATTGTGATTGGCGCACATCAAGAGCCGGTAATGGAAACCGCAGGCTCAGGCTGTTGTCAGCGACAGAGCCGCACCAAATCCGCGGCGAACATCCTCCGGGGTCAGACGACCATCGTGATCGAGATCCAGGGCATCGAACACCGCATCACTCCCGAGCCACTCATCACGGGTAATGCAGCCATCGCCGTTCATGTCGTTCAACAGAAAGATTTCCTGAACGGCATGGCCGAACGCCTTGCCACCCTCAAGTTCGGCCAAGCGGTGAGCCAGCATGCTTTCCAGGGTTTCGATCGCTTTGCTGAATCCTTTGATGCCTTCACCGAGTTTGTCGGAGGCCATGCGATCGCTCTTCATCATGGCGTCAAATTGCTCACGGTCCACATGGATCTGAGCCTCGCTGCTGGATGGATTCTCACCGTCGAGCTTGCGGGTGAGCGTGGCCTGGCTCTCACGCAGCTGATCGAGAAGCTTGGGTGAAATCGTCAACAGATCACAGCCAGCGAGCTCGGTGATTTCATCGATGTTGCGGAAGCTGGCTCCCATCACCTCGGTTTTGTAGCCGTAGGTTTTGAAGTAATTGAAGATCCGGGTCACCGACAGCACGCCGGGATCCTCGGGACCGGGATAGGAGTCGCGACCGGTATCTGCTTTATACCAATCGAGAATACGGCCGACGAAGGGTGAAATCAGCGTGACACCTGCCTCGGCACAAGCCACGGCCTGACCGAAACCGAACAGGAGTGTGAGGTTGCAGTGAATCCCTTCTTTCTCAAGAACTTCAGCAGCTTTGATGCCTTCCCAGGTGGAGGCGATCTTGATCAGCACACGGTCGTTGCTGATGCCTGCGTCGTTGTACAGGCGAATCAGCTTGCGACCCTTTTCAATCGTGGCATCGGTATCAAAACTGAGCCGAGCATCGACCTCGGTGGACACACGCCGGGGAACGATCTTGAGGATTTCCTTGCCGAAGATCACGCTGATTTCATCGAGCGCTTCACGCACCACCTGCTCCACGGGTGCGTTGTCGCCAATCAGTCGGCGGGAGGAACGCAGAGCTTCATCAATCAGACTCTGATAAGCAGGAATTTGGGCTGCCGCCAGGATCAAGGAGGGATTGGTGGTGGCATCCCTAGGGGTGAACTTACGGATTGCCTCCAGATCCCCTGTGTCTGCGACCACAACGGTCATCGCAGAGAGCTGCTCAAGCAGACTGGCCATAGCGCTGAAAGTCTCGATAAACGCAACGTAGCTCCGTTTTTCAGAGTGGCATCTGTGAAGGTATTCCTCTGCACAGGCTGTGATGCAGGGATCAGCCTTGAGGAATGAATTCAGGCGTTCGCGCGGTGCTCGGGGGGATCTTTTCAATCACCAGAAGACCATCGATGATCGATTTCGCCACGGGCAGCGCCACCGTTGAACCGTAGGCGTTCCCTCCTTGCGGCTCGTCAACAACGACCAGCACGACGTAACGCGGATCGTTGATGGGAAGTGTGGCCACAAAACTACAGATGAGCGCACCAGGCACATACACACCATTGAGCGCTTTCTGTGCGGTTCCGGTCTTGCCTCCGATCCGATACCCCGGTGTGCGCGCTCCCTTGCCACTTCCCTTCTCCACCACAGATTCCATCCAGGCGAGCACCGTGCGGGTCACCTCAGGCTTCAGCAAGGGCTGACCTGGACGGGTACCAGCCGGCGCAAGGGCATCCCCGGTGCGCAATCCCCTGGTGATGTGGGGACTGACCAGCCGCCCTCCGTTGGCGAGCAGCGCATGCAATTGCACAAGCTTGAGCGGCGTCAATGAAAAGCCCTGGCCGAAGGATGCGGTGGCGGGCTCAATGGGCTGCCTGGTGAATTGTTCCTTCGACTTGAGCTGACCAGCCACAGCTCCTGGCAGATCGGTATCGGGGCGGGCATCCAGGCGCAACCGACTGAGCCAGTCCCAGTAGCGATCGGCCGGCAGGCGACGCATCGCCTGCACCATCCCCACATTGCTAGACACCTGCAGAACCGTGGCGAAATCAATCACTCCATTGGCTTGGCGATCGTGGTTGTTGATCGGCCATCCGCCGATGGTGAGGGTGCCGTTGTCGTGCACCCGTCCATCGGCCTTGATGGCACCTTCTTGAAGGGCAAGCGCCAGGTTGATGGGCTTGAAGGTTGAGCCTGGCTCGTAGAGATCCTGAACAGACCACTCCCTGAAACGACTCGCAGAAAAATCCCAGTAACGGTTGGGGTCATAGGTGGGAGCTGATGCGAGGGCCAGCAACTCGCCATTGGTGACATCCATCACGATGGCAACGCCTTTCTTCGCTTTCCATTGCTTCACCTGTGAGGCCAAAGCCTTGGCAGCCAGTGCCTGGAGGCGGGCGTCGAGGGTGAGCTGAAGCCGGAGGTCATCTCCGAAGAAAACGCCGGCATCCAGGTTGTCCGGCAACGGAGTGCCGTCAGCACCACGCCGCAGGCTGCGGGCCTGCTCATGACGCTGGAGATCGTCGTGACGGCTCTGCTCCAGGCCAGCCTGGGGCACCCGCTCCTGATTCAGGAACCCCACCACATTGGCGAACAGATCACCCTGGGGATACACCCGGTGGGGATAGGACTCCAGATCAACACCACTGATTCCCGCCCCTCGCACAGCAGCGGCTGTTTCCGGATCCAACCCCTCCAGAAGTTTGATGCCGGAAGGGCGGTTGCCGATCCGCTTGAGAATTTCAGCCGAACTGAGGGGAAGGAGAGGGGCCAAACGGTCCGCCACATCCGCGGATGGACGGATGAGGGCTGGATCGTCGCCGGGAAGATTGAAATAACGGGGGTGGAGCCACAGGCGATAGCGCTCCTCATCGAGAGCGATGAGCCGTCCGGTGCGATCGATGATCGGCCGACGGGTTCCCAGCGGCTTGGTGCGCTGGGTCTGCACGGATCGAGCCCGTGCTTCAAGCTCCGAAGCCTGAAACATCTGCAGCCAGGCCATGCGGCCCATCAGACCGACCAACCCCAGGCACAGAAGAGCAAAGACCCAGCGCATGCGCCCGGCAGGAATTTGTTCCAGCGGCACCACACGCCGTCGGGATTGGGGCTTTTTCGGCCGTCCTGCGGCTGGCGAGCGACCCATGAATCAGTAACCGTTCTTGATCGGACGCTCCATCAGAGAACCGAGCATGGCGAGATGATCGGGACCGTCTTGGGATGAAACCGCTCCGGGTCGGTCGAGGTACAGAAGATTGGCCACGGTGGTGGGCACCATTCGCCCTGGGACCTTGGAGCGTTCCAGGAGGTGCCGCTCGAGCATCGCCGTCGACTCCGTCAGCCGATGGGAGAGGGTGCGGGTCAACTCAAGTTGACGAAAGGCCATCGTCCAGCGGTGCTGCCAGTGCAGCGTGAGCCCGCTGAGGACGAGAACGGCGGCGAACACCCCGAGGAGTCCTCCATCGGCAGCACGATGAAGTCCGGCCAGCAGAGGGGAATGGCGGGCCGCACGACGCGCCGACAGCGAACCTTGAATGACCTCGAAGGGTCCGGCACTGGACGACCGCTGCGGGGACACCGGCTGGGTTTGGGGAACCGCGACCACGGGTGAGGTTCAACAATGCGCCAGTGAACCACCTGCAGGGGGGAGCCGCAAGGCTGAAACCTTGATCAACACTGGGGCTTTGCTCAGCCCCCGAGAAGCAAGAGATTGAGAAACGTCACGCCATTCCAGAGCGCATGCATCACCACGCATGGGAACAGGCGTCCTGTGCTCAACCTGAGCAACGCCAATCCAAGGCCGAGAACCAGCAAGGGAGGCAGTTCGCCGATGCTCAGGTGAGCGATCGCAAACACCAGCGCACTGACCAACACACTTCCGGAACGCCCGAGAGAGCGTCCCAGAACCGGCAGCAAGACCCCTCGGAAGACCGTTTCCTCAAACAGCGGTGCCAGCACAACAGCGGTGATGGCCAGTAGGGACAAGGCCAAGGGGTCTCGGCTGTTCAGCACAATCTCCAGCAGGGGGTTGCTCCCCCCCTGATCCCCAATCCATCGACTCACCAGCCAGCCGCTCAGCACCACCGGGGGCATCACCATCAGCCACCCCCGCGCACCCTGCAGAACGGCGGAATGGATGGGACGCACCTGCCACTGCAGCCACCCTCCGGGGGGGAGAGCCTCTTGATCGCACTGCGACAACTGCTGGCGGAGGATGAGCAACGGTGGAACCGCCAACGCGGCATAGCCAAGAAGGACGGTGACTCCTTGAGTCAGCGCAGGCGAGAGGCCCCGGCTGAGCCAGCCAGTGAACGGGGCGATCAACAGTGGAACCAGCACCTCGCCCAAAACAACGAAGCCACCGGCCACCAGCAACACCATGTCGAGGGGGCCAAGGGGGGCCGAGACGAGGGGAGGCCAGGGCGGCAACCGGCGGCGCAGGAGCTGCCAACCGTGCCTGAGCAGGAGCAGGCCTCCCAGGATCAGAGCCGCCAGTGGGAACACTTCGCTGACGATCAGACGACGTGCGGCGGCTGCGGCCGGAGCTGGATCCATGCAGTCAGCCGCTGAGCCTCCCAAGGCTTGGCAGCCAACCCTTCGGATCAAGGGATCCGGAGCTAAAGCCAGCAATTCAGATCGATCCAGCCCCGGAGCCTTGGTCCCATTCAGCGCCTGCTGGAGCGGGATGAGCTCTGGTTGGCTAACGCTCACCTGGCGAAGACTTTGCTTGAAGCTCTCGTCCTGCTCCAGGGCCGTGAACAAAAGAATCTGGCGATCGTCGAGTCGGTCCAGCGGGGTTTCGCGCAGGGTGCGCAGCAGGGCCGCAGTGGGATCGGCTCCGACGACAAGCGGTTGAAGGGGTTCTGGAACCTCTGGCTGGGCCAACAGGGAGAGCTCCTGCTGTTCCAACGACAAAACGGGTGCAACGGATGGCTTTCCGAAGCTGTCCACCAGCCCCAGGATCCATACCAACGTGGCCAGAACCAGAGAGACGAAGGCCAGAAACACCTTCAAAAACCGGTCAGCCGATGGACGTCCGGAAGGTGGGCTGGTCAACACGTCTGAGGCAACTCGAGACGATTCTGGTGGGTGACGCGTGCAGCGGGCGAAGCCAGAGCAAACCGAGGCTCACTCATACGATGGCGGCGCCCTGCACGCACGAAGCCGTGACCCTGCGTCTTCTCCTCGTTCGCCACGGACTCAGCAGCTTCAATGTGGAACGCAGAATCCAAGGTCGTGATGACCTGTCCACGCTGACCGAAACCGGCGAGGACCAGGCACGCCGCACGGGCACGGCCCTCGCGGATGTGCCGATCACAGCTGTGTACAGCTCACCGCTCCAACGGGCTGCATCAACCACGGCAGGGGTTCTGGCAGCCCGGAGCGATGCACTTGAGCCGTGTTTCGAGGAAGGCCTGCTGGAAATTGATCTGGAACCCTGGAGCGGCCTGACGGCAGCCGAGCGTGCTGAGCGTTTTCCAGAGGAGTACGCAGCCTGGAGAAGTCATCCCGAGCAGCTGGAACTGTGCCGTCACGACGGCACCCGCTACCGGCCCCTGCAGGAGCTGATGCAACAGGCCAGCCAGTTTCTTGACGCACTGCTGGCCCGTCATCCCGTTGACGGCAACGACACCGTGCTGCTGGTTGGCCACAACGCCATCCTGCGCTGCCTGATCACCACCTTGCTGGGCAACCCTGCAGGGGGCTTCCGTCGGTTGCGGCTCGACAATGCCTCCTTGTCTGTTTTCAATCTCATTCCACAGGGGAGTGGCCACCAGGTGCAGATCGAGTGTCTGAACAGCACGGCCCATCTCAACCCACCCCTCCCTCCCAAAGGAGCCGGCGCAAGGATGATTTTGGTGCGCCATGGAGAAACCAACTGGAACCGTGATGGCCGTTTTCAGGGGCAGATCGACATTCCTCTCAACAGCAATGGTCACGCCCAAGCCGAAGCAGCACGGGCCTTTCTGGAAACCGTGTCGATTCAGCGTGCTTACAGCAGTGCGATGTCCAGGCCGCGCCAGACAGCCGAAGGAATCCTGCGCTCCCATCCCGGAGTGCCGCTAACGGTGACCCGCGGACTCGTTGAAATCGGCCATGGACTTTGGGAAGGAAAGCTGGAATCAGAGATCAGGGCTGAATGGGCTGAACTTCTCGATGAGTGGAAGCGCACGCCAGAAACGGTGCAGATGCCTGAAGGAGAGACCATCCAGGATGTCTGGGAGCGCTCCGTCCGCAGCTGGAACACCATTGCGGACTCCTTGGATGCGTCGGAAACGGCTCTCGTGGTGGCCCACGATGCAGTGAACAAAACCATTCTCTGTTCGCTCCTCGGCCTCAGTGCTGGCGACATCTGGGCTGTCAAACAGGGCAATGGAGGGGTCACTGTGGTCGACATGCCCACAGAACCAGGGCAGCCTGCAGTGGTCGCCTGTCTGAATCTCACTTCCCATCTCGGAGGGGTTCTGGACAGAACGGCTGCTGGAGCACTGTGAACCCTGATGGATGCATCAATGCTGCTAGACCCGGTTCAGGTCCTGGTCGGACCGGGTCAGGCTGTTGAGAAGCAATCGGCCGTTCTGATCAAGAACCGGCGCCTTGAAGCCTTTGGCGACGAAGCCCGACGAATCGGTCGGTTGGAGGCCTTGGAACCACAGGATGCGGGCCAGCAGCTTTTGGCTCCGTGCCTGGTGGATTGTCACTCTGACCTTCCAGAACCGTTCCACGGCAGGGGAGAAACCCTGTTGAGCCTGGTGCGAAGCGCTGGATCGTCCGGTTTCGGCCAGCTCGCCCTGCTGCCTGAAACAGTGCATGGTCCACGGGAGCAGCCAGACCACCTCCAGGGATTCGCGCCGAGCGACTGCGATGTCAACGTTCTTCTCTGGGGAGGGTTCAGCAGCGGTAGCGCCGGCGTGGAGTTAACGGCCCATGCCGATCTGCTGGACGCCGGAGCCGTCGGGCTCAGCGATGGCAGGTCCATGCCACCCATTGCACTTCTTGATCGCGCTCTGACGCTTGGAGACATGGGATCAGCACCCGTGCTGATCCCTCCTCTGGACCTGGCTCTCCGGGGCGAGGGGCTCTTGCGGGAGAGCGTCTGCGCCTTGAGGGCGGGATGGCCTTCAGACCCAGCGAGCAGTGAAACACTGCCCCTTAGCCAGCTTGGCCAACTCCAGCAGTGTCACCCCGACCGCCGGCTGGTTTTGATGGCACTCTCCACCGCTGGCGCTGTGGAGCTGCTGCAACAGATGCCCATGCCCCCGCAAGCCACGGTGAACTGGTGGCATGTGGTGGCTGATTCCTCTCAGAGCAGCGCAAGCGCATCCACGTGGTTCGTGGATCCATCTCTGGGATCAGCCACGGATCGCCAGGCCTTGATCAGAGCCTTAGCGGAGAACCTGATTCAGGCCATCGCCGTACAGGCCACGCCCTTGGATGACGAGGAATGCCTGCTGCCGCCGGATCAGCGCCCGCGGGGAGTGTCCGGGCATCATCTGGTTCTGCCGTCCCTTTGGCAGACCCTGGTGGTGACTGAGGGTTGGAGCCCTGAGCAGCTGTGGCAGATGATCAGCTTCGGGCCATCCAGGTTGCTGGGTCTCAGGGAAGAATGCCTCGCTGTGGGCAGCAACCGCTGGCTGCTGTTTGATCCAGACCAGTCATGGACGCCCGCACGTCCCGACCCGATGGGACCCCGCGCAGCCAACCTGCCTCTCCTCGGCCAGACCCTGCAGGGCCGGGTGATGGATTGCGGACTCAGGATCCCAGCGACCCGACCCTGTTGAGCGGCCAGAAACGCCAAAACGCTCTGCCGATGATCTGGTCTTCAGGCAGGAAGGGACCGCCTGGCCAGTAACGACCATCCCAGCTGTTGCTGCGGTTGTCTCCGAGTGCCAGCACATGCCCCTCGGGAACCGTCACGTTGAGGGTGCGGCAGAGACTCATGCCCTGGTCATCCAGGGGGCAGAACTTCGTGACGTAGGGCTCGTTCAAAGCCTGGCCATTCACGGACACCTCTCCGCGGGGATTGACCACCACCCGATCACCACCGACGGCTACCACACGTTTGATGTAAGCGTCGCAGGCGGGATGCCCGAGCCCTGGAATCAGCCCGAGCAGCGGAAAGCTCACCAGGGCACAACGCAA
The DNA here is from genome assembly GCF_025128215.1 of Synechococcus sp. CS-197. Lineage (NCBI taxonomy): Bacteria > Bacillati > Cyanobacteriota > Cyanophyceae > Synechococcales > Synechococcaceae > Synechococcus > Synechococcus sp. CS-197. The sequence goes on along the minus strand of NZ_JAHLZC010000020.1, from coordinate 89,270 downwards.
CGCAGAGGGTGAGCCTGCTGATCGAAGAGCAGGATCAAAGGCATGGGGTGAGTTGAACACCACGATCTCGCCGCGCTGAGGGCTCCGTGAGCCGTAGGTGAGTTTTTCCACCAACAACCGGTCCTGGATCTGCAGACCAGGGAGCATCGAACCCGAAGGGATGAAGCGTGCTTCAGCAACGAAGTGGCGGATGCCGAAATAGAGGGCCAGCGTGAACAAAACAGGGCCCCAGAAATCCCAGAAGGGATGAGAGCGAGTGGGTGCTGAGGGAGCGGGACCCGATGACGATGGGTCGTGCTGCACGTTGGGCAACGGGAACCTATGGCCTGACGAAGCCCACGATAGGCGTGGAACGATGAGCTCCTAGCCTCAGTCAAGGATGGAGGAGCCATGGTCAGACCCCGCTGGCAGGGCGTACGGCCCAGCGCGGCCAGACGCTTCTGGCTCAGCTGGGACAGGACCATCGCAACAATCGCTGCGATCAATCTCGCCTGGGTCATCTTTGATGTGACCTACGTCCCGCTGCGAAATTTCTGGCTCCAGCGAACCCTCTTTCCGCTGCCTTCACTCAACCTGGCGGTTCCTCTCCCATGGCTGCCAAACATCACGCCGGCGTACGACGGGATCAAAGGAATCGAACCCCATCGGGACACGCAGGGCTACATCAATCAGTTCCGGCGCCTGGAAAAGGCCGCGGCCGCCAAAGGGATCGACAACCAAGCGGTTCGCCAACTCCGCCTGGAAATGGTGGTTCGCAACAGTCAACTGATCGACGAAAATCCCTTCGTGAGCTCGGGGAAGGCGGGAACCCTCGAAAAGCTCAAGAACCGCCTTCGTGCCCGAGCCGGCATGGATTCGGCGAAACAGGCGGCCGCCCATCTACTCGGTGACGACTACCTTTCGCAACGGAACTGGGAAGAGGAAAGGCGTTTCTGGAACAAGAGCATTCTTCCTTTGGCCGCGACCAATTACTGGCGCGGAACCGATGAAAACGGACAGGCGATCGACCGGGCCTGGCAGATCGATACTCCCTTCCAAATCCTTTTTCTTCTCGACATTCTGATCCGCAGCTTTCGCCTGAAACGGCGTTACCCGGGAATCAGTTGGCGTGACGCACTGCTTCGCCGCTGGATTGATTTACCGCTGCTGATTCCCTTCTGGAGATTGCTGCGCATCATTCCAGTCACTGAGCGCCTCTCCACGAGCGGACTGATCCAACTGGAGCCGTTGCGCGCTGTGATCAGCCGGGGTGTGGTGGCTGTTCTCGCCATCGAGCTCTTCGAAGTGATCACCTTGAGAATCCTGGACACTGTGCAGGATGTGGTGAAATCACCCCACCTACCCGAAAAAATTCGGCGCTTGTGCACCCATCAGAGTGTGGTCGATGAGGGTGAACCAGAACTTGCCGAACTCCTCAGGCTCTGGCTCCCACTGATTCTCATCCAAGTGGGACCTGCACTTCGCCCCCAGCTGGTTGCTCTTGTGGGCCATATTTTGCGCCGCAATCTGGAGGAAACCATGCTTCCAGGTCCTCTGAGAACTCTTCCAGGACTGGAGAATGCTGAACAGAAACTGAGTCAAACGCTGTCGACCGGCCTAGTCGACTCACTGTTAAATCTGTCGCGTAATGCTGGAGATCGGCTCGGTCAGAAGGATCCAGTTCTTGAAAACCTTGGGGTCGAAACAGCGGACCGCTTCTGGGAAGAATTGGCTCACAAACTCGAAACAGGCGCGGTACTCGAGCGTAGTCAGGAGCTCATCGCCATTTTTCTAGACGATCTCAAGCGCACGAGCATGAACCAGCTTCGTCTCCAGAGAGATGTGGATGAACTGATTACAGAGCTCGATGGCCTGAACTTCAGCTCAGAAGCGCGTCCATCCAAACCTCAGGCTTGAATCCCACCAGAAACGAGCCATCAGGACAGCAAACAAAGGGTCGCTTGATCAGCTTTCCATCAGCAGCGAGTGCGTCGATGGCCTCGTCGTCCGTCATGGCCTTCACGACAGCTGCTCCAAGGGCCCTGTAGCTCAAACCACTCGTATTGAAGAGAGGCTTGACGCGTCCAAACTGCTGGAGCGCTGTCGCGAGGGTGTGGCGATCGGGAGGATGCTCAGTGATATCAATGACATCGGCACTGATTCCCTGGGAATCAAGCCATGCCAATGCTTTTCTGCATGTTGAACAGCGGGAGTAGCTGTAAACCTTCAGGAGCGCCATGGCCCCATCACCGACCAAGAAGGCTCTTCACAGCCCCAAGAAGGCTATTGGACCCCTTACCCACTCCATCATCGGGACGGGTACGGATCGTCACGTCTCCGTTCACGCTCGTCCGGCAGCTGAGGCGATAGTTCGCCGGACGGTCGGCGAGATACACCTCTTCAACATCGCTGCGAGGAGAGAGATTCTGGGATCCTTCCAGCACTTCAACAACGCAGGTGCCGCATTGGCCGACCCCACCGCAGTTGTTCAGGTTGTTGAGACCCTTGTAGGGGTTGATCCCCGAATCAAGAGCTGCCTTGCGCAGATTGGCACCTTCGATACAACCGACCTGCTGGCCTTCCTGCTCAAAACGGATGGTGGGCACGGTCGATCACAGGCTTGGCGCGAACCAACTTACAAGCAGCGGGGGACTTGGCGGGAGCCAGAAGCCAAATTTTGCTCGAACGTCACCTTCGCTTCAGCGATGGGCGGCCTCGATACAGGCCTGCAGCAAGGGCTGCACGGCTTCTGAATCCCTCCAGCCACCAATCTCAGTCACCCGGCCTTCCAGATTTTTGTACGTGCGGAAGAACTCGGCCACGTCCTCCAATTGGTTGGGAGCAATCTGATGAATGCTGTGGATCTTCGCTTGGCGGGGATCCGCCACGGGAACACAGAGAATTTTCCCGTCGTAGTGCCCCATGTCGTGCATATCCAGAACGCCGATAGGCCGGGCCTGGATCAGACATCCCGCGAACGTGGGCTCCTCCATGATCACCATGGCGTCCAGGGGAGAGCCATCCTCTGCGAGGGTGTTTGGGATGAACCCGTAATCGAAGGGGTAACGCACAGAGGAGTGGAGCACTCGATCGAGAGCCATCACCCCGCAATCTTTGAAATATTCGTATTTATTCCGGCTTCCCGCTGGAATCTCCACCAGCAGGTTCACCAGTCCTGGAGAAGGAGATGGGGAAAGAGCCCTGAGATCCATTGTTCTCTGTGACAGCGAAAGACTTGAGTGCCGGCCTGTCGCTTAAAACAGCCGCCATCGGAACTCCGAGCCCCGCAATAGCAAGCGTGAAGCCAAGGAGGACAAGAAGAGGAGCGGCGACCAGCGAAGCGGTTGCTGGGGTGCTCTCGGCTACAGGCTCAGGGTCCATTCAAGGGGATACAGGGACATCCCGACGTCAGCACGAGGCTGATTCGAGAACCATGGCCCTCGAGCGGGAATGACAAATCAAACGATCTGTCGAGGCCATTCTGGCACTTTTGCGCTTCTCAAGCAGCAGGTCGGTCCTGACGGTCACGCCTTGAAGCCAGATCCGAAGGAGCCTCAGGCAAACCGTCCAATTGGGACCTGATCAGACGCAATTCATCGAGAATCGCAGCGAGAACCTGCTGCGTTGCGGTCGACGGCGAGTTCAGCACCTCAACGGTGACCTCTTTAATCCGCAGAACGTCCTTCGCGAAGCGGGCCACCTCGTTGGGGTGAAACAACAAAGGATCCTTTTGATCACTTCGATATTCAGGATTAAGCTTCCGGGGATTAAAGGGTGGATTGAGATTACGAGGGTCAGTATTTGTGTAGCGATACACAGAAGCCCTTGAGCGGTTCAACGACTTCTGAACATCATCGATCCCTACCAAAGCATCTGATTGAGAAAGGACAGAGCCAATCTCTCCACCCAACCCAACTGAATCGGCCGCAGAAGTGACTGAACCATCAAGCGGGCGAGGAAACATGAGACGGCTCTGGGACTGCTTGGAATTGGCCGACGTTAGCAGCTGAGACTCGTGATGCCAGCAACGATCACAGCCAAAGGGACACTTCTCAGATCGACCGTTTTATCAGCGGTGATAACTTTCAACGGTTCTTTTGTTTGGATGTCATGCGCGTCTCCCGCCTGATGCTGGTGACGCTGAGGGACGTCCCTGCTGACGCGGAAATCCCCTCCCATCAATTGCTTGTTCGAGGGGGTTACATCCGTCGCATCGGCTCAGGCATCTATGCCTACCTGCCGATGATGTGGAAGGTGCTTCGCAAGATCAATGCGATTGTGCGCGCTGAACTCAATCATCTTGGCGCCCTCGAGACTCTGCTTCCTCAGCTCCAGCCTGCTGACCTCTGGGAAAGGAGTGGGCGTTGGCAGGGCTACACCGAAGGGGAGGGAATCATGTTCCACCTGGAGGATCGCCAGAATCGCCAACTCGGCCTTGGTCCAACCCATGAAGAGGTGATTACCGAACTGGCCGGAGACCTGCTCCGGTCTTACCGACAGCTGCCGGTCACGCTCTATCAAATCCAAACCAAATTTCGAGACGAGATCCGTCCCCGTTTCGGTTTGATGCGTGGCAGGGAATTCATCATGAAGGATGCCTATTCGTTCCACGCCAACCAGGAGGACCTCGAAAACACGTATCAAGCGATGGCGACTGCCTACGCGCGGATTTTCGAACGGTGTGGACTCGAAGCGGTGGCCGTAGACGCAGACAGCGGCGCCATCGGAGGTGCTGCGTCCCAGGAATACATGGTGACCGCCGCAGCCGGTGAAGATCTGATTCTCACGAGCAGCGATGGCCTCTACGCAGCCAATCAGGAGAAAGCAACCTCTCGCCCCCCTGTGGCCCTACCGCTTGCTGCCGGTGAAGAGCGCATGATCGAGACCCCTGATCAGAGCTCAATCGAACAGCTCTGTGCAGCCAATGGCTTGGATCCCACCCAAACCGTGAAAGTGCTTGTGCTGCTCGCCCGTCTCGACGACGGACGGGAGCAACCGACCCTGGTCAGCCTGCGAGGAGATCAGGATCTCAATGAGGTGAAGCTCGCGAATGCGGTGAGCCGCTCGCTGAATGCTGCTGTGCTGGAGATCAGGCCCATCTCCGAAAATCAGCTCTGTCAACAAGATCTATCGGAGTTTCCTTTCGGGGCCATCGGCCCTGATCTCAGCGACACAGCTCTGAAGGGATGCCGCTCCTGGGAAAACCATTTCCTGAGACTGGCCGATGCAACGGCACTCGATTTGCCACGGTTCGTTTGTGGAGCCAACAGCAAGGATCAACACTGCTGGGGACGGACATGGGATGCCATGCCGGCGCAGATCAAAGCTGATCTAAGAACAGCCCGCGCGGGTGATCAGTGTGTGCACGATCCCTCCCAAACGTTGTCGGAGTGCCGGGGAATCGAAGTGGGGCACATTTTTCAACTCGGGAGGAAATATTCGGAAGCCCTCGATGCTCGTTTTACCAACAGCGCGGGACAGCAGGAAGCGCTGCTGATGGGCTGCTACGGCATCGGCATCTCCAGGCTTGCCCAGGCAGCTGTGGAACAGCATCACGACGAGGCCGGCATCTCCTGGCCTTTGGGAATCGCTCCGTTCCAGGTGATCGTGGTGATTGCCAAAATTCAGGATCCAACGCAGGTCGCCCTCGCAGAAGAGCTCTATCAGTCGTTCTTAGACGCAGGCATCGATGCCTTGCTGGACGACCGTGACGAACGGGCCGGCGTGAAATTCAAGGATGCTGATCTCATTGGCATTCCCTGGCGAATCGTGGTGGGAAGAGACGCTGGTGAAGGGAAGGTTGAAGTGGTGGAGCGGTCAACACGCTGTTCCACATCGGTTCCCCATCAAGAGGCTTTCCAACAAGTGAAGGACTCCATCTCCACCCACCTGTGATTCGGGATCTCACCCCCATTACAGTTCCGCAAATCCTCTGAACCATGCACGCTGCGCTGACCCGTCTGGGCCGACACCTCAAGAGCCTCACCCTCTCGCTCTGTCTCGGACTCGCCCTACTGCTTACCGCCTGTGGTGACAGCACCACGTCCTTGCTTTCCGGGGACTATGTCGAAGACACCGTGGCTGTGGTCCACATGCTTCAAAACACTCTGGCGCTGCCTGCCGACGCGGAAAGCCTTCAGGACTCGGAGCATGAAGCTCATGATCTCATCAATGACTACATGTCCCGGTACCGCCCGAGGCCCCAGGTGAACGGATTGAGCTCATTCACCACGATGCAGACAGCGCTCAATTCTCTGCAGGGTCACTACAACACCTACACCAACCGTCCGGTTCCGGAAGCCCTCAAAACTCGCGTTGAGAAGGAACTCAGCAAAGCGGAAAAGGCGGCTCTTCGCGGCACCTGATCTGCCGACGGACCGATCTGCATCACAGAATCCGAAGTCTCTTTGACCCTCGGCAGGTGAGTCTGAGAGACTTACGGATTGTGCAGAACCGCGGCTTCGGGCCGCCGAGTCTTTGGCCAACGTTGTCGTCATCGGTGCTCAGTGGGGTGACGAGGGAAAAGGGAAAATCACCGACCTTCTGAGTCGTTCCGCGGATGTGGTGGTCCGTTACCAGGGGGGAGTCAACGCCGGACACACCATCGTGGTGGATGGTCAGGTCCTGAAACTGCACCTCATTCCCTCCGGGATCCTCTACCCAGACACCATCTGTCTCATTGGATCCGGCACTGTGGTGGATCCCCGGGTGATGCTCGGTGAGCTCGACATGCTCATTGAAAACGGCATCGACATCTCTGGCCTGCAGTTGGCGTCAACGGCCCACGTCACGATGCCGTACCACCGCTTGCTGGATCAGGCAATGGAACGGCAGCGGGGCGAGCGCAGGATCGGAACCACCGGTCGAGGCATTGGTCCGACCTATGCGGACAAGTCGCAGAGAAGCGGAATCCGAGTCATCGATCTGCTCGATGAACAACGGCTGAGGGACCGCCTTGAGGGACCGCTTCAGGAGAAAAATCAACTCCTGCAGACCATCTACGGGATGGATCCCCTCAACGCCGACGAGGTGATCGCCGAGTATCTCGCCTACGGCAAGCGCTTGGCCCCCCACGTCGTGGACTGCTCCCGGGCCATTCATGGAGCTGCCCGCAACAGGAAAAACATTCTTTTCGAAGGTGCTCAGGGAACACTGCTCGACCTCGATCACGGCACCTATCCCTACGTCACCTCCTCCAACCCGGTCTCCGGGGGAGCTTGCATCGGTGCAGGCGTCGGACCGACCCTGATCGACCGCGTGATCGGCGTCGCCAAGGCCTACACCACCCGAGTGGGAGAGGGTCCATTCCCCACCGAGCTCGACGGCAGTCTCAACGATCATCTCTGCGACCGAGGTGGTGAATTCGGCACCACCACTGGGCGCCGTCGTCGCTGCGGCTGGTTCGATGGTGTGATTGGTCGCTATGCCGTCGAAGTCAACGGACTCGATTGCCTGGCAGTCACCAAGCTGGATGTCCTCGATGAAATCGATGCCCTCCAGGTTTGCGTCGCCTACGAACTCGACGGCGAGCGCATCGAACACTTCCCGAGTTGTTCTGAGGCTTTCGCCCGCTGCAAGCCGATCTACGAAACCCTGCCGGGGTGGCAGTGCTCCACCGCAGACTGTCGCCGCCTGGAGGATCTGCCGGAGAAAGCCATGGCCTATCTCCGCTTTCTCGCCGACCTGATGGAAGTTCCCATCGCCATCGTGTCCCTTGGGGCCAGCCGCGACCAAACCATCGTGGTGGAGGATCCGATCCACGGACCGAAACGGGCACTGCTCAGCGCCTGATCAACGGCAGCCTGCCGCAATGCGGGGGCCGCGAAGAGCGAGACTGCCTCGGTTCACGCGTTCTGCCCCCATGAGCCCATCACGATTCGCCCAAGACTCCGCCACGTTTGACGTGGTGGGGATCGGCAACGCCATCGTTGATGTGCTCGTGCAAACCGACGATGCGTTTCTTCAGCAGCAGGGCCTTCAGAAAGGCGGCATGGCCCTGATTGATGAGCAGCAGGCAGAAGTGCTTTACAACGCCAGCGGCCCTGGGCTGGAGACCTCCGGAGGCTCAGTGGCCAACACGATGGTGGGCATCGCCCAACTCGGTGGCCAGGTGGGTTTCATCGGACGGGTGCGGGATGACCAACTCGGATCGATCTTCAGCCATGACATCCGCGCCGTGGGAGCTCGGTTTGACACCCCAGCAGCCACCAGCGGGGCAACCACAGCGCGCTGTCTGATCTACGTCACTCCCGATGCCGAACGCACCATGTGTACGTTTCTCGGCGCCTCCACACAGCTCGAGCCAGACGACCTGGATCTGTCGATGGTGAAGCAAACAAAAGTGCTTTACCTCGAGGGGTACCTCTGGGACAGCCCTGCAGCGAAGCGTGCCTTCATCGCTGCTGCTGAAGCCTGCAAGAACGCAGGCGGCCAGGTCGCCCTCTCCCTGTCCGATGGTTTCTGCGTCGACCGGCATCGCGACAGCTTCCTCGAGCTGGTGAACGGCCATGTGGATGTGCTGTTCGCCAATGAAAGTGAAATCAAATCGCTGTACAGCACTGATGACTTCGACGCTGCACTCGCGCAGGTGAAAGGCTGCTGCAGTGTGGCCGCGCTCACCCGCGGCGAGCAAGGGTCTGTGGTGCTCAGTGGTGACCAGCGCTGGGACATCGCGTCCTACGCCCTGGGAGATCTGATCGACACCACAGGCGCTGGCGACCTCTATGCCGGCGGCTTTCTGCATGGCTACACCCAGGGACTTGCCTTGGAAACCTGCGGGCAGATCGGTTCCATCTGCGCGGGACAGGTGGTGACCCAGCTCGGGCCACGGTCCCAGGAGTCGCTCAAGAACTTGGTCGCCAAGCACCTGAGCTAAACCAACAAGCCATCCAGACAAGCAAGAAGCTCTTGCGGGCTCTGAACCACAGGCACAGTGTCGGGGGGGGAAGGACGCTTCACTTTCCACAAGTGGAATCCAAGCGACTCGGACAAAGTGCTCCAGAGCGCATCAGCCACACCTCCCGACTGCCTGCAGAGCACATCGGTGATGGCCCAGCGGCGACAGAGAGCGGCTTCAACAGCCCCTGGGCGCATGCCGCTCAGGGGTCGCAGCACCGCCAAGTTGTCCCCGGAGAGCCCCGCAGCTCCCGCAAGCCGGATCGCCGCGGGGGTAGGCAAGACCCGAGCTTTCACGATGGCACCGGCAGCCCGGCCGGCCTGCGTGGCCGCTGCCAGATGCCTGGCGCCCAAAGCCAGCAACACCCTGTGCCCGTGCAAGGACTGTTGGGCGAACGCATCCACCCCGCTGAGCAAAGACGTCTGGGGGGCGGTCCATCCCGGACGTTCAAACCGCACCAGAGGCAGGGAAAGGTGACTGCAGACCTGATGCAGCTGCGCGCTGATCAGCAACGCGAAGGGATGGGTGGCATCCACCACTGCATCAACGGCATGGGCCAGACAGTGAGCGCTGAGATCTTCGACAGAGCGAAACGAACCCACATGCACAGTGTTGAGGTCTGCCGATCGGTACGCCCGTGCGGCGGCTTCCGTGACGACGCTGACGCTGACATCCCTGCCTGCCTGCGCGAGGGCCGCGACCAGCGCAGGGCCCTCACCGGTGCCTGCAAACACAAGAACGTGGATCTGGCGATTCGTGCGTCGGTGCATCAGGATGGCGCTCACCGCATCGATCGAGGATGAATCACTGCGTTCTGGAAGTGGATGTTCTCCAGGCTCCCACCCTCCGTTACACCCAGGACAATCAAACTCCGATCGCGGAAATGGACGTGGGCTTCGATGCGCTCCGGCCGGATGATCCCCGCGGACAGCTGAAAGTTGTGGGGTGGGGCAACCTCGCCCAGGACCTCCAGAACCGCGTGCAGGTTGGGCAACGGCTGGTGATCGAAGGCAGGCTTCGGATGAACACTGTTCCCAGGCAGGACGGCACGAAAGAGAAACGAGCCGAATTCACCTTGTCGCGTCTGCATGCCGTCGGCGCCACTCCGGCTGGAATGCAGGCGGCTCCAGCCACGCCGCGCGCCCAGCCCGCCCCTCAAGCAGCAACGCCCCGGCCTGCAGCCTCCCATGCACCTGCTCCAGAACCCGCCGCGCAGTGGAACAGCGCTCCGCTGGTGCCTGACACCGACGACATTCCCTTCTGATTAAGGGTCGGATGATCGCTGCTCCGCTGCTCTGCGCAGCAGCTGACCGAGTTCTCGCTCCAATGCAGCCAGATCCAACCGGAAGTCGGCCCAACGCCCACGATCGATCTGCTCCAGCAGCCAGGCCCTGTCCTGTTCCAGCTGTTGGATCAGTTCCGACATCCCTTCAACTGGGTGCGGCGGGATGTCCCGTGGTGTGCTGCTCTCCATCGAGGTCGTCGGTGATCGGCCCATCCTGGCTCCCACGCCGGCAGAATGTCGCCACTGTTGAAAGCAAATCACCGAGGGCGAATGAAGGATCTGCTTTCACCGGGAAGTTTGGTCACTGTTGGCGGAGGGGTCCTCACCGTGGTGGGAGCCGTGGCCTACGCCACCGGGAACGCCAACCTCAGCCTTCCCACAATCTTTTATGGAATCCCGATCCTGCTTGGCGGACTGGCTCTGAAGTCATCGGAACTGCCGCCGGCCCGACGCGTGGTTCCCAAGAACCAATTGCAACGGGAAAGGGAGGCCGCGACACCGGAGCTCGGCAAACTGCTCGGCGATGTGACGCGCTGGAGATACGGTCAAAAAGCGCATCTTGAAAGTTCCCTAGAAGCCTTGAAGCTCTGGGACGAGGATCGCCCCCCCCAGCTCCTGGAAATCGAGGAGCTCCATGGCGAAGCGGGCTATGGACTGCGCCTGCGCTTTGCCTGTGAAGCGGTTCCACTCGAGCGCTGGCAAGAGCGCAGAGATCGGCTCAGCCGGTTTTTCGCCAAAGGGCTGACGGCAACCATCACGCCACTCGACGGCGACAACCTCGATCTCACCCTTCTGCCAGCGGGCGCCTCCTCGGCGGGCGAGCATGGTGAGTCCTGATCACGAACCGATGGATGATGCTCTCAGGGTTTCCGTCCTGAGCGAAGCCCTTCCGTACATCCAGCGCTTTGCCGGGCGGCGGATTGTTGTGAAATACGGCGGCGCGGCCATGGTCCATGCCGAACTGCAGTCCGCCGTGTTCAGGGATCTCGCCCTTCTGCGCAGCGTGGGTGTGCAACCGGTGGTTGTTCACGGCGGGGGACCTGAGATCAACCATTGGTTGAAGCGACTCGACATTGACCCTGAGTTCCGAGAAGGCTTGCGGGTCACTGATGCAGCCACCATGGACGTGGTGGAGATGGTCTTGGTGGGCCGGGTCAACAAACAGATCGTGAATGGGCTGAATCGCCTCGGAGCCCGAGCGGTCGGACTGAGTGGGAGCGATGGCTGCCTGGTGGAAGCCCGCGCCTGGGGCGACGGCAGCCACGGGCTGGTTGGCGATGTGGCCCGCGTCAACCCGGATGTGCTTGAGCCCCTACTCGACCGGGGCTATGTCCCTGTGATCTCCAGCGTCGCCGCGAACGCTGAGGGCGTTGCCCACAACATCAACGCCGACACCGTTGCCGGTGAATTGGCGGCGGCATTGGAGGCGGAAAAGCTGATCCTGCTCACCGATACCCCCGGCATTCTCCGCGATCGGGAGTCACCGGAGTCGCTGATCCGGCAACTCAAGCTGTCGGAAGCCAGACAGCTCATCGACGACGGCATTGTTGCCGGTGGCATGACCCCGAAAACCGAGTGCTGCATCCGAGCCCTCGCCCAGGGCGTCTCCGCCGCACACATCGTGGATGGCAGGGTCGCGCATGCGTTGCTCCTGGAGGTGTTCACCGATGCGGGAATCGGCACCATGGTGCTAGGGCGCAGCTGAACCATGACCGTTGGCCTGGCCGAAGCCCAGCAGGCACTGGATCGGGGTGACTACGGCCAGTGCCTGCGTCTTCTCGAACCGTTGGCAACCACCCACCCCATCAACGAACCCGAAGGGGCGTTGATCCGCATGCTGATGGTCACAGCATGGATGGGACAAGGAGAAGAACGACGCGCGATCAGCACCTGCAGGCTTCTCACCCGCTGCAAAGACCCAGACCTGCGCATCCGGGCCAGACAGCTTCTGAATGTGCTGGAGGCACCAAGTCTGGAACGGCCTGCGCGCTGGTCGATGCAGCTTCCCACCCTGGAGATGACCCCGCGCACAGGTCAGCGGCCCCGCCTGAGCCGACGACGTCGGCTTCCGGCTCCACCTCCACCGCCGCCAACGGGGCCAACCCAAGCGCCATCGGCAGGATTTGCCGCAGTGGTGCTCGCGGTGCTCGTGGGTCTCACCCTGCTGCTCGGCGGCTGCGTTCAGATCCGGGCCGACCTGGATCTTGTGGGCCCAGACCGCCTTGAAATGAGCTGGCATATCAACAGCCTGAGCGGCAGCACACTGCCCTGGCAGAACAATTTTCAAGCCGCGCTGCGCGATCAGGAGCCGAACTGGACAGCGACCCAAGGGCGTGAAGGGGAACTCAATCTCACCAGTCGGCCTCTGAACACCGACACGGCCGCAAAGTTGTTGGCCGACTCCGTTGCCCGCGCGGGACGCACCGCAGGTCTATCGCTCCCACCACCCAGCCTCTCCCTGCATGAACGGAACTGGTTGGTGGGCGTGCAGCAGAACCTCACCCTGAACCTTGATCTCACGGAGATCACCTCCCTTCCCAGCGATTCCCTCTTGATCAGCATTGGCCCCGGCACCGACCTGCGTCAGGTGAGCAGCGCGCCGATCCCTGCGCGTCTCGACAACCAACGCATCGTTTGGCCCCTCGCCCAGGGAGCGGTGAACCATCTGCAATGGCAGCGATGGCAATGGAGCCGACTCGGGCTTGGCGGCCTTGGGATCCTCGGGCTCCTGCTGATCAGCACGCTGTTGCAGTCGATCCGGCAATCTCTCGGCTTTGGATATCCGCAGCTTCCCTCCTGAGGTCAAAGCTGCAGGGGATCGGGATCCACCGAAAGGGTCACATCGTTGGGGAGACCATCCCAAAGCGCCGAACCCTCAGGCAACGGGATAGCCGACTCCGGCGGTCCATGCAGCAACAGCTGCCAGCGGCTGCGCCCGGCCACACGAGCGACCGGTGCTGGCGCTGGTCCAAGCAGTTGCCAACCGGCAGCAGAGCAAAGAGGGCGCAGTTGTTCAGCCAGCAGCGTGCCAGCCGTTGCCGTGGCCGCTGCTGAACGCCCCGCCAACCGCAACAGACAGGCTCTTGCGTAGGGAACCAACCCCGCCTGTTCTCGAAGCATCGATTCCTCGGCGAGGAAGCGTTCGTAGCGGCCGTCGATTAAGTGCTGAATCACCGGGTGATCCGGGCTGTAGGTCTGAACCAGCACCTCACCGGGCTTCTCCCCACGGCCTGCCCTACCGGCGAGTTGGAGCATGAGCTGCAGAGCGTGCTCACCAGCCCGTAGATCAGGGCGGTGCAGCAGGCCGTCAGCCGCGAGCACCGCCGCCAGGGTGACCTGGGGCAGATCCATCCCCTTGGCGAGCATCTGGGTCCCGACCAACACATCAGCCTCTCCGTCGGCAAATCGGGCCAACAGGCGCCGATGACCGTCTCGTCCCCCTGTCGTATCGCGATCAAATCGGAGCAGGCGCAGCCCGTCCAACTCCTCAGACAACCGTTCCATCACCCGTTGCGTGCCTGCCCCAAACGGCTTGAACGCCGACGAACCACAGGCTGTGCAGTGGTCGGTCACAGAAGCGCGATGGTCACACCAATGACAGCGCAGCCACTGTTGCTGCGAACGGCTGCCATGCACAGTCATGGCCACATCGCAATGCGGACACATCACCACCTCACCGCAGCTGCGGCAGCTGAGAAAGGTGCTGTAGCCGCGGCGCGGAACCAAAACAACAGCCTGTTCACCCTTGGCAGGCAGTGCTGCCAATCGATCCATCAGAGCGCGACTGATGAGCCGCTTATGGCCTTCCGCCAGCTCATGGCGCATGTCGATGATGCGGACCGGCGGCAGGGGTTGGCTCGAGATCCGCGAAGAAAGCCGCGCCAGTTCAAGGGAACCCTTCGGCTTCAGCCGGCTCCAGGACTCCAGAGAGGGCGTGGCACTCCCAAGCAGAAGTCGTCCTCCCTGACGACCAATCCGATCCAAAGCAAGATCGCGGGCGTGGTAGCAGGGCATCGGGGATTCCTGCTTGTAGGAGCTGTCGTGCTCTTCATCGAGCACGACAAGGCCGAGGGGACGCAAAGGCAGAAAGATCGCTGAGCGGGTTCCAACCACCAGAAGTGGCTCATCGGCTTCGAGGCAGCGGCGCCAGCAGCGCACCCTCTCCCCATCGCTGCAGCCACTGTGATATTCGAGCACCCGCCGGCCGAAGCGGTTGCGGCAGCGATCCGCCAACTGGGGAATCAAGCCGATTTCAGGGGTGAGCAGAAGGCAATGACGACCGCGGTCGATCTCCGCAGCTGCCAACTGCAGATACACCTCTGTTTTGCCTGAGCCTGTGATTCCCCACAACAGAAGACCACCGCCGTCAGGCAAGGCCTGAAACTGATCGATCGCCGCCTGCTGTTCTCCGGTGAGGTGGCGTGGTGGCTCCAGCCTGTCTTGATCGCAGCAAGCGCCATGGCGTTCGTTGGAGGGGCCAGACGCCGACGCGAGCCGCTGCTCTCGGCGCACATACCCCTTGGTGTGCAGGGACTGCACCATCCCGGCATGAAACCCCTGGTTCAGGAGATCCCGTTGCCAAGCGCCACCCCCAGCGGCTTCCAGAGAGTCCAGCAACGCTTGCTGACGGGTGGAGCAAGGCGAAAGCGCCTCGCCTGCCGGCTGAAGAGCAACCCACCACAGCTTTCGGCCGGAGGCAGGGGGCTTCGCCCGCTGCCCTAGCCAGCCTGGTGGCAAAGCTGCTTTGAGCATCCGGAAGGAACTGGTGTGACAGAAGGCCGCCATGGCATCGAGCCAGGCCTGCCAGTCAGAGTCCACAGCAGCCTTCTGGATCAGTGCCTCCACGGGCTGCAGGTGCTGGGATCGCTCCTGCTCGTCGGCGCGCAGAGGGCGGCACGTAGTCACCAACCCCTGCAAACGCCGACCGCGCAGACGCACCATCACAAGATCTCCAAGGCCGACCCCCAGTCGGCGATGGTCCACGTAGGTGAACGTCCGCCCCTCCCGACCGGCCTCAAGCCACACGTCCACCACCTGAAGTGGGCGGGCAACACCTTCTGGTTGAAAGAATTCCTCGGGGGTTGCCGACATCACAAGTTTTTTCTTAAGATGACGATGTTGGACAGCTCATAAGCTGTTGTCGGAACAATGCAGAGTTCCGTCCAGTGGGAAGACACGAAGCTCGAACCAGGGTTTACCCATCGGTTCACCGGTCTGAGAAAGCCCCTGACAGCCCTGCATCAACCCAACCCATCTCTTAGACCTTGATCACTGTCTCGTGTTGTCTGCCCCTGAGCAACGGGGAGATCAGAACACAGTGAAGCGTTTCTGAGCACTGCTCAGCCGCCACAGTTGCAAGTTCGACATCGAAGTTCTTCGCTTGATTCCTATGAGCCCTGCTGCAAGCAAGTCAGCTAAGGCTGACGCCAAAACAGCCCCAGCGATCGTGATGATGGCCGA
This sequence comes from Synechococcus sp. CS-197, assembly GCF_025128215.1. Lineage (NCBI taxonomy): Bacteria > Bacillati > Cyanobacteriota > Cyanophyceae > Synechococcales > Synechococcaceae > Synechococcus > Synechococcus sp. CS-197. The sequence goes on along the minus strand of NZ_JAHLZC010000020.1, from coordinate 73,650 downwards.
TGCCAACGGTCAACCCAAGGAGCTGACGGTTAAGGCCAAGGCCAAGCCCAAGAGCAGCAAGGCTTCCACGTCAACCAAAAGCAGCAAGGCCAAACCTGCCGCGAAAACAACCAAAACGGCGAAAACCAGCACAAGCAGCCGCAGCAAGGCAGCCACTCCCGCCTCTTCAGACCTGGATGCAGCAGCGGATCAACTGCTGGCCAAGGCCGCAGGCAAGAGTGCGGAGACTCCCACCAAGGCCGCAGCGAACGCTGCCTCGGCCAGCAAAGAGGAGAAGGCCAAAGCAGATGCCAAGGCCAAGGTTCTTGCCAGCATCAAGGTCGGGCCAAAAGGTGTTTACACCGAAGACTCCATTCGCGTGTATCTCCAGGAGATCGGTCGCATCCGACTCCTTCGCCCCGATGAAGAGATTGAGCTGGCCCGAAAGATCGCCGATCTTCTCCATCTCGAGGAACTCGCAGCCCAGTTTGAAAGCGACAACGGCAAATTGCCCGACACCAAGGAATGGGCTGCCCTGGTGGAGATGCCAGTGATTCGCTTCCGCCGGCGACTGATGTTGGGCCGCCGAGCGAAGGAAAAGATGGTGCAATCCAACCTCAGGCTGGTGGTGTCGATTGCCAAGAAGTACATGAACCGGGGCCTGAGCTTCCAGGATCTGATTCAGGAAGGCAGTCTGGGCCTGATCCGAGCAGCAGAGAAGTTTGATCACGAGAAGGGCTACAAGTTCTCCACCTACGCCACCTGGTGGATTCGTCAGGCGATCACGCGCGCCATTGCCGATCAGAGCCGCACGATCCGTCTGCCGGTTCACCTTTACGAGACGATTTCACGGATCAAGAAAACCACCAAAGTTCTGAGTCAGGAGTTTGGCCGCAAGCCCACAGAGGAAGAAATCGCCGAATCGATGGAGATGACCATCGAAAAACTGCGCTTCATCGCCAAGAGCGCTCAGCTGCCGATTTCTCTAGAAACACCGATCGGCAAGGAAGAAGATTCGCGCCTGGGCGATTTCATTGAAGCCGACATCGAGAATCCTGAACAGGATGTGGCCAAAAACCTTCTCAGGGAAGACCTTGAGGGCGTGCTGGCCACCCTCAGCCCTCGGGAACGGGATGTGTTGCGACTGCGCTATGGCCTCGATGACGGTCGCATGAAGACCCTGGAGGAGATCGGGCAGATCTTCGATGTCACCCGCGAACGCATCCGCCAAATCGAAGCCAAAGCGCTGCGCAAACTGCGCCATCCCAACCGCAACGGCGTTCTCAAGGAATACATCAAATAGTGAATCCTGCGCTGGACTGACATCAGACCGCGATGAGGTCAGTCTTTCGCTCAATAAGCCCTAGTGAATCGCAAGCAGGAGAACGCCATCGCTCTCCTGAACTGGCCTCAGCTGGGCTCGATGCTGTCTGTGAATTCCTGAAAAGCTTTTTTCAACCGCTCCACAGGGGTTTCCGATGGCGGGCATTCCTGGTTGGTGGAGCGGGTGTACACCTGAAGAATCCGGGCTTCAGGTTCCAGCACTGCAGCCACTGCTGCCTTCAGCATCACGATATTGCGTTGCGGTGTTAGCCCCGCCAGAAACGGTTGCAGAGACCATTCATCTCCGCCGAGGTCGCCGACCAGGCGAAGGGGACGGATCAATTGATAGGCGCGATCGCCATCGGAATCGGTGGTCTGCCGCAGACGTGTCACAACCAACAAGCCACTGGTGAGTAGCACCACGCGGATGGTTCCCTCACTGAGTACCGGCAGAAACGGAAGAGCTTCAGCCGCTTGTTGGCCTGCTTCAGCAGATGCGGAACGTCCCACTTTCACACCGTTGACGACAGGTCCTGGCATGAAACCCAATCGATGAAGGATTGATCGTAGGCCGGCTTGTCGGCGTCCTGGGCCCTGAGAACAGAGGTTGCCCCGCGCGAAGAGGCAACGGCTGGCGATGGGATCCAGCGCATGAGTTCCGTGTCACTTCCTTCAACCAGAAAGGGTTTGGCACCCTTGGCTTCGTAGGGTGACCCATCGTTTTCAAATGTCCATGGCTCTCGAGCACCTGCGCATCGCATCCCGCCGCAGCCAGCTGGCCATGGTCCAGACCAACTGGGTGAAAGCAGAGCTTGAAAAAGCCCACCCTGGCCTGGCGATCTCGGTGGAGGCGATGGCCACCCAGGGCGACAAGATTCTCGATGTGGCCCTGGCGAAGATCGGTGACAAGGGCCTGTTCACCAAAGAACTCGAAGCGCAGATGCTCGTGGGCAGAGCGGAGATTGCCGTTCATTCCCTGAAGGATCTGCCCACCAACCTCCCTGAGGGGCTGATGCTGGGATGCATCACCGAACGCGAGGATCCCGCCGACGCCCTGGTGGTCAACAGCAAGAACGCGGAGCACACCCTGGAAACCCTTCCTGAAGGATCGGTGGTTGGCACAAGCTCCCTGCGCAGACTGGCCCAGCTACGCCATCACTTTCCCCATCTTCAATTCAAGGATGTGCGCGGGAATGTGATCACCCGCCTCGAGAAACTCGATGCTGGGCAATACGACTGCCTGATCCTTGCGGCCGCTGGCCTAAGCCGGCTTGGATTCGGGGACCGCATCCACCAGATCATCCCTGGCCACATCTCCCTGCATGCCGTTGGGCAGGGCGCTCTCGGAATCGAGTGCGTCTGCGATCGACCTGAAGTCCTGAAGATCATTCAGGTGCTTGAGCATGCACCCACTGCCGGGCGCTGCCTGGCCGAACGGGCTTTCCTGCGCGAACTGGAGGGTGGATGCCAAGTTCCGATTGGCGTGAACAGCCGCATCGATGGAACGGAGCTGATCCTCACGGGCATGGTGGCCAGCCTGGATGGCCAGCGCCTGATCCGTGACGAGCGCCGCGGAAGCCTCACCGATCCCGAAGCCATCGGCCGAGCATTGGCGGCAGACTTGAAATCCCGCGGTGCGGGAGAGATCCTTCAGGAGATCTTCGCAGAGATGCGCCCCGAAGCGTAACCATGTCTCTACTGCACACAGCTGTCGGGATCTTCACGATCTCAAACCCCATCGGCAATCTGCCGATCTACCTGTCGTTTACCGATGGGAACCGGCGCAAAGATCGCGCCATCGCCCGCAGCAGTGCAGTCACATTTCTGGTCAGCCTGATGCTGGCCACCTGGCTGGGCAACGACCTGCTGGGATTTTTCGGAATTTCACGCCCGGCATTCCAGGTGGCCGGCGGGCTGATCGTGGTTCTGATCGGCCTCTCCATGCTGCGCTCAGAACCATCCAAGGTTCACCATGATCCAGCGTCCATCGAACGCGATCAGGATTCCGCTGTGAAGGGGATTGTTCCCCTCGGCATCCCCCTGTTGGCTGGCCCGGGAACCCTCACCGTGGTGATCGCAGATCCGAATGCGGCGAGCATGGGCGGAAAACTCGGCATCAGTGGCGTGGTGCTGCTGCTCACCGTGGTGGTGTACGTGATCTTCGAAGCAGGGGAGATGCTTTCCTCCAAGATCAGTGCGTCAGCACTTCAAGTGCTCACCAAGATCATGGGACTTCTTCTCACCTCCATTGCGGTGCAGATGATCTTCACCGGTTTACGTGCAGGCTTCCCCGTCTTGAAGGCGCTCGGCATCAGCGGGTGATCTTCACCGGGGTTCCGACATCCACAAGCTCATAAAGCTTTTGCACGTGAGCGTTGAGCATGCGCACGCAGCCATTGGAGACTGCCGCTCGAATCTTCACCCAATGGGGCCAGGGGGTTCCATGAATCCCGAACTGGTTGGGTCCCTGCTGAAGAAAACCAATCCAGCGGTGGCCCAAGGGACTGGAGGGTCCAGTCACCGGATGAACGCGGCCTGACTTGGTGCTTTGGTACTGAGGATTGACTCGCTTGTTCTCAACCTGGAACACACCGGTCGGAGTGGGAGTCTTGGGATCTCCAATGGCCACAGGCCAAGGCCCGATGCGCTCGCCATTGCGGATCACACTGATGCGCCGCTGTCTCAGATCAAGATGAATCAGCGTGCCTTCAGCCGCCGGAACAGGCGCTCTCGAAGCCAAACCGGGAGCAGCTCCGCCCAGGAGAGCTGCAGCAACGACGGCCGCAGAGCAGGCACTCCGCTCGAAACAGATGCGCTTCATTCCAAGACACACAAGACTTACTGGTCTCAAGCTATTCATCGGTCAGAGCAAAAACCGTCCACCATCGGAGAACTTTCTGAAGAACCCGTTCGTCTGGTCAGGGCAGCGACACCGTTATCACGGGCCTGGGTGCTAGATCGGTGCACCGGAACGCGATCAATGCCTCAGCAGCTTCGTTGGACGGACGCGGAAGCACGCCTTTTTCTGCAAGCCATCAAGACCGTCGGAACAGCGGGAGGCGTGCTTGCTCTGGAGCCAATCACTCTGGAGATGATGGAGGCCATTCAGCGCCATGTTCTGCATTCCTCAGTGGATCTCGAAACCCTTGAGATTCGCCATCCCCCCGATTACCCCGCGCTGATCAGCGATCAAAGCAAGCGAAACCAGCTGATTCAGATCCTTGTGCTCATTCCCTATGTGGACATGAATGTGGATCCACGCATGGTGGGAGTTGTGGATGATTTCGCATCATTCCTCAACATCGCACCCCAGACGCTCCAAGACCTGCACCAGGTGAGAGACAACCACCTCAGACGCTTGCTTCTCGACTACGGGCGCAGGAGCATGGGTGAATTTTTAGGGCTTGACACACCCTCTCGCTTTGTTCGCGGTGTGATCGCAGCTGTTCATCAGGCCATCGGTGATGCGTCCGTCGCCAGCCGTTACGCCACGCTCGACTCGTACGCGGAAGGAACTCTCGGCCACACGTTCTTTCACTGGTACCGCGACCGTGGCTGGGCTCTGCCAGGGGAGCACAAAAGCACTTCAGAGCTTCTGGTGAATCACGACTGCTGCCACATCCTTGGCGGATTCAACACCGACTGCGCTGGAGAGATGAATGTGGCGGCTTTTCAGGCCGGACTGTTCACCGATGGCTTCGGCTTCGAATCTTTGCTGGAAGTGATTCTCGACTTCCACCTCGGCAAGGCGTTCAGCACAAGCAACAGCATCATCCCTCCGGAAACCGGTCAGTTCATTCCTGATGCCGCCATGGCTGGCTATGAAAAAGGCTTGGCTTGCTCCATCAATCTCATTCAAGACCTTGATTTCTGGGCGATCGCCGATCAACCCGTTGTGGAGTTGAGGATGAAGTACAACATCCCAGCCACACCGGGCCCCTTATTGATCAAACCCTGAGATCGTTAAAACCAAAAAAAAGCCGCTCACAGCACGGTGAGCGGCATCAAGGATGGAGGAGGTCCAACGGATCTCAAAACTTCCAATCGCTTCAATCAACAAGCTTGGGATCAATCTCTGCCATGTACCTGGCCTCACAGGTCTTGATGATCTCCACGGCCTTCTCAGTGCCGAAGAATCCGTTCACCGTGCAGGTTCCGGGCTTCTTGAGATCTTTGTAGTGTTCCCAGTAATAGGTGGTTTCCTTTTTCCAGTGATCACCAAGATCCTCGAAGCTCTTGATGTGATCCATGCGCTTGTCGTCAGCCAACACAGCGATCACCTTGTCGTCGACTTCACCACCATCATCAAAGGTCATGATGCCGATGATGCGGGCCTCAACGATTGATCCAGGAATGAGCGGTTCGGTGACGTTGACAATTTCAATATCAAGCGGATCGCCATCCTCATCCCAGGTGCGGGGGATACACCCATAAGCGAAGGGGTAGGCCAGCGAGGAATAACCGACGCGATCCAGCTTCAGATGACCGGTTTCTGTAATCAGCTCGTACTTGTTGATCGTGTTGGAGTTGAGTTCCACGATCGTGTTCAGTCGCAGCTCAGATTCGTCGGCGAAGGCCGGGAGCACATGCAACAGATTGGGCATGCTGCGGCTGGGAGCCTGGTCGAGATTGGCCATTGGAGACGGCATTCAGCGCGGTGATCCTACGGGGGCTGGATCGGCACACTGAAACGATCAGCAAGCCGATTCCATGCCATCCCTCTCCCCCTGGGCACTGTTGCTGCTGGCCATCGGCGCTGAAGTGATCGGCACCTCCTGCCTGAAGGTGTCGGACGGGTTCAGCCGTCCATGGCCAACCCTTGCGGTTCTGACAGCGTATGGGCTTTCGATGACGCTGATGTCGCGGGTGGTGAAAACGATTCCCATGGGCATCAGTTATGCCCTCTGGAGCGGAATCGGCATTGTGGCGATTGTGCTGATTGGCGTGGTGGCGTACCGCCAGGTCCCCACAGGCGGTCAGCTCATCGGGATGGGGCTGATCACAGCGGGGGTGCTGATCGTGAATCTGTCGTCTCCCCTCACCAAAGGTTGACCACAGCATTGCGCTCACGCTGATCCATGCACAAACATCCCACTACCTGTGGGAACTTCAATGGCATTTACGCGTTAACAGCCCATGCTTCGCCTCCGCCGATTCCTGCTGATCGCTGCAAGCATCGCCGGACTCGCCGTGTTGTTTCACCTGATCCAGGTGCACGGGCTTGAGCCGCTGCGCAACCAGGTGGAACGCCTGGGGGTTTGGGCTCCCCTGGGCATCGTGCTGCTCCGCGGAATCAGCATCCTGCTGCCAGCCTTGCCGAGCACGGCTTACTCCCTGCTCGCCGGCGCTCTCCTGGGCTTTCAGACCGGCTTCATCGTCATCGTGATCGCTGATCTGCTGTTTTGCGAAACCGCCTTTCTGTTGGCGCGCAGCTACGGCCGGGAACCGATCAAACGTCTTGTCGGCAACCAGGCCATGGCCAAGGTGGAAGGATTCAGCCGACATCAATTGGAAGGCAACCCGTTTTTACTGACGGGTCTTCTGATGACAGGTCTGTTTGATTTCGTGAGTTATGCCGCCGGCCTCGGTGGCACGAGCTGGCGTGGCTTTTCCTTGCCCCTGCTCGTGAGCGTGCTGCTCAGTGATGCCCCGATCGTGGCGCTTGGAGCCGGGATTTTCAGCGGAGGCAAGCTTCTTCTGGGCGCAGCCCTTCTGGGGGTGTTTGCCCTGGCCCTGATCGCCGGGGTGGTGAAGCAGCGTGCCCGCCGGCAGGCTGAATCAGCCAGCTAAGCCGAGAAGCGCATCGCTGCGCTCGCGGGTTCGGCGCAGACCGTCGCCATCCGCGTTGAGGTCGTGGCCGAAGGAGGGAATCAGCGCCTTGAGGCGCTCCTGCCAGGCCGCCGTTGCCAAGGGCTCGGCGAAACAACGCTCCAGCACGGTGAGCATGATCGACACTGATGTGCTGGCACCCGGGGAGGCTCCCAGCAGGGCAGCCAAAGAGCCATCCGCGGAGCTCACCACTTCCGTCCCCATCTGCAGGCGGCCGCCGTCAGGGGTTCGCTTGATGATCTGCACACGCTGGCCAGCCACGGAAAGCGTCCAGTCCTGTTCCCTGGCTTGGGGAAGGAAATCCCGAAGGGCATCCATGCGATCGGCCGGGCTTTGGCGCAACTGCGTGATCAGGTAGTTCACCAAGGGGAGATTGTTCACCCCCACTTGCAGCATGGGCTGGAGATTGCTGATGCGAACCGACTTGGGCAGATCCAACAGCGAGCCCGTCTTGAGGAACTTGCTGCTGAAGCCGGCGTAAGGACCGAACAGCAACGACCTCGTTCCATCAATCCAGCGGGTGTCGAGATGGGGGACCGACATCGGTGGCGCTCCCACCTTCGCTTTTCCGTACACCTTGGCGAAGTGATGCTCCACGAGTTCCGGTTGCTGACAGACCAACCACTGGCCGCTCACAGGAAACCCAGCAAAGTTGGCAGCCTCGGGGATCCCACTGTTTTGCAGCAGCGGCAAAGCACCACCTCCAGCACCCAGGAACACAAACGGAGCCCTGACCTGACGGGCACCGGAGGGACTGCGCAAATCAATCTGCCAATCACCGGACGTCATCCGTTCGGTGCGACAACGCTTGAGCCTCTGCACACGCGTGCCGAACACCACATCCAAGGCACCCGCACTCTGCAGTGGAGCCAGCAGCATCTGCGTCAGGCTGCCGAAATCCACATCCATGCCGCGCTGAACCCGGGTGGCGGCGATGGGCTCACGCCCATTCCGCCCTTCCATCATCAGCGGAATCCAGTCGGCGATCTCTCCGGCATCCGTGCTCCACTCCATGGCCGCAAACGCCGGCACAGCACTGAGTTGGCGGTGCCGCTGCCGCAAAAAGGCCACATCCTTTTCGCCCCACACGAAGCTCAGATGGGGAACCCGATGCAGAAAACGGTCCGGTTGAAGGGACCCCAACTCCGCCAGCGATGCCCAGAACTCAAGACTGCGTTCAAACGACGCATTGATCGCCAGGGCCTTCTCCGTCGCGACCGATCCGTCATCCAACTGGGGGGTGTAATTGAGCTCGCAATTGGCTGCATGACCGGTACCGGCGTTGTTCATCGCAGCACTGCTTTCAAGCGCTGGGGCCTCCAAGCCCTCCACGAGCAGCAGCCTGAGCCTGGGGTCCAGGGCATGCAGGAGCGATGCCAGGGTGGCACTCATGATCCCAGCGCCCACCAGAACAGCGTCGTATCGATCCACAGCAGAAGGTCACCCTCCTTCAAGGGTATGGATCAACCCCGAGGGACGCATGCCTACGCTGGGCTGAAAGATTCTGAATCCGGCCATGAGCTCCGAAACGATGCCGCTGACCAGCGAAAACGTGGAGAAGGTGCTCGACGAGCTGCGCCCCTTCCTGATGGCCGACGGCGGCAACGTGGAAGTGGTGGAAATCGACGGGCCGGTGGTGAAGGTGCGGCTCCAGGGAGCCTGCGGCAGCTGCCCCAGCAGCACCATGACCCTGAAGATGGGCATCGAACGCAAAATGCGCGAGGCCATTCCCGAGGTGAGCGAAGTGGTGCAGGTGCTCTGACGCAACACCTCTCCGCAGCCATCCTGGGTGAACGCCAGTGGACGAATGCGCCTGCCCATCTCAAGACGCTTCGGATTTCTGCTCATTGCCTTGGTTCTGGCAATCACTCTGCTGTTGGGCACACGCGCGTTCGTTGATCGCGGCCCAAATGCGGACACGATTCATCCTGCCGCGGTGCAAGAGGAGATGGAAGGCACCGCGGGGCTGGAGGCCGTCCAGCCCTCCGATGCGCTCGTCGCCAAACACCCGTTCATTTATGCGGGTATTCATCTCGACAAGATCTACGAACTCAATCTCAACTCGCGCACTTTCACAGCAGATGGTGAGATCTGGCTGGAATGGCTCCCCGAGGTTGAGGCATTGCTTCAGCGGTACGACACCGACGCCGCCGATCTGATTTCACTGACCAATCGCATCGAGACGTGGGACTCCACCTTTGAACCATCCGCTGCAGGAGTGCGCGAGCTCTCAGGGGGGCGACGTCAGCTGCTCTTCCGCTTCTCGAGTCGGTTCTACGACGATGCGGTGGACTTCCGAAGGGATCCCTTCGATGTGCTGAAGGTGCCGATCATCATCGAGCTTGAACCGCTCTGGACCTCCCAGAAATACGCCGACCTGCGTTTGTTGCCGACCCCCTCCAACGACAATCTCGTGGGAGAACTGGGCTCTCTCAGTGGCTACCAGCTTCAGGGCGCCAGTTTCAAACCATTTCTGCGCCGGAGCTCCAACAGCCTGGGCACCTGGTATCGCCCCCAGCTCAGCCAGGTTCGCTTGGAAGTGATTTACCAGTCGAATCTTTGGCCAGGAATCGTGAACTGGATCATCCCCCTGATGATCATCAATTCGATCGTGCTGATGGCGCCATCGGTGGAGGGAACCCTCTCCGACGTACGCCTTGCCATTCCATCAACGGCCCTGCTCACCCTGATTTTTCTGCAGCAGTCGTACCACTCTTCCCTGCCGAAACTTCCTTACACCACCTTCCTTGATGATCTCTTCACAACGAGCTATCTGATCGCCATGGCTCTGTTCGGATTGTTCACGTGGGGGTACAACGCCTACGTGGCTGCACCGGATGAACAGAAGGCGAGCACCATGCGGCGGATCAATCAAGCCGACACCCGCTTTCAGTTCCTTTCCCTGGGCCTGCTGGTGCTGACCGCGGTGATCAGCTGGGGACGACGATGAACAAAGGCATCGCGACTGCGACGAGGAGAAGCCTCCCAGGCCTGATCAGCCTGCTGAGCTCACTGTTGCTGCTCAGCTGCGGGCAGCGCAGTGGGCCGCCGCACACCGCCACAATTCGCGTTGGCATCCTGCACTCGCGAACCGGCACCATGGCGCTCTCGGAAGCCACAGTGGCCGAGGCGGAGCGTCTGGCGATCGAAGAGATCAATGCCGCTGGCGGCCTCAAACTCAACGGCCGGGCGGTGCTGGTGAAGGCCATTGAAGAAGACGGCATGTCAGATCCCGCCGAGTTCGCTCGCAAAGCACAACAACTGCTGAACGAAGACAAGGTGGTGGCGATCTTCGGTGGATGGACCTCCACCAGCCGCAAAGCCATGGTTCCAGCGATGGAGACCAACAACAGGCTTCTGTTCTATCCGGTGCAATACGAGGGACAGGAGTGTTCTTCTGCTGTGGTGTACGGAGGATCGGTTCCCAACCAGCAGTCCGAACCGGCCCTGGATTGGCTGCTGAACAATCACAGCGAACGGCTGCTGCTGATCGGCTCGGATTACGTCTATCCGAGAACAGCCAATCGCATCATCCGCGCCCAGGCGCAGCGCGCACAAGCGCGTGTGCTCAACGAGCGCTACCTGGCGCTTGGGAGTGCAGCTGTTGAACCGCTGATCGCAGACATTCAAGTTGCTCTCAAGGCAGGTCCGGTTGCCGTGGTGAATACCCTCAACGGCGACAGCAACATCGCTTTCTTCCAGGCCCTGCAAAAGCAGGGATTGAATCAGCGTTCGGACCTCAAGGTGCTCAGTCTGTCCGTGTCGGAGGAAGAGGCGGTTGCGATCGGACGACGCAAGATCGCTGGTACCTATGCAAGCTGGAGTTATTTCCAGAACCTGCAGACACCGGAATCCACCGCTTTCGCGCAACGCTTCCGGCAACGGTACGGCTACCACCGCGTTGTCAATGACCCGGCGGAAGCGGGGTACAGCCTGGTACACCTCTGGGCTCAGGCGGTGGAGGCTGCTGGCAGCACAGAAACCAACGCTGTGCGGTCCGCCTTGATGGGCCGCCGTGTGCTGGCACCCCAGGGCTCTCTTCACATGATGCCGAGTCTGCATTTCAAGAAACGGTCCCTCCTGGCGCGAGCCGATTCCGAAGGGCGGTTCCAGGTGATCAAGGATTTCGGGATGATCGAGCCCCAACCCTGGAACCCTGAGTTACCAGAATCAGCGGGATTGACCTGTGATCACAGGGGGGCAGCGCCGCTCAAGGAGTGACGGCCGGCGCCGAGGTTGGGGCTGCAAGCGGCGGACAGGTGCGCGCCGTGAAGTTGCAGGAATAGATCGTTGACTTCTGCCAGCTCAGGGGGATTTCAAGCAGATCTCTGCTGCCGGTGATGCCCTGCACCACAAACAGCACGGCAGCCAGCACATTGGCGCTGACGTGCAGCCGCCGCAGGCGCAGGTCACGCTGAATCTCTGGCTGGGCACCGAGAGAAAACAGCATCAGGCCCACCACAGCCACCCCCGACCAGTAATGGGACTGCCAGAAAGCAGGCGAAAACGGATCGTCGGACAGACGCCAGACCTCAGGCTGAGCGCCCAGACCCAGGACCCCGGCCCAGGTGATCAGCACGAACGCGAGCCTCAGCCCCGGAGCCTTGGACACCCACAACGCTGCCAATCCAGCCAGGCTGCCGCAAAGCACCAGAAGCAACTGCGCAGCCCTTGCAGCTCCGCCTTGAAAGGCCCTCAAGGGTTGATCCGTCGCAATCGCCACGGTGAGGGCCACGAGCACCAGCACCACCACGCCCACCGCCAGCCAGCGGCCCAGATCACTGTGTTCACGCCCAACCGTTGGGGGACACTTCAGCGTCTGCAACCGTCGCGCCCGGGTCTGGATCGCCAATCGCACCACCATCCCGATCAGGGGGTAGATGATCACCACCGCCAACGCGGGGTGAAGGATGCCGAGCCAGTCGACGGTCGTCATAGAGATCTCTCCGCACCGGAAACGTAGCCATGGGATAGGCAGATCCACCGGGTGGGAACCCGCTCGTTGCCTGGCGCGGCCTCACCTTTGAACAGGAGGAAGCTGAAAGCAGTCAACGGAGCCGGTCATGAATCAACTTCAGTGCCATCGAATCCAATCGCTGCAGGTCTTGGTGGAGCCAAAAGACCGCGAAGCCACCTGGGATGCCGTGGAGGTTTACTTCCAATGCATCAGCGAATGCGATCTCAACGACAGAGAGTGCACCATCTCCTGCACCCGGCAGCTCCGTGATGCGAGTTGAACGTGATGCGCGTTGAAGAGGAGGTTCGCGATCATGAGCCTGAACCGACCCATCCATGCCACCCCGCCTGATCGCATGCTGAGAGATCTCTGCCCAGCCCTGAGCGGCAAGACCTATTTCAACTACGGGGGGCAGGGGCCCTTGCCCGATCCCTCTTTGGATGCGATCACAGCCAGCTGGAAACGGATCCAACAGCTGGGCCCGTTCACAACGGATGTCTGGCCTTACATCGGCGCCGAAGTGAACAGCACGCGGGCTCAGCTGGCCACGTTGTGCGGCGTCCCTCCCCATCGCCTGGCCCTGAGTGAAAACGTCACCAGTGGCTGCGTTCTGCCGCTCTGGGGGCTGCCGATCCGTGAAGGAGACCACGTTCTCATTAGCGACTGCGAGCACCCCGGTGTCGTGGCAGCCTGCCTGGAACTGGCCCGCCGCATGGGCCTCAGCGTGCACGCCCTTCCCGTGAAGCATCTGCGCGGAGGGCGCAACGATCAGGACCAGACGGACGCCGCCGTTCTGGAGGCCCTCGAGCAGCAGCTCACTGCAAAAACCCGCCTGGTGGTGCTCTCCCATCTGCTCTGGAACACCGGCCAGCGGATGCCGATCGCGGCCGTCGCCGCCCAGCTTCAACAGCACCCGGCCCAACCGTTTCTGCTTGTGGATGCCGCTCAGAGCATGGGCCAGATTCCAGTGGATGAGGCTGCTGCTGCCGCAGACATCTATGCCTTCACGGGTCACAAATGGGCCTGCGGTCCTGAGGGGCTTGGCGGCGTCGCTCTGTCGGAGCGCGTTCTCGAGGAGTCCAACCCAACCCTGATCGGATGGCGGAGCCTACGCGATGAAACCCGAGCGTCCCTCGACGATCCCCATCCTTTCCACGCCGACAGCCGCCGGTTCGAAGTGGCCACCAGTTGCGTGCCCTTGATGGCAGGGCTGCGCTGTTCCCTCGATCAACTGGAGCACGAGGGGGGACCAGGCCAGCGCCTGGAACGCATCCGCCTTCTGAGTGAGCGTCTCTGGCAAGAGCTCTCGGATGTTCCCGGGGTGATGCCTCTGCTCGATGGCCCTCCCGCTGCAGGATTGGTGAGTTTTCAACTCGACCCGAACAGCACCACGCTTCAACCAGCTCAGGTGGTGCAGCAACTGGGAGAGCAAGGCATCTGGATCCGCGATCTCGCCGATCCGAGCTGCCTGAGAGCCTGCACCCACGTCTGCAGCAACGACAACGACCTGCAGACCCTCGTCAAAGCAATTCGCCACGTCACCGCGTCAGACGCGTAACGCAAACGCAACGCAAGCGTTCATCACTAGGCTTGATCTGAACGAGCTGATCCCTTGCTGGAACCCTTCACCAGCCAGCCCATCCCGTGGCTCGCCGTTGTTCTCGCGATCCTTTCAGCCTTTCTGATGGGGTTCGGCCGCAGTGGCCTGGGCACAGGGGGATTCATCGCCTCACCCCTGATGGTCTTCGCCATCGGTGCTGTGAATGGTGTCGCCGTTGTGGCGCTCCTGATGCTTCCAGCAGCCCTGCTCGGTGTTTGGCAACATCGCGCCGGGGCACGACGCACCCTGCTCCTGCCCCTCTTACCCAGTGCAGCGATCGGCACTGCCATCGGCGGGCTGATCCTCTGGGGTCTGGTCTCCAGCGGGGAGGAAGCCGAAGTTCACCGGAGCCTCGAACTGCTCGTAGCCCTGCTCTGCCTGGTGTATGGCCTGCTGCTAACCCTCCGAGACTGGCTGGCGAACCTCGGTGGAGGAGCAGGCGCCCCCCACGCCAGTGGCCTCGTGCTGATGGGATCCGCAGTGGGGATCAGCCAAACGGTGAGCAACACCGGCAGCCCGCTGATGACGCTCTACTTTCTGCGCCACGGGCTGAACCGGGGGACCTTCGTTCCTGCCCAGCTCAGTTACATGCTGGTTCAGAACGTCCTCAAACTGATTCCTCTGATCAGCCTGGGCCTGCTCACTCCCATCAACGCGACCGCCGGCTTCATCTTGATTCCAGTCACCTTGGCCGGCAGCTTTGCAGGGCAAGGCTTTTTCCTGAAGGCTTCAGACACGCAGTTTTTTCGTCTCTATGTGCTGCTGCTCGTGATGGGATTTGCAGTGAGCCTTGGGTTGCTGATCGGCCGGATTCCCTGCCTGCGTGTCCTCGACACACTGATCTAAACAACAACCTCACCGCCAGTGGCGCAGGGCTTGCTCCGCCTGTTCCCGATCATCGAAATGCACTTTCTCAGTGCCGAGGATCTGGTAATCCTCATGCCCTTTACCGGCGATTAACACCAGATCACCGCAGCGCGCCTGCGCAATGGCCAATGCAATGGCCTTGGCACGATCAACCTCAACCTGGCGCTCAGCATCGGCCGGGAGTCCGGCCACCACATCATCAAGGATCTGACCGGGATCTTCCGTTCGCGGATTATCGGAGGTCACCACCACCTGATCCGCCAGCGCTGCAGCGATGGCCGCCATCTGCGGTCGCTTACCCCGGTCGCGATCACCACCACAGCCGAACACACAGATCAACTGCCCCCTCACAAAGGGACGGCAGGCCTCCAATGCGTTGCGCAAACCATCGGGTGTGTGGGCATAGTCCACCAGCACGGCCGGATGATCCTCCGCAGCTGAGCCGGTCAGCACAATCCGTTCCATCCGTCCTGGCACGCCGCGGAAAGAAGGAAGCGCATTCAACAGCAGGGGCAAGGGCAATCCCTGCTGAAGCAGGGCGCCCACAGCCTGCAGAACATTCATCAGATTGAAGCGTCCCACCAGCGGTGAATGAAACCGGCCTTCACCCAGAGGCGTGCGAAGCGCTCCATCCACACCGTTGGATGTCATGCGCAAGTCAGCCATGGTCAGATCAGCCTCATGCGCAAGGCTGCATCGCCAGGCACGCTCCCCCAACCGATCCGCCAGCTGCCGGCCCCAGGGATCATCCACATTCACCACCGCCCTGGGCCCCTCACCCACCAGATAGGGCGACGCGAACAACAGGGCCTTGGCCTCGAAATAGGCCTCCATCGACGGGTGGTAATCGAGATGATCTTGGGTGAGATTGGTGAAAACGGCTCCCGAGAAGCGACATCCCGCCACACGCTGCTGATCGAGGGCATGGGAGCTCACCTCCATAGCTGCCACCTGGGTGCCCCCTTCCAGGGCTTCTGCCAACTGGGCCTGTAAGCGGTCGGCCGCCGCGGTGGTGTGCGTGGCGGTGAGGCTGTGGCCGGGCCATCGATTCACCAGGGTTCCAAACAAAGCAGCAGGCCGGCCGCAAGCCTGGCTGAGATGTTCAATCAGGTGGGTGGTGGTGGTTTTGCCATTGGTGCCGGTCACACCGATCAACTCCATGCGCATGGAGGGCCGCTGCCAGAAGGCCGACGCCAGCTCCCCAGCCCAGAAAGCCACGGGATCCGGCACCACGAGTACGGAATCTCCAGGGGCCGGTGGATGGGCCGCGGCCGCCTGCTCGCCAATCAGCACCGCTGCGGCACCGGAGGCCAGCGCTGCAGGCCAGAAGCTGCCTCCATCCACCCGTTCTCCCGGCAGGCCGATGAACAGGCTGCCCTGGCCAACGCAGCGAGAATCACAGGTGAGCGCCGTCACCGTTGCGTTGGCCACTCCAGCAGGCACAGGCAAACCCACAGCTTTGAGCAGGGCATGGAGCGTCTGCGTCATCACCAATCCCCGCATCGGAGATTGTTCTAGACCGATCCTGAAGCGCTGGTGCAGACCCGTTGCAACCAGCTGAACAGTCCCTCCCCAGACAGACGGGGAGACACCCGCGGCAAGGGGCTGCTGTTGAGAGCCAGAACTGGAACCTCGAGGTCATAACGAGCCTTCAGGCCAGGGTCCACCCCAGGGGCATCAATATCCACCACCTGCAGAGCAAGCGGAGGCTCAAGAGCCGTGAGATCAAGGGCCTGAAGCCGCTGCTCAAGCCCTTCACACAGACAGCAACCCTGGCGGCCGTAGAGCGTCAGTACGCGTGTCATGAGACCTGAATCATGGGAGCTTCAATCCGGAACCGGATCGCAACCGCAGGGGGTGAAAGGATGGCAACGGCTGATGCGACGCAACGTGAGCCATCCACCACGCCATGGGCCATGGCGTTGGATGGCCTCGAGCCCATAAGCGCTGCAGCTGGGGATGAAGCGGCAGCGAGGACCGAGCAGGGGAGAGAACCAACGGCGATAAAAACCAATCAGCGCCAACATCACCTGGGCAAGCCCACGGTTAAGGGCTTGCTGAACCGATGGGTTCCGATCGCCCGATACGATGGTTGATTCGCGCATGTTGGTCGCGATGCTGGCACTGCGTTCAGCATGGCGCGTCAACGGCGTGAAGGTCCAACCATTCCTTCCCCTATGTCTCGTTACCGCGGCCCTCGCCTGAGGATCACGCGGCGCTTGGGAGACCTCCCTGGTCTCACCCGGAAGGCCGCAAAGCGGTCCTATCCCCCCGGTCAGCACGGCCAAGCCCGTCGCAAGCGCTCCGAATACGCCATCCGTTTGGAAGAGAAGCAAAAGCTTCGCTTCAACTACGGAGTCTCCGAGCGTCAGCTCGTGCGCTACGTGAAGAAAGCGCGCGCCCAGGAGGGTTCCACTGGAACCAACCTGCTCAAGCTGCTCGAGAACCGTCTCGACAATGTCTGCTTCCGCCTCGGCTTCGGCCCCACCGTCCCCGGCGCCCGTCAGCTGGTGAACCACGGACACGTGACTGTGAACGGTCGTGTCACAGACATCGCCAGCTATCAGTGCAAGCCCGGCGATGTGATCGCCATCCGTGAGCGCAAGTGCAGCAAGCAACTGGCCGAAGGCAACCTGGAATTTCCAGGCCTGGCCAACGTGCCCCCGCACCTGGAACTCGACAAGCCCAAGCTCAACGCCAAGGTGGTGGGCCGCTGCGAACGCGAGTGGGTCGCCCTGGAAATCAACGAACTGCTGGTGGTGGAGTACTACTCCAGAAAGGTCTGACCTTCAGTCACTAACTGGCTTTTGGAGCACGTCCAAGAGCCTGGTCATTCTCCTGCTCCCACGACTGTTGGCGGGCAGGAGTTTTTTTTGATCGTGCTCGATTCAGCGCAAGGGCTCAGCACCGTTGAGAGATTGCTCCAGATGGCTGACCTGGAGCTCCAGGGTCGCCTCGCGTTGTTTCAATTCGAGCTCCCGCGCGTGATCTTCCGCATCGATCTGCGCACGACCGCCGTTCATCATCTCTGTGTAGGTCAGGGCTCTCGGCTTTGCAGGGAGCGGCGCGGGGTCAACCATTCGCTCAAACCACTAAGGTCAGGCCAAACAATGGCGAAGCCACGAACGTTCACGCCATGTTGAAGCGATTCGTACGACTTGTTCCGGCATTCGGCACAACCTCATCACAACCATTGCAGCGGATGTCTCGCATCCCCACCACTGACCAACAAAGAGCATCTTCTTGACTAGCGCTACCGCCAAAGCCTTGCCACCCACACCGCTGAGGCGCATTGACTTCAATCTCAAGCCATACATGGCAAGCGACAACAGGATTGCAATTTGGCAGATAGCCAACACGATAATTCCGTTATTTTTATGCTGCATTGCGATCGCCAAAACCACCGAACGCTCAAATTCGCTGTCGCTTATTTCAACGCCTATTCTATTCATATTAATCATTTTATTCCTAAGCAGAAGCTTCTCATTAATGCATGACTGCGGTCATCAGAGCTTATTCAAATCCAAAGCCATCAATCGCATTGCCGCATTCTTACTCAGCATCATCCATGCGATGCCGCACCACCCCTGGTCAAGGGGCCATGCCTTCCACCACAAACACAATGGCAACTGGAACCAGTACAGAGGCCCATCGGCACTAACAACGCGTCGCGAATACGAAAAAAAGAGCAGGAATTCACAGCTTCTTTATCAATTACTCCGCCACCCAGCAACCCTCTTTCCTGGAGGCTTTTACTATTTAGTGATCAAACCGAGAGTGGCTTTGCTTTTGGGTTTTATCGAAATATGCACCATTGGAGCCATTGATGGATTCCGAAAACTTTCAAGCGGGAAATCGTTCAATCCATTCTTATTTATTAAAACCCATAACTCCAGATTTTTCTACACCAAAGAAGAGGTCTACGACACGATTGCAAATACAGCTTGCGTTTCTCTTGCCTGGTGGTGGATCGGAAGCGCAATCGGGCATTGGCATTTCTGGATGCTTTATATCTCAATCATGAGTACAAGTGCATCCATCATGATCGCTGTATTCTTTGTTCAACACAATTTTCCAGACTCCTATACCAGCGGTGATGATAACTGGAGTTATTTAAAAGGCGCCATTAACGGCTCATCGTTTCTGATCATGCCAGGCATTCTCAATTGGTTCACCGCCGACATCGCCTACCACCACGTCCATCACCTGTCTGAAAGAATCCCGAACTATCGCCTACGCCGCTGCCACGAAGACAAGCAAAACAACTTCGGCGAGGTGAAGCGACTCCGGCTTAACCAGCTCTGGGACTGCTTCTCACTCATCCTTTGGGACGACGAATCGCTACAGCTCGTCTCCGCAAAACAACCGTTCAAACGTTGAACTCACGTGTCAACGAATGAGATTGGCCTTGAAAAAACCGAGACCCAATCCAAAGCCTTTCGGCTTGTCTTCAAGGAATGTGATCGCAAGTTCGAAATCCATTAACCCTGCCTCTTCAACCAAATCGCGCGTCATCTTGCCTTCTCCTTGCTCGAGGTAGCGGGAGTGAATCGCTTCTTTGTTTTCGCTCAGAAACGTGACGATTTCGCTGAGAACATGGTCTCTCCACTCGTCTTTCTGGGACTGCAAAGGGATCTCAGCCACGGTCACGCCTCGTTTTAAGGATTGACCCTAGTGGGCTGGCGATGACCATTTCCTAGCCTTGGCAGCTGAGCGCATTCACCTCTTGCAGCATCCCGCGACCGCACCCGCTGATGCCACCCTTGCCATTCATCACGGCGAGAGCTTCGCGGATGGCACCGGCACGGTCATGCCGCCGATTTACGCCACCTCAACGTTTGCCCATGGCAATCCTGGTGGCTTCGACTACACCCGTTCAGGCAACCCAAACTTCCGCATTCTCGAGGGTGTACTGGCCTCAGTGGAGCGCTGTGATCACGCCACGGTGTTCGGCTCGGGGGTCAGTGCCATCACGGCCATCGCCTCCACCCTCCAACAGGGAGACCTGGTGCTCTGCGAAGAGAACCTCTATGGCTGCACCGTGCGTCTGTTCGAACAGGTGTTCGCCAAATTCGGCGTGCGCACGGAATGGGTGGATTTCACGGATCCCTCCGCACTAACGGCCATCGTTGAGCGCCAGCCCGCCATGGTGTGGCTGGAGAGCCCCACCAACCCACTGCTCAAAGTGATTGATCTGGAAGCGGTCTGCAGCGCAGCCAGAGGAGCAGAGGTGCCTGTTGTGGTCGATAACACCTTCGCCACAGCCTTGGTGCAGCGCCCCTTACAGCTGGGTGCCACGCTCTCGCTCACGAGCACCACGAAATACATCAACGGTCACTCCGATGCCCTCGGCGGTGCCGTCTGCACAGATGCCCCTGACTGGCATGCACGCATGGTGTTCGCCCAGAAGGCTTTGGGACTGATGCCATCCCCCTTCGACTGCTGGCTGATCACCCGGGGCATCAAAACCCTGCCTCTGCGGCTGCGCCAACAGATTGAAAACGCGGCCGTGCTGGCCAACCACCTCGCCGAGCACCCCCAGGTGGACTGGGTGCGCTACCCCCACCGTGCGGACCATCCCCAGCAGGCTGTAGCCCTCAGGCAGATGCAAGGCGGTGGAGCCATCGTGACCATCGGCCTCAACACAAGCCGCGAACAGGCGTATGCGGTATGCAAAGCCCTGCGCTGGTTCACCATGGCCGAAAGCCTGGGGGGCGTGGAGAGCCTGATCTGCCATCCCGCCACCATGACCCACGCCGCTGTATCCCCAGAGGTGAAGAGCAAGCTGGGCATCACCGATGGGCTGATTCGTCTCTCCGTGGGCTGTGAAGACGTCGCCGACCTGATCACGGATCTCGATCAGGCCTTGGCGACGCTGTCATGAGCCCCCGCAACCTGCTGGAGGATCCCTGCTGGCAGGGGCACGATCTCGGCCATCCCCTGCCGGATGCCGTCCATGCGGTTTCGGTTGCGCTGCCCCGCTGGAGGGACGTGATCGACTACGAAGAAAATGTGCCTTCATGTCGTGCGACGCTTCGCGCGGTTTACCCACGCTTCGGACTGCATCCACTGGTCAAGGAACTGGCCGATCTGGCACTCAAAGCGTCTGGCTTAGCGACGTCAACAGGATTCAGCAGCTGGCCCTATCCCAGTGAAGCCGCAGCCGAAACAGCCGGACATCATTGCCAGCGCATGGCTCCGGCAGGCTTCAGCACCATTCAAAGGGTGCGGGGAGTGCCCTGCCTCCTCGCCGACCCGCTCAGAACAACGGCCGCGAAAGCCTTCTGGCAACACACCGGCCTGGGTGCATCATCGCGACTGGCGGCCATCGCCCTCGGCAGGGAGGCGTCGCCTGATGCGGAGATCGCCAAGGCAGCCCTGAGCACGGTGATCCAACGCCTGGCAGGGATCTATGGCTGCGCAGAGGACGCCATCAGCCTGCATCCCTCCGGGATGGCGGCTCTGCACCAAGCGCTCCAACGCATCGCGTCCCTCCATCCCGGGCGACCAGTGCTGCAGATCGGCTTTCCCTACGTGGATGTGCTGAAGCTGCCCCAGGTGGTCTTCAGCGGAGCGGAACTGCTCCTCGACGACTCACCCGCACAAGTGCGAGCGGCTTTGGATCGTCTCCAACCGGGAGCGATCGTGGTGGAACTGCCGAGCAACCCCTTGCTTCGCTGCGTGAATCTGCCCGAGATTGCAGCGCTGGCCCATCAACGGGGGATTCCGGTCATCGCCGATGACACGATCGGCTCCGCACTCAACATCGATGCGCTGCCCCACGCGGATCTGGTGTTCAGCTCCCTCACCAAAAGCTTTGCCGGACGGGGCGATGTCATGGCGGGAAGCCTGGTGATCAGTCCACTCTCCCGCTGGTCGGAGACCTGGAGCCAGAGCCCCGGATCAGCGCAGGGCGTTGCGGATCTCGCCGATGCCGACGCCATCGCCCTGGAGCAGGGCAGCCGCAATGTGCGCGAGCGTGTTTCCGTGCTCAATGCCCACACCCTGTCACTGGCGAGAAGACTTCAGCAGCATCCCGCCGTCGCCCAGGTGTTCCATCCGGGAACCTGCGAGAGCTTCAACGGGCTTCGTCGTGCCGATGGAGGCCATGGCTGTTTGCTGTCATTCGCGCTGAAAGAAGGCGCTGACAAAGCCGCGCGGGTCTACGACGCTCTGCAGGTGTGCAAAGGGCCCAGCCTCGGTACCGCATTCACCCTTGCCTGCCCCTATGTGCTGCTGGCCCATTACGGGGAACTGCCCTGGGCCGAAACCTGTGGGGTTCCCTCCCATCTGCTGCGGGTCTCCGTGGGACTGGAAGATCCCAACCAACTCTGGAGCCGTTTTGAGCGCGCTCTATCAGCCTGACCTGTAGATCCTCTTAACACCCACATTCCAGACGGGATGCGCTCTTTAAAATCGGTGGACTAGAAACGCCTTCACCGACATGTCACGCGTTTACGCCGACAACAGCCAGGCCATCGGCAACACCCCCCTGGTGCGTCTCAACCACGTCACCAAAGGCTGCAAAGCCACCGTGCTCGCCAAGGTTGAGGGTCGCAACCCGGCCTACAGCGTGAAGTGCCGCATCGGCGCCAACATGATCTGGGACGCTGAAAAGCGAGGGGCTCTCACCGAAGGCAAGGTGATCGTGGAACCCACCTCCGGCAACACCGGCATTGCCCTGGCCTTTACCGCCGCAGCGCGCGGCTACAAGCTCGTGCTCACCATGCCCGAGTCGATGTCCATCGAGCGTCGCCGTGTGATGGCCGTGCTCGGCGCTGAGATTGTGCTCACCGAGGCCGCCAAAGGCATGCCCGGTGCCATTGCCAAGGCCAAGGAGATCGCAGCCAGCGATCCCGCCAAATACTTCATGCCCGGGCAGTTTGAGAATCCTGCCAACCCTGAAATTCACTTCAAAACCACAGGGCCTGAGATCTGGAACGACTGTGACGGAGCCATCGACGTTCTGGTGTCCGGCGTCGGCACCGGCGGCACGATCACTGGCGTGTCCCGTTACATCAAGAACGAGGCTGGCAAGGCGATTGAGTCTGTGGCCGTGGAGCCCAGCCACAGCCCCGTGATCACCCAGACCCTCAATGGTGAGGAGATCAAGCCTGGTCCTCACAAGATCCAGGGCATCGGCGCTGGCTTCATCCCCGAGAACCTCGATCTTTCCGTGGTCGACAAGGTGGAGCAGGTGACCAATGAGGAGTCCATTGCCATGGCTCAGCGCCTCGCCAAAGAGGAGGGGCTGCTGGTGGGAATCTCCTGCGGTGCAGCAGCAGCTGCCGCCATCCGGCTGGCGCAACAGGATGCCTACGCCGGCAAAACCATCGTGGTGGTGCTGCCCGACCTGGCCGAGCGTTACCTGTCGTCGGTGATGTTCGCGGATGTGCCCACCGGCATCATCGAACAGCCTGTTGCTGTTTGAGCGAACCCGTCACCGGGGGCGGGCATCCATGAGCACCGCTCCCGGTGCGATCCACATCGCATCCCCGTAGGAATAAAAGCGATAGTCGTTTGCGATCGCGAGCGCATAGAGATCCAGCAGTCGCTCTCTGCCGATCAGGGCACTCACCAGAAGGAGCAGGGAGCTTTTGGGCAGGTGGAAGTTGGTCAGTAATCCATCCACCACTCTGAATTGGTAACCGGGTTGGATCACCAGGTCCACCGGCCCCTTGAGCGGTTGCAGGTCTCCACCGCCAGCTGCAGCAGCCCCTTCCAAAGCCCGCACACTCGTTGTGCCCACGGCAATCACCCGCCCCCCGCGTTGGCGGCAGGCCTGCACAGCCTCCACGAGCTGCGTCGACACCTCCACCCATTCACTGTGGAGGCTGAGCTCGCTCAAGTCCTCGGTTTCCACGGGCCGGAAGGTTCCCAGTCCCACATGCAGGGTCACGCTCGACATCTGCACGCCACGGGCACGAATCGCCTGCAGAAGGTCATCGCTGAGATGCAGCCCAGCGGTTGGTGCAGCCACTGCACCGGGGCGTGATGCGTAGCGCGTCTGATACCGCTCCTGATCCGAGTCGTCGTGGCAAGTGATGTAAGGCGGTAGCGGAACTTCTCCGTAACGCTGCAGCAGGGCCTCAATGGCCATGGCGTCAACAAAAGCCGGCGGGAATTGCACAATGCGTCCGCCGCTGGCGGGATCGCTCGCCAGCACCTGAAGGGGCAGCGGATCCTGTTCAAGGGCCTCGAGCCAAACCTGATCACCAGGCCGCAACTTCTTGCCGGGACGGGCGAGACACAACCAACGTCCCTCTCCCCTCGGCTCCAGCACCAGCAATTCCCCCAGACCGCCACCGGAACGCCTCACCCGCAAGCGGGCCTGCAGCACCCGGGTGTCATTCACCACCAACAGATCACCGCTGCGGAGTTCGTTCTGCCAGTCCCACACCGTCCCATGCCGCCCCTGCAGGGAGGACGCCTCCAGGGGCGGAACCATCAGCAGTTTTGCAGCATGGCGCGGCTCAACCGGCCTCTGAGCGATCCGAGCTTCAGGAAGCTCATAGTCGTAGGCACTCAGCTGAAGATCCCTGGGATCAGCCACACTCGGATTTGATCATCCTTCCATCGTGCCTCAGGGTCAGGACGAGGCCCCAGGCGACGGCTTCGGAATGAAATAGCGAACGATCGAAAACACCCGGCTGTGATCGTTGGACAGTGCCGCGAACAGGTTGCGGGCCCTCTGGTTCAGCAACATGGCGTCCAGTCGGTCGCGCGGTATGGCCACCGGCATCACCACCGTGGTGATGCAATCCGGTTGCGATTGCTCCGTTTCCATCACGAAATCGCAAAACGGATCGAGAAGGGAACTGTATGGACTCTCCAGGAGAACCAGGTCCAAGGCTCCGGTTTCACGCCCGGCGTAGTGATCCCAGGCTGAACTGATCGGACCGGCTTGCTCAGGGTTCGCCAGCACGACCACGGCCGTGACCGAATCAGCAAAGGAGCAGGCGTAGCGCACAGCTTCAAACGAGGGGCGGCTCAGCGCTGCCATCCAAACGATGGCGTGGTGGCCGAGAGGAGGATCCCTCGGGATCAACTGAAGTGGAGGCATGGTCTCGTCCGGTGCGATGGCCTCATACACCTCCCGGTAACGGCGGCGGATTCCTGCCAGACCCCACACCAGCAAGGGGATGGCAATCACCACCGTCCAGGCGCCCTCGTCGAATTTGCTCACCACGATCACCAGCAGCACCACGAAGGTGGTGAATGAACCCAAGGCGTTCATTGCCATGCGTCCCTGCCACCCCTCACCACGCAGCCGCCACCAACGCCGCACGAGCCCGAGCTGCGAGAGGGTGAACGCGCTGAAGACCCCCAGGGCGTAGAGGTTCACCGCCACCGTGGTGTCGCCCCGACAAACCAGGATGATCGCTGCGGTGATGCCCAGCAGTACACCGATTCCGTTCTGATAAACCAGGCGGTCGCCCTGCCAGCTCATCTGCAAAGGCAAGCAGCGATCCTCCGCCAACATGGCTGCAAGCCGCGGGAATCCGGCAAACGCTGTGTTGGCCGCCAGCACAAGAATCAGCAGTGTGGCGATCTGAAGCACCCAAAACAGAACACTGCCGGAACCGAACACGCGCTGACCGATCTGGGCCAGAACGGTGACGTCGGGATTGGGAGCGATCCCGTACATGAACCCCATCCCACTCACCGCAAAAAACATGGCGGAGAGCAAAAGCCCCATCACCAGGAGCGTCTTGCGGGCATTCTGCGCAGCTGGCTCCCGGAACACCTTCACGCCGTTGGCGATGGCTTCGATACCGGTCATCGCTGAACATCCCGAACTGAAGGCCCGCAGAATCAGAAACAAGCCGATGGGCTCCAGCACGGCCGTGAGTGGGGGAGCATCGGGCGTCCAGCCATGGTGAAACGTGAGATCCTTCAGGCCACCGACGGTGAGCAAGGCGATCATCACCACAAACACATAAGTGGGAACCGCAAACACCCGGCCCGCCTCTTTCACGCCGCGCAGATTCGCCCAGCCCACCAGCACCAGCAGAACCAAGGCAATCGGCACTTCGTAAGGCAGAAGGCTGGGAGCGAGCGACGACAACGCCTGGGTTCCAGCCATCAAGCTCACGGCCGCCGTGAGGGTGTAATCGATCAGCAGCGCGGCGGCGGCCACCAATCCCACATTGCGGCCAAGGTTGTCGCGTGCCACCACATAGGACCCGCCACCATTGGGATAGGCCGCAATGGCCTGGCGATACGACAACACCACGATGGCGATCAGGCCGATGATCGCCAGGGTGATCGGCACCGAGAGGCGCAGAGCTGCACTACCGCCGAGGATCAGGATGCCGAGCGCCGCTTCGGTGGCATAAGCCACAGATGACAGCGCATCCGACGACAGAATCGGCAGAGCCTGGAAATTGGGAAGGCGCTCCCCTGCACTGCTCGAGCGCGGCAACGGGCGACCGAGAAGTCGCGAAAAGATCGAAACGGACACGGGTCCTGCCAAGCCACTCCAAGAGTGACAAAACTCTTCGCTTTAGGCCGCTGGTGTTGATGCGCAGAGCCCGAAGCCAGGATCAGAGAGCCAGGCTTTCAGGACGCATCTCGATCAGCTCGGCCAGATCCTTGAGGAAGGCGGCTCCATCCGCTCCGTAGATCACCCGGTGATCCGCCGTGAGATTCACTTGCATCTGGCGCTTCACCGCAATTGAGCCGTCTTTTGCGGCCACCACCGTTGGCCGAGAAGCCGCGACAGCCAGGATGGCACCGGTGCCCGGAGGGAGGATCGCATCAAAGCGATCCACACCAAACATCCCGAGGTTGGAGAGGGTGAACGTGCCGGTGCTGTATTCCTCCGGCTGCAGCTGCTTGCTGCGGGAGCGTTTCACCAGATCACCCCACTGGCGGGAGAGTTCATAAAGGTCGATGCGATCGGCCTGACGCAGCACGGGCGTGATCAACCCACCGTCTTCCATGGCCACGGCCACCGCCACATTCACATCCGCGGGGTAGGCCATTCCTGCCTGGGTGGTTGCGGCGTTCACCTGGGGATGACGCGCCAGCGTGACGGCCACCGCCTTGGCCAGAAGGGCCGTCATGGTCACGCCCTTGGGCTTGACCTGTTTGTAGAAGGCATCGAGCTTGTCGGTGGTGATGGTGTACCCCACACGGAAGCTGGGCACAGCCAGGCTGGCCTCCATGTTGCGGTTCACCGCCGCTTGAAGGGTGTTGAACGGCACCGTCTCACCGGGGCGCCCGAAGCTGTTGCCAGCGGGAGCACTCGGCGGAGCCGGCACGGCGCCACCCGCAAGCGCAGCGGGTGCAGTGCCTTCACCCACCTGGGGAACGGACACAGGCCGACCAGCGGCACGCTCCACATCCTCCGCCTGGATGCGTCCGTTCGGACCACTGCCGCGCAGCGACGAGAGATCCACACCCATCTGGGCGGCGAGTTTCTTGGCACGCGGACTGACGATCAAGCGCCCGGTACCCGTTGGCGCAGGAGCGGGCACAGCAGCAGGGGCCGGTGGAGCCGTTGCAGGCGGCGGGGAAGAGACCGGAGCCGAGGGAACCGGTGTGGGCGCCGATGGTGCTGCCGGTGGTGCTGCCGCTGCCGCTGGTGCGCTGGCTGGAGCCGCTGCACCACCGGACGGAGCCTTGGCCTGTGCCTCCGCGATCTCCGCTTCTGATTCAACGATCAGCCCGATGGTTTCTCCCACCGGTGCCGTGCTGCCCGCAGGCATCAGCACAGACGCCAGGAAGCCGTCGTTGAACGACTCCACGTCCATGTCGGCCTTGTCCGACTCAACGACGAGGACGGACTCACCCCGGGCAACCTTGTCACCAGGCTTTTTGAGCCACTCCACGATCTTGCCCTCCGTCATGGTGGAGCTGAGGGCAGGCATGAAGATGTCGTGGGTCGCCAAAGCCGTCTCCGGATGGACTGTGTAGAGAGGGATTTTACGGGCCGGCAGATCGCGGCCCGTTGACGGGATCAACCCTGTTCGATCGACTCGATCACGCCGTCGCGCACCACAACAGCCACCTGCATCTTGCTGACGAGGTTGTCCCCCACCTGCACATCGCAGAAGCTCTCCAGCTGGCCTTGTTCCACGATCTGCTCCATCTCGAGCTCACGCACCTGAGCCTGCTGCTGCAGCAGGTTGCGCTTCTGCTCCTCAAGCTCCGCCCGCTTGGCCGCCACTTGCTGTTGCACCTGAGCCACCTGCTCCTGAACCCGGGGATCCAAAGGATTGGCACTCTGACGGCGCACGTCATCAACCACCTGCTGGCCCTCCTGCTCCAGCTGTGCCAATTGCTGGTCGGTGGTGGCGATCGCCGTGCTCAATTCACGCTCGGCTTCCTCCTTCCAGGCCGGAGTGACCACAGCACGGACGGTGATGGAGCGCTTGATCGACAGGGTGGTGCCGTCGGACATGGGAGCCAGGAAGAAGCGCCAAGCGTCTCAGCCCAACGGCCGATGGTCAACCCACACAAGCGCCCCAGCGATCAGCGTCCGTACAGCGCCTCGATCGCCTCAGCATCCCGCTCAGTGATGCGATCGCGCCGCTGTTTCAGGGTTTGCGTCAACAATCCATTGTCAATCGAGAACGGATCGACCAGGGCCACACCCACCAGGCGCTCATCCCCCCGAGCGCCCACCCGTTCGCTCAGCAGACGGTTGAGCTCTCCGCGCAACAGCCGCCTCAACCCTGGATCTCCTGGAGATCCGCCGAGATCCTCACCTGGGTCAGCGATCTGATCACAAGCCCAGCCACGCATCGCCTCGAGACGGGGCACAACAAGGGCCCCAAGCTGTCGTTCGTCCTGTCCCACCAGCATCACCTGCTCGATCAGAGGACTGGCCACCAGGGTTTCCTCAAGAGGGCCCGGCTCGATGTTCTCGCCGCTGCTGAGCACAATCGTGTCCTTGGCACGGCCTGTGAGCACCACCGATCCATCCGGAAGCAGCAGGCCCAGGTCACCGGTGTCAAACCAACCCTCAGCATCGAGCACCTTGGCTGTGGCCTCGGGTTTGCCGAGGTAGCCCCCCATCACCTGCGGCCCTCGCACCTGCACGACCCCTCGCTGGCGATAGCCGAGAGGCCGCCGGGTTTCGCCGTCAACGATCCGGAACTCCGTTTCAGGCATGGGCAGCCCGGAGCTGCCTCGAATGTTGCGCCAAGGGCGCCTGCAACTCACCACCGGACTGGTTTCCGTCAGGCCGTACCCCACCAGCAGTTCGATGCCAACCGCTTCGAAGAAGGAATCCACATGGGGAGCAATGGCACCGCCACCATTGATTGGGAAACGCAGAGAACCACCACTGAGCTGAAGGCGCACCTTGGGCCAGATCAGCCGGGAGGCCAGGGCATGGGCCGGCCAGCGGCTGGAGGCCTCGGCAGCAGCAAGGACACGGTCCCGTTTGCGCACGGGATCCAGCAGCAAATTGCGACTGCGGCGACGGGCCAGAGCAAAGGCAGCACTGTTGGCCAGTGCTGCCTTCAGCAGGCGCTGGCGAGCGGGGGGGAAGGTTTTCAAAACATCATCGAAACCGGCCTGAACCGCCTCCCAGAGCCGAGGCACCGTGACCATCACCACAGGCCGGACGCGGGGCAGATCCCGTTTGAGCTGTTTGAGCTGCTTGATCGTGGTGTAACTCTGCGAACAAGCGCAGGAAAAGAAGTAGTACTCAGCGCTGCGTTCATAGGCATGCCAGATCGGCAGCACACTCAGCACTGGATCCCCTGCTTCAGGGCGAGCGACACAGGCCAGGCTGCGCATCTGGTGGAGCAGGTTGGCGTGCGTGAGCGGCACACCCTTGGGTCTGCCCGTGGTTCCGCTCGTGTAGAGCAGCGTGGCGGTGGTGCTGGTTGCGGAGGCGCGATCCCTGCCGAGCAAAGGATCTGGCGCCGACGCCAACGCGCCCTGGGCCAAAAAGGCATCGAAGGAGAGGGCATCCGCCGGTGCGTCTCCCTCGAGAACCAGCACGAAGTGCAGGGTCTCTCGCCAGGCTGCCGGCAGTTGAAGCCGTTGCAAGAGCTCGGCGTTTTGCACCACCAAGGCAACGGACCCTGAATCTTCGAGGATGTAGCGGAGCTCTTCCACAGGTGCTGCCGCACCCCGCACCGCATCGATGGCTCCCGCGCGCATCAGCCCCTGATCCGCAACCAGCCATCGGGGGCTGTTCTCCGCGAACAGGCCCACCACATCTCCTGGTTTGACTCCAAACCTGCGGAAGGCAGCTGCGGCCAGGCTGATCCTGTCGGCCAGCTCCGCGTAGCTGAAGCGCTCGGGATGGGTGGCATGGGGAGCCTCAACGGCGAGCACCGACCCGTGGTGCTCGGCGAGCCAAGGCCAGAGTTGATCCACGCGCCCAAGACTCTGAACGTGGTGCTGACGGGCCAGGGCAGCCTGCTCGCGCGGGGTCGGACGCCAGGAAGCGTGTGCGGTGGCAGTCACAGGAGTGAATCGCAGTCGCCCAGCCCTATCACCAACACCGACCTTCGGCAATCGCAGCGTCCGCATTGGGCTCCAAACACAGACCGAACCGTGCTGCCAACGCATCGCAGACAAGGGGTTGCACCTCCGAGACGTGCAGGCCAGGACACCAATCGCTCAGACATCCCACGGCCCGCCCGGCAAGACCACAGGGAACGACGGATTCAAACCCTTCCAAGGCGCAGTTCACATTCAGGGCCACTCCGTGTTGGGTGATCCAACGCCTGCACCCCACACCGATGGCCGCCACCTTGCACTGATCGAGCCAGACCCCTGTCAGTCCCTCGATTCGCTCGCCGCGGAGACCGAGCGCAGCCAGCACATCGATCACCACCTGCTCGAGCTGACGCAGATACCAGTGCAGGTCCGTGCGGTGGCGATGGAGATCCAGCACTGGATAAATCACAAGCTGCCCTGGAGCGTGATGCGTCACCTCCCCGCCGCGATCGATGCGGTGCAGCGGGGCGGGAGGGTGCTCGGGATCGAAGAGGAGATGGTCTTCCGACGCGCCACGTCCCAGGGTGTAACAGGGTGGGTGCTGTAGCAGCCAGACCGCTTCGGGCGGCGGATCGCCCCCTGAATCTGCTCCTTTCAGCAAGCGCTCCTGCCAGAGGCGCTGCCACGTCCAGGCCTGTACAAACGGCACCAGGTGCGCTGGCTGGAAAAGAAATGCCGCAGACCCTGTTCCGGAATCGGTCGTCGTCTCTAGGTTGCCGATAGGACGAGGCACCGGAGGGATGCCATGAAGCTGTTGATCCATGGTCGCAACCTGGACGTGACACCGGCTCTGCGCGACTACACCGAAACCAAGCTCGACCGGGCGATTCACAATTTCGGCGATCTCGTGAAAGAGGCGGATGTGCACCTCTCGGTGGCCCGTAACCCGCGGGTCCCGCAGCAAACAGCGGAGGTGACCGTGTTCGCCAACGGAACCGTGATCCGTGCCCAGGAACGCAGTGAAAACCTCTACGCCAGCATCGACTTGGTGGCCAGCAAGCTGGCTCGCCAACTGAGGCGCTTCAAAGACCGCCACAGCGACCATCACCACAGCCACGGGCACCGGGCCAGCGAGACCCCAACCACCGAATCAGTGCTCGATGACGAAGCCATCGTCGAATCCCTGCTCGACGGCAAAGAGGTGCAGTTGCCAAGCCCAGGCGTGCGCCGGAAGTACTTCTCCATGCCACCGATGACCCTGGAACAGGCCAGGCAGCAACTGGATCTGATCGATCACGACTTCTACCTCTTCCGCGACAGCGCCAGCGGTGACCTGCAGGTGATCTATCGCCGCAACCACGGGGGTTATGGCGTGATCGAAGCGCGCGACTGAACGCGCACAAGCCAGCGATTCGCCAGCTCCCGTGATGACCGCGTCAGCGCGCCGGCAGGACCTTCCGGACCTGCCCCCCTTGATTCATCAGGCGCTCCTCAACCCCCTGCTGCTGAACGACGACCTGCACAGCCTCTGTGACGCGTCCCGTCTGTACGGCTTCGGTGGCGTGGGGGTGAGCCTGATTCACCTGCAGACCATCCGCCAACGTCTCGGGGGAAGCGGGCCGGTGAAACTGATCGCCGCTGTGGGCTTCCCCTTCGGAGACCTTCCGGCTGAATTGAAGCAAGCCCAGGCTGAATGGGCTGCCGGAGAAGGCGCTGATGCCCTCGATGTCACCCCCAACCTGGCGGCGCTGGTTAACGGACAGCCCAACGTTTACGCCGAAGAACTGGCCGCAATCGCTTCTGTTGATTTGCCCATCACCGTGGTTTTGGATGTCAATCAACTCTCGCCAGAGCAGTTGGCTCTTGGAGCCGAAGCGGCTCTTGATGCGGGAGCGGCTGCGCTGCAAGCGGGAAATGGCTTCGGCGGCGCGGTGACAACAGACCAGGTCAAGCACTTGCGGCAGCTCACAGGTGGACGCTGTGGCCTCAAGGCGGCTGGTGGCATCAAAACCCTGGAGCACGCCCTCAACTTGGTCGAAGCCGGTGCCACAGCCCTTGGGACAGGCCACGGCCCTGCCCTGGTTCAGGCCTTACGGCACTCGGAATGAGTGGCGACAGACGCTTGCAGGGGCTAGCGCTCAAGGTGGGCCCCCTCGGTGAGCATGACCGGCTGCTCACACTGCTGAGCGACGACGTCGGCGTGGTGCGCCTGGCCGTTCCAGGCGCCAGACGCCCCCGCAGCAGTCTGGCCGCTGCCGTGCCCCTGACCTGCCTGGACCTTCAGGTGGTCGGTCGCCGCGGCCTGGCGCGGGTTCGTCAGCTTCGGGTGCTGCGCAGCTACAGCGGCCTCGGGCAGCGCCTGGACACCCTGGCCTCAGCCCAGGCACTCGCCGAGCTGGCCATCGCACTGGTGAGCTCAGATGATCCCGTCCCTGGATTGCTGGAGGCGGTGCTGATCCACCTCGATCGCCTGGAACGCCTCAGCCGCACTCCAGGGGAAGAGGCCGATCTCTGCCTGGCGAACGTGGTGCAGGCCGGCGTGCATCTGCTCGCGCTGGGAGGGTATGGGCTGCCCCTCCAGGCCTGCTGTCGCAGCGGGGCGGCCTTGACCCCCCCGATTGGTCAGTGGGAGTGGCGATGCAGCGTCCTCCCGGAGGAAGGACTGGCTCTCGGGGCCCTGGCTGGTGCCAGGCTCCAGCTGAACCCCTCAGAGCTCGCGCTCCTGCAACGGCTGCCTCGGCCCGACTTGCCTCGCCGCAGCAATGGGGAGCTCCTCGGGCCGCGACCGGTGTGGCTGAAGCTGCTCGCGTTGCTCGAGTGCTGGTGCCGCGCCCACCTGCCTCGCCCGGTGCGCTCCCTTGCGATGGTGCGTGACTGCCTGAGCGCCGCTCCTTTGAGCGATCATGAGCCGACTTGACCAGGACCCTTGAGCGGATCCTCCCTGAACAACTCGGAACCAACACGTCCCACCGAGGGGAATGCGGAAGGTCCCCGTGGTCTCCAGACCGTGGTGCGCTTCGACGGGTTCCGCCGACTCTGGATCGGCCAGATCTTCTCCCAGCTCGCGGACAAGTTCTACATCGTGCTGATGGTGTATCTCATTGCCCAGTACTGGGTGACGAGCACCCCGCAGGAGAACGGGGCCCTTGCGGAGATCGCCTCAGCGATCCGCATGGATTTCGAAACCAGAGCCCAGCGAATCACGCTCCTGGCGACCGGTGTTTACGTGGCCAACACCATTCCAGCGATGGTGTTGGGATCCGTGGCGGGGGTGTGGGTGGACCGCTGGCCCAAACGGCGCGTGATGGTGGCCTCCAATGGGCTGCGCGCTCTGCTCGTGCTGTTCACCCCGCTGTTTCTGCTCCCAGGACCGCACTGGCTCGGCCTCAGCTGGGGCTACTGGGCCCTGTTGGTGATGACCTTCCTGGAATCCGTGCTCACCCAATTCTTCGCACCAGCGGAACAGGCAGCTATCCCCCTGCTTGTGCCCAAAGGTCATCTCTTGGCAGCCAATTCGCTCTATCAGGCCACCAGCATGGGCGCCACGATCGTTGGTTTCGCCCTTGGCGATCCGATCCTGCGCGGCCTCAACAACCTGTTTCAACTGGTTGGGCTGCGTGGGGGCGAGTTCCTGCTCCTGCCTTTCTGTTACGGCATGGCGGCCCTCTGTCTCAGCACGATCCGCATGCGCGAGCAGCCTCGATCCCAAGCCGGCGAATCGGTCTGGCGGGAGATTGTCGCGGGTCTGCAGGTGTTGCGTGAACGACCATCCGTACGAACCGCCATGGTTCATCTGGTCTTGCTCTACAGCCTGCTGGCAGCGCTGTACGTGCTGGCGATCAGCTTGGCTTCGGCCATTCAGGGTCTGGGGCCCACGGGTTTCGGCACACTGCTGGCCATGAGTGGCCTGGGGATGGCCATCGGAGCGGTGGTGGTGGCCCAGATGGGCCATAGCTTCAGCCGTCGCCGCTTGGCGGCCACCGGCCTGGGAGCGATCACCTGGAGCCTGGTGCTCTTGGGCCAGCTTCGCGGAAACCTTGGCTACACCCTGGCACTCTGCGGCCTTCTCGGGCTCGGAGCCGCTCTGGTGGCGATCCCCGCGCAGACCACCATTCAGGAAGACACGCCTGAGTCCCAGCGCGGCCGGGTGTTCGGTCTGCAAAACAATCTGATCAACATTGCCCTCAGTCTTCCCCTCGTCCTGGCCGGAGCCCTGGTGAGCAGCGTCGGCCTGCTTCCGGTGCTTTGGGTGCTGGCGGCTCTGGCTCTGATTGCAGCGGTGATCGAGCGTCCGTGGCAACGCTGCTAACTTCAGAGCCAGCGCTGGAACGGTGCGGTGAGGCATATCGCCTGGCTCGGCAAAAAATCTCCGTTCTGCGGGAACGTCACCTACGGCCTCAGCACCACGGAAGCCTTGCGGGCGCGTGGCCACCAGATCAGCTTCATTCATTTCGCCAACCCCGGAGCCCCCGGCAGCGACACGTCGTTGCTGGCGAACGATCCAGACGTCAGCCTGCCCTATCTGGTGAAATCGCAGGTTTACACCATTCCTTCGCCGGGAGCACAACGGGAACTGAGGGAGTCTCTCGAGCGTCTCCAACCCGATCTGGTGCACGCCAGCCTCACGTTGTCGCCACTCGACTTCCGGCTCCCCGACCTCTGCCAGCAACTCGGC
Source organism: Synechococcus sp. CS-197 (assembly GCF_025128215.1). NCBI lineage: Bacteria > Bacillati > Cyanobacteriota > Cyanophyceae > Synechococcales > Synechococcaceae > Synechococcus > Synechococcus sp. CS-197. The sequence continues at coordinate 39,012 of NZ_JAHLZC010000020.1, read as the reverse complement.
GTTCCCCTGGTGGCCACATTCCACCCGCCGTTTGATGCCGGACTGCGCAATCTCACCGCGGGAACCCAGCAACTCACTTACCAGCTCTACGCCCCGTCTCTCGCCAAGTACGACAGGGTCATTGTGTTTTCCGATCTCCAAGCTGAAGTGCTGGCCCGTCTGGGCGTCCGCGAGGAACGGCTCGCCGTCATCCCCAACGGGGTGGACCCAGACTGCTGGCGGCCGGCCGATACAACCCTCGCCACCGTGGACAGCCCTCTGCGCTCCGTGCGTGCACGCATCGGCAACAAGCGGATGTTCCTCTACATGGGGCGCGTGGCCACCGAGAAGAACGTTGAAGCCTTATTGAGGGCCTGGCGACTGGTGAAACCGGAAGGATGCCGCCTGGTCATTGTTGGGGATGGCCCACTGCACGCGACCCTTCAGAACACCTACAGCAACGACGAGGTGCTCTGGTGGGGCTACGAAGCCGAGCTGGCGACCCGAGTGGCCTTGCTGCAGTCGGCCGAGGTGTTTGTGCTCCCCTCACTGGTTGAGGGGCTTTCCCTGGCGCTTCTGGAAGCCATGGCCAGCGGTTGCGCCTGTGTGGCCACGGATGCCGGAGCTGACGGCGAGGTTCTGGCAGACGGAGCAGGCATCGTGATGAGCACCCAGGGGGTGACCACCCAGCTGCGAACGCTGCTTCCCGTGCTCAGAGATCAACCCGTGCTCACCCGCGAACTCGGACGACAGGCTCGAGAGCGGGTCCTTGAGCGCTACACCATGACCAGCAACATCGATGCCCTGGAGCGTCTCTACGCCGATGTGATGCGACACGAACCGATGGCCGCTTAACGCAGTGCTCGCCCCCGCTCCGTGGCCGCCACCACGGCCTCGATCAATGCTGAACGCAATCCAGCCTTTTCCAAAACACGGAGCGCAGCGATGGTGGTGCCTCCCGGAGAGGCCACCATGTCTTTGAGTTGCGCTGGATGCAGTTGCTGCTGGTCCAGAAGCGCGGCGGTCCCGGCCAAGGTGCGCTGCGCCAGCCTTAGAGCCTGATCCCTCGGCAGGCCTGCAGCAACGGCACCATCAGCCATCGCTTCGGCCATCAACGCCACATAAGCCGGTCCGGAGGACGTGAGCGCGAGGAAAGCGTCGAGTTGCGATTCCGGCAACTCGAGCACTTCACTGACAGGCTCGAACATGCGACGCACCCATGCCTGCTGCTCGGACGTGACATCACACCCCCAGGCAAGGCCGCACAGCCCTTCAGCCACCAAACAAGGCGTATTGGGTACGGCGCGCACACAAACCCTGCCGGGAAATGTGCTCTGCAGTCGCTCCAAGGTGACTCCAGCCAACACAGAGATCAGCAGCGGGGCCGCACCTGCAGGGGGGGTCGGGACGGATGCCGCGACCTGATCGAGCTGCTGAGGCTTGACAGCCAGAAGCTGAACCGGGGCCTCCCATGCCTCGTGCATCCGAGGATCGGAACTGGAAATCACAGTGATTTCAGATTGCAGTTGGGATTGGAGATGGGCCACGGAGGGCTCGCGACCAACGACTGCAATCAGATCAGATCCGCGAAGAGATCCACCTTCAACCAGGGGACGCACCAAGGCCTGAGCCATGCGCCCCATGCCGATCACACCAACGGCGAAGCTCACGAATCAGGATCAGAGCGCAGCAGCACCAGGGGCTGCCCAGGCAGGCGCGGGAGCAACACTGGCCTCGGCAGACGCCTGCTCCACATCCTTGGTCACGACCGTGGGTGTGCTGGCTTCTTCATGGGCTGAATTGGTCACCGTCACGCAGCTGGGAGCGAACAGGAAAATACTCTCGCCGACGCGTTCCTGATGGCCGTCGATCGCGAACGTGCCGCCTGCCACGAAATCCACCGCACGCTGGGCCTGATCGGGCTCCATCATCGTGAGGTTGAGGATCACGGTCTTGCGCTCACGCAGGGCCTGAATCGCACGGGGCATCTCATCGAAGCTGCGGGGCTCCATCAGAGACACTTCGGCGGCGCTGGAACTGATTCCAGGCATTCCAATCACATTGGAGCCGCTGAATCCCTGGTCCATGTCAAAGGGGTTGGCAGCATCGAGGGGCGCAAGGGCACTAGATGCGGAAGCCATCGCCTGAGGGCTGTCGTCATGCTCCCCAGCGTCGTAGTCGAGATCGTCGTAATCGCCATCGAGATAGTCATCTCCTGCGACAACAGCACGAAGGCGAGAAATCAGCGACACCTGGAAACTGCAGAACCTTGACCCTGAATAGCGCTCCATGGAGTTGTGAGCAAGCGTGTCCGGATCGATTGACGCCTCATGTTGGCAACTGGCGAGGACCAAACAGCACAGAACCCAGGCGCACCCAGGTCGCCCCGGCTGCGGCGGCCTCGCGCCAATCTCCGCTCATCCCCATCGAACAATGTTCAAGCCCCAGGGCATCCGCCAGATGACGGCACTCCCTGAACAGCGCACTGCGGTCTTCGGCACCAACGCCCAGGGGAGCCATCGTCATCAGCCCAGAGATCTGAAGGCCCTGAAGCGCCTGAAGTTCAGGCCAGGCATCCTTTAGGGCATCAATCTCCCAGCCCCCCTTGGCCGGATCGTCCCTCAACTTCACCTGAAGAAGCGCCGTGGGCTGTTGTTGCTCTTCAAGGGCAATGCGCGAGGTGCGCTCGGCCAGGGCCAGCGAATCAATGGAGTGGATCCAGCGAAAGGCTTTCACCACCGCTCGCACTTTGTTGGCCTGGAGACGACCGATGAAGTGCCAGCGAATCTGAGGGAGATCAGCCAAAGCGTTTTGCTTCGGAAGAGCCTCCTGCACGCGACTTTCGCCGAAATCCAGCTGACCACATGCCACCAGATCGCGAATCGCGTCCGCCGGGTGTCCCTTGCTCACTGCAAGAAGGTTCACCCCACTGGGCAACGCTGAGGTCAGCTGATGCCAGCGGCTCTCAATCGACGTCACAAGTGCGGCCCCCTCAGACGGTTCAGATAAAGGTCTGGTCAAACAGCTGCTTCCAGCTCTCCAGATCTGCGGCCCCGTCCCGGCGGCGCCTCGCCAAATTCAGCTCCGCGTGATGGCGAGCATCGAGGTAGGGGATCACCTCAAACTGAGCACCCCGCGGCTGCAACGTGACCAGAAAAAACATTCTCTGGGCGTAGAGCGTTGCGAAAACATCACGGCCATCTCCGGCCGGGGCAACCCGGTACAACATCCCGAACGTGGGGTGATTCAGATAACCCTCAGCGCTCACAGGACTCATTGCGTGATTCAAAGGTCACCGTACCTGCCACGCAGACCGATCACGAGAACCAACAGCAAAGCCGACAACCAGTTGAGAGCCCGCTGGCCTGCGGCAGCAGAGACAGAACCAGGCCGAAACGCTTCCGCTGGCAACCAGACACCCCCCCGTGCGAGCAGCGCCTCAGCGCCCTGCTCGGCGCGCAGCAGGATGTTGGCCAACAGCCGTTCACCAACAGCCAGCACAAGGCCAAACGAGGCCTTGAAGCCAAGACGTCGCAGATTCACGGCACGACTTGCGAGGGAACGCAGCAAGTTCTGCAACTCCTCCTGAACCAACGGCAGGAAGCGAAGGGCGAGCAAGAGCTGAAAACTCAGCCTGTCCATCGGCACTCCCAGCCAAGCCAGCGGAGCCAACCACCAACGCAGAGCCCACATCAGATCTTCACTTGGGGTCGAGAGCAACATCAGATTCACGCTGTGAACCACCGTCACAATCAGCGTTGCGCTGTTCAGGCCGAGTTCGGCGGAACGCCGGTCCACCACCAATGGACCGAGCTGGATCGGCCCCAGCTGGAGGGGGCCAAGTTTCAGCAATTCCCAGGACGGTGCCTGCAGCAGAAGCCCGGGCACCTCACGGGCTGAGCGCAAACTCAGCGAGGCCCCTGGGTCTCCGGTGGGCAACAGCATCGCCAACAGACCAATGCCACATCCCAGCGCTGCAAGGAAGAGCAAAGAACGCCACCACAGTCGCGGTGGCAAACCGCTCACCCCAGTCACGAGAAGCAGGCCGAGCACCAGGCCGACCCTCCAGATCGGTCCCGCAAGCACAGGGGTCAGCAGAAACATCAACACCCAGGCAAATTTGAGCCGGGGATCAAGACAACGCAGCCATCCCTCCTGGCCATCCACGTATTGCCCAATCGGGATTTGCCGCAGCCAGTCCATGCCCCTCAGCCCTGGCGGTTCTGCTGACGCGCGAGATCACGTTCGGCATCGCGCTGCTGCTTGCCGCGCCAGAACAACTTCAACGGTGTGCCATCAAAACCGAGGCCCTCGCGAATTTGTCGTTCCACATAGCGGCGATAAGTGTCGCCAAACAACTTGGGATCGTTCACGAACAACGTGAAACTGGGAGGGCGGCTGGCGACCTGGGTGCCGTAATACAGGCGGCCTTGGCGGCCCCCTCGCGTGGTGGGCGGGCTCCGCCAGCTCAAGGCCTCTTTCAGCACCTCATTCACCACCGACGTGCTGACCCTGCGGCGGTGCTGCTCCACAGCCAAAGCGGCCAACGCAAAGATGCTGTCCACCCGCTGGCCTGTCAGCGCTGAGGTGAACAGCATGGGAGCCCAATCCAAGAAATAGAGCTTGGCCCTGAGCTCTTTCTCCATGGCCGTCATGGTGTGGCTGTCCTTCTCCACGGCATCCCATTTGTTCACCACCACCACACAGGCGCGTCCGTCTTCCTCGATGCGACCAGCCAGCCGTTGATCCTGCTCTGTGACGCCATCGAGAGCGTCGATCACCAGCACACAAACATCACTGCGCTCGATGGCCTTGAAGCTGCGGTTGATCCCGAAGAATTCAGGGCCGTAATTCACACTGCGGCGGCGGCGGATGCCAGCGGTATCAACCAGGCGCCAGGGCCTGTTCTCGCGCACGAGACTGGTATCGATGGTGTCGCGGGTGGTCCCGCGGATCGGACTCACGATCGCCCGTTGCTCACCGCAGATGGCATTGAGCAAGCTCGACTTGCCCACGTTGGGGCGACCGATGATGGCGAGCTGAATCGGCTCCTCGCTGTCACCTTCCTCAGACTTCGGTGGCAGATAGGTGAGCACCTGATCCAACAGCTCGGCCGTTCCAGCCCCATGAATCGCAGAGATGGGGTACGGCTCTCCCAGGCCAAGACTCCAGAACTCGGCGGCCATCGCCAGCCCCTGCTCCGGCGACTCGCATTTGTTCACAGCAAGCAGAGCGGGGCAACGCTGCCCGCGCAAAAATTCGGCGATCGCTTCATCCGAAGCCGTCACCCCCTGCTGACCATCCACGATCACCAGGGCGACACTGGCTTCTTCGAGGGCAAGGGCCGCCTGCTCACGGATCTCAGGCAGAAATTCACTGTCGTCATCGAACACCAGACCGCCGGTGTCCACCACCTTGAAGTCCCTGTCACCCCAGTAGCCGTCCTGATAGGTGCGGTCACGGGTCACACCGGGTTCATCGTGCACAATCGCTTCTCTGCTGTGGCAGAGGCGGTTGACCAGCGTGGACTTGCCAACGTTGGGGCGCCCGATGATCGCCACGACGGGACGCGCCAAGTCAGACCGATGCAAACACTGTCTTGACAGTACAGAGGCACGCTGACGCGCCCCGCAACCGCCGGACGAATGGGAATTCTTTCCAAGGAAGACTAATGAGTCTTAATTGAGACAGCTAGCGATGGTGCAGTACCGCCGCTGTCACACCTCCATGCTGGACCTGATTGCCACCCTGGTCGTGGATCTCTCCGAGCAAAAGCTCACCGTTCTGGATCCTCAAGACAACATCGTGCGGGTGATCCCTGTAAGCACGGGGAAAGCGTCCACCCCCACCCCCACTGGCCATGCCTCGGTGCTCACGAAATATCGCTCTGTCACCATGCGCGGGCGCAATTACGTGGCGCCGGGCGTTCCCTACGCCATGTGCATCACCGCCAACGAGCTGATCTGCATGCACGGCGCCCCTTGGCAAGAGGACGCGGGCCAGTCGTTCGGGGTGCCCCGCAGCAACGGCTGCGTGCGCATGCCCACGGCTCAGGCCCGTTGGCTTTTCGACAACACCCGCAAGGGAACAAAGGTGATCATCCAGGTTTGAGGCTCAGCCAACCGGGGCGTCTCCGGGATGCCCCTGCACAGGGTTCACCGGGGGATCGAGCAGCTCGGGGAGAGCGCCGTCCGCCGGCAAGACATCCCCCCGAGCAGCGAGCCAGGCCAACAACCAACTCACCACCGTCGCCCGGCGCGTTCTGCGGGGGTACAGCTCACCGATGCGATAGCCCGCGAAATGCAGCTGCTTCTTCAACAGCTGCTTGTGTTCTCGCGCAATCGACCGGGTGAGAGCCACCGAAGCCGGCCGAGTGGCCACCACCTCTGGAGCTTCAGGAAATGCATCGCGCCAGGCCTGCGGCGTTTGCGGCCCGGCCAACCACGGAGCATCCCCATCGCGCTGGCGCCGGTACCCCAGACGCTCCCAGACCAATTCAGCCACCAAACGGTCACTGAGACGATCTGCAAGCACTGCGTCTAAGAGCGACCGGCTCAAGGGCCAGGACAGGGAATCCTCCATGCGGCCAAGCCTAAAACTTGTGTACAACTGCGAGCCGATCGCCCTAGCAACCCCTTAAAGAGTCCATTACCTTCAAGGGATGTATGTGTTTGACACCTCGCTCGAGGCCGCCACGACCCTGCACGGGAACGCGCACCTTCAAAAGCTGGTCTTCCGCCTCCCCCGCGAGGTGATGAAAGCGGCAAAGCACGATCATGTGCGCCTCGTGGCATCCCATGATCCAAAGCAAGACCCCAGTGCGCCTTGGAACGTCGATGGGCTCGTCACCTTCAGCTTCAGTGCCGAACACGGGAGCAGCACACCGGTGTTCTCCGACCGCCGCGATCAGCCCCTGAGCCGCAGCGCCGTCCAACGCATTCGCGTGGGAAGCAGGGTGAGGCTCTCGATCCGTCAAGTGCGTCGGCGACATCCGCGCCCTGGCAGCAGGCTGCAGGTGCTCAAAGTGCAGGTGCTCGATCTCGACGCGATTCCCAAAGGAGGTCCGGCAAGCCCCCACAGCATCCAGAGTGTGACGCTCCAGCTGCCCCTCGACCTCATGCAGGACGTGGAACGACTGGCGACGCAGGAGGACTGGTCGACGCAAGCTTGGTTGCGCAACGCGATCGAGTCGCACGCGCGTCGCAGCCGTCAACGGCTGGGGCTCGATGAGTCGGTGGCCTGAGCCAGGCATCTGCGCCGATTGGCCAGAATGAAAGGACACAGTCTTCGTTCGATGCCCCCGAACCTTCTTTCGGATCTGCATCTGAGCGGCAGCAGCGCGTGTCGTGTGCTGACAAGCAGAGTGCTGCAATCACCGCTTGCCGGCGTCAGCGACAAAATTTTCCGAGCTCTGGTGCGCCGTTGGAGCCTTGATGCGCTGCTCTTCACCGAAATGGTCAATGCCACCAGCCTCGAGCTGGGTCATGGCCGCGGGAAGGTGGAAGAGCTCCAACAGGAGGCTGGGCCCATCGGTGTTCAGCTGTTTGATCACAGGCCTGAGGCGATGGCGGATGCGGCGCGACGGGCTGAAGCTGCCGGCGCTTTTCTGATCGACATCAATATGGGCTGCCCGGTGCGCAAAATTGCGCGAAAGGGCGGGGGCAGCGGCCTGATTCGTGATCCCGACCTGGCCTGCTCCATCGTGGAGGCCGTGGTGGCCGCCGTCGGCATCCCGGTCACCGTGAAGACCCGCCTTGGCTGGTGCAGTGATCCTCAAACAGCAGACAACCACGCCGCGGCCATGGACTGGTGCCGAAGGCTGGAAGCGGCCGGAGCTCAGCTGCTCACCCTGCATGGCCGCACCCGGGAACAACGCTTCAGCGGTCGCGCCAACTGGGAGGCGATCGCGGCAGTGAAACGCACGCTGCGGATTCCTGTGATCGCCAACGGCGATGTGTTCAGCCCAGAGGATGCCCGGGCATGCCTTGAAATCACAGGCGCCGATGGGGTGATGGTCGGCCGGGGAACCATGGGTGCTCCCTGGCTGGTGGGTCAGATCGACGCAGCGCTCAAGGGGCGTCCGGTTCCGCCGACGCCCTCAGCGCGTGAACGCCTCACGATTGCGGCGGACCAGCTCCAGGCCCTCGTGGCTGCTCGTGGCGATCACGGTTTGCTGATCGCCAGGAAACACATGAGCTGGACCTGCACTGGGTTCAACGGAGCGTCCCAGTTCCGCCAGCAACTGATGCGAGCACCCACCCCGGATCAAGCCCTCAGCCTGTTGCGCCAGCAGCAGGACCAATTGGCGTGAGCTGGCTGCCACTGCTGGTTCTGATTTGGCCGGCCTGGCTGAGCCGGACGCCGGAGCCATTGAGTCCGATCTGGCGCAGGCGAAGCCTGATTGTTCTGATCGGCGTTCTCACCCTGCGCTATCTGCTGTGGAGGGTCAGCGCAAGCATGAATCTGAGCACCCCACTGAGCACAACCCTCAGCCTGCTGCTGCTGGCAGCGGAGGGCTGGTTGCTGCTGAGCGGGATGGTGCCGCTGGTGCTCGCTTGGCGCCGCTTCCCCGACCGCCGACCAGCCATGCATCAGCTGCGGGAGCAATGGCAGCACAGCTCATGGACTCCCACGGTGGACATCCTCGTGCCCACCTACGGCGAACCGATCAATGTTTTGGAGAGAACCCTGATCGGCTGCTGTCACCAGACCTATCCCCACACCCAGGTGTGGGTTTTGGATGACAGCGGACGCCAGGAGGTGAAAGCCCTGGCCTCGCAACACGGCTGCGCCTATGTGCATCGACCGGTCCGCGCCTGCGCCAAAGCAGGGAATCTGAACCATGGTCTGCGCCGGTGCCGGGGAGAACTCGTGGCCGTCTTCGACGCCGATTTCATCCCTCAAAGCACGTTCCTCGAGAACAGCATCGGCTTTCTTCTCGACCCAAAGGTGGGGCTCCTGCAGACGCCTCAAACCTTCATCAACGCCGATCCCGTGATGCGGAATCTGGGAATGGAACGCTGGCTGCTGTCCGATGAGGAAAGCTTCTACCGCTGGATCGAACCGGTCCGTGACGGCTGGGGGGCGGTGGTGTGCGCAGGCACGGCATTTCTGGCCCGTCGCTCCGCGCTCGACTCCGTAGGTGGTTTTGTGGAGAAGGCGATCTCAGAGGATTTCGTCACCGGAATCAACCTCCGACGCAAGGGCTGGAGCCTCCTCTATCTGCAACAAAAGCTGAGCGCCGGTCTGGCAGCAGAAACCATGGCGGACTTCGTGCGCCAGCGGCAGCGCTGGGCAAGCGGCACCTTGCAGAGCCTGCGCTTACCGGAAGGGCCTCTGCGTGGAGGTGGCCTCACAACCTGGCAGAGGGTGGCGTATCTCGAGGGCGTTGTGCACTGGATCAACAACCTGCCGCGCCTGGTGCTGATGCTCATGCCCCTGAGCTACGGACTGCTCGGGACCGTGCCGATCCTGATCAGCGCAGGCGATGCCGTCGGTCTGCTGCTGCCCCTCTGGGCGACGCTCCTGATGGGAGTGGGCTGGTTAAACCGCGGATCGCGCACCGCGTTCCTGAGCGAACTCACCGGCTGGGTGCTCACCGTTCCACTCACCGTGACCGTGCTGGCGAATTTGATGGGACGCCTTGGTGGGTTCAAGGTGACACCGAAGCATCAGCGGCGCGATCGGGGCAGCTGGAGCGTGCAACTCTCACTTCCCTTGTTGGCCCTGCTGGCCCTCAACCTGTTCAATCTCCGCGGTCTGCTCCAACCGCAAAGCGCTCTGGATTCCGCCACGTTCGACGGTCGCCCTCTTGGCCTTGTGTGGGCTGTGCTCAACCTCTTGAGCCTCGTGATCGCTCTGCGCGCCTGCTGGGACCCCCCGTCCCGGGATCCGTCACCATGGCAGGCCATCGACAGCATGGCCTGGCTTCAAGATGCTGGAGGCCATCGCCATGCCTGCACCCTCAAGGCCATCAGTGAAAGCGGTGCCGAGCTGCAACTGCACGCCAAAACAACACCCCTGGTGGCCAGCACCACCCTCTGCTGGTGCAAGGAGGTCCCCCCCTTGCCGGTGCAACTGGAGATGGCAAGCGGACTGGGATTGGCGGTCCGCTGGGGCCCCTTGAGCGCCCTGGAGCGCAAGCAGCTGATCCGCTGGCTGTTCTGCCGTCCGAACTGCTGGCGCGATCGCATGGCCCCTCCGGAATGGAAAGCCCTGGCCGTTCTGCTGGCCAGGCTGTTCACGGCACCATCGAGACGTCCCTTTCAGCGCTGCCTGATGCAGCAGGCTTCCCTTACCGATTCGGGAGGCCCTGTTGGTTGAAGCTGCGGCCTAGTGCAACAGAAGGTCGCGGGTGCCACTGATGGCCTGGGTGGCCAGGAGCAGCGCCACCAAACCATTCACCAGAACATGCATCCGGCGAAGCCAGAGCCTGGAAGCGATTTCCCTCTGAACGGCCATGGTGAGCAGCAACAGCGCTAGGAGCAGCAGTCCGCCCCAGGTATGGGAGTGCCAAATCATGGTCTCCCCGAGCGCCTCGGCAGCACCTGGGAGAGGCTGCAACGCCATCAAAAGCAGCATCAGCCAACAGCCCCAGGCCGCGATCAGCCTTGGCACCAGGCGCCTGGAGCGCAGCAGCAACACAAACGAACCAACGGCCACTGAGGCGGCCACAGCCGCCTTGCCCCAAAGATGCACACCGGCCTGCGTTGAGGCCAAGGCGTGACTGAAGGCCAGCAGCACGGCCAGCAGCAATCCCCCGGTGGCCCAACGGCCGTGATCCGCATGCTCAACGGGAACCGTGGCAGCAATGGGATTGATCTGAAGCCGCCGCTCCCTAGCCAGGATGCCCAACCGAATGGTGGCACCGATCACGGGATACACGAACAGGATGATCAACACCGGATGCGCCAGCGCCAACCACTGCACAGGGGTCAGCGAGGGGAAGGATGCGATCAAGGCAACACTTGGGGCCAGAACTGTCGGATCAGCAGAAGAGAAAAATAGGGTTTCGTCTCCTCAGACACCTCAGCAGCGCGGGCAATCCACTGATCAGGCCAACCCACCCGCTGAGCAAACACAGCCTGTTCGAGAAGATTCCGCCGTTGCAGGACGGTGCGCACCCAAGGCCAGCGCTGCCCCACCTTGATCAGGCCAAGCACAGTGTGGTTCTCTTCAGCCACCTGAAGAAGGACCTCCAGTGGAGCGCTGGACTCGGGGCAAGGACGAATGAGTAAGCCTTCCTGCTGAAAAGCCAGCGGCAGATCCAAGCCCTGCGATGGCGCGGCAGCGGCGGCCGCACAGACCGCAGGAATACCGGGAACCAAACGGAAAGGAAGATCGGGATAGCGCTCGCGCAGGGCCAGCTGTACATAACTACCGGTCGCAAACAAGGAGACATCACCCTCACAAAGAAGAACGACCCGACGACCTTCCCCCACCAGCTGAGCCAGCCGATCAGCAGCACAGCGCCATGCATCGATCCGGGGCCCCGCTTCCGCCACCATCGGAAACAACAGGGGCAAACGCTGCTGATCAGGCTTCAGCCAACGCTCGGCAATGGTGAGCGCCATGCCTGTGCCTCCCACCCGGCCCACGGGATAGGCCACGACCTCCGCCTGCTCCACAGCCCGCACAGCAGCAATCGTGAGCAACTCCGGATCTCCGGGGCCTACACCCACAAGCGTGAGGGAATTCGACGATGACCCTGAAGGTTTGAGCAACGTTTGAACGCAGGCGACAACCGCTCCAGCATGCTGAAACAAGTGCAACGAGAACACCCCAGACAGGGTTTGAAGCCATGAGTGAGCTGAGCATCTATTCCGAACAGGGAGGCGAGCCGGTTTTCAGCACGCTGGATTCGGCGCGCATCCAACACGAGCTCAGCCTGCGAGGCATTGCGTTTGATCGCTGCGCGAGCAAAGCGGAGATCGCGCTTGATGCCGATCAGGCCGACATTCTCTCGACCTACGCCGAGGAGATTCACCGGATCCAGGCCCTCGGCGATTACCCCACCGTTGATGCCATCCGCATGAAGCCTGATCATCCGGATCGCCAGGCCCTGCGCCAAAAGTTTCTCAGTGAACACACCCACGCCGAAGACGAGGTGCGCCTGTTCGTGGAAGGACGCGGCCTGTTTTGCCTGCATATCAAAAGCGAAGTGCTTCAGGTGACGTGCGAAACCAACGATTGGATCAGCGTGCCTGCTGGAACCCGGCACTGGTTTGACATGGGAGAAAAGCCCTATTTCTGCGCAATTCGTTTTTTCAACAACCCCAACGGCTGGGTCGCCAACTTCACAAACGATCCGATTGCTGAGAGGTTTTCAAAATTGCGCGACTAACGAATCAAGCGATTCAATACGATTACTCAGATAGCATTCCGATAGCGACGCAAAATACCACGACGAAGCAACGCTTGAATACAGGCAATATCATTCAAAGAGCATTCATCGCCGCCAGTCAACTCACCTAGAGTAAAAAACTTCTTATGGGACAAGACCTTCAATATGCGATCTGGGTTGGGATGCTTCAGGGTGAAGCCATATCCAGAACTAACAACCCTGAGCCCGCTAACAGCAGGGTAAAAGTAAACAGCTTCTGCGCAGCGTTCAAATGCATCATCAGAGGCGATGCTGCCTGCAGGCCAAGAATCAGCATCTAGACCGCCAACAAAGGATGAAGGCTGGCCAGCACTGAACTCTTTCTCACGGGAACGAAGTGCTTTCTCAATCACATCATCAGTGAAGAGACCAGAAAGCCGGTCGAGCAATTCTTGACGGTAAAAAGACGGATGCTGACGCTTTAAGCCAAGCGGAACAGACGTGCGCAACCCACGGGCCTCAGGAGCAGACGCAGCAATCTCAACAGCGGAGGCAATAAATTCACTCCATTCGAGTGGGTAAAGCCCTACGGTAAGGTGCATGGATTGGCAAGAGATCGTGCGCGCATGATGCACGCATCCACGAGGCAGATACATCACATCACCCTCATCCATCACAACCTCCCGAAAATCAACCGAACTAGCCTGATCGGCACTCAAAATGGGCTGAAAAGTTGATTTGGTTGTTAACGAAGAAAGCTCAGAATCAACAAACCACTGCTTCTGCCCAACCACCTGAAGCGCAAAAATATCATGACTATCAAAGTGAGGAGACAAAGCAACAGACTGGGGAGGTGTCAGGTAAGCATTAACCACACATTGAACGCCAAGCTCTTCAGACAACGAAGAAGCCAAATCCATCAATTGAGACGAAAAACGGTGCACTTCGTTCACAACAATAGAAGCGCCCTCATGAAATCTAGACAATACGTAAGGCTTACACAAATGTCCATCATTAGCCACTATTTTTGGGTCATAATCTTCCACTTGATTAGCAACAAGCCGTAGATAAGGCCTTAAGCCAGGCATGCCGAGGATAGCCTCAAACTCATCAAGCGAAAAACCCATGGCGCCCTTCAAGACACCCGCATAGTGCGCCATCCTTTGCTCGTAAACATCACTTAAAAAGAAATTGACCGACGATTCGCCAATCAAAGAACAAAGGCAATCCATCTGAAAAAAAATGAAACAACAGCAGTCCGGCAGAGGTCAATAATAAATTAACTTTCTCTTAGGACAAGGGGCGGGGAGGGACCTAAGCTACATCCAAATACAACGCACAATGAAAAAAGCGATCGCAGCTTTCGTTTCACTCGGCGCTTTTCTGTCTCCAGCAGCGCGCTCCCAATCCGTTGGTTTTGGAAACGTTACCCCCTTCAACACAGCAAATCCAACTGTTATAAACAGCACTTTCACAGCAATAACTGGTTGGGAACTGAGCTATAGCGACTACACATACCCAACGATTCCAATCGATTCAATTGCGATTGGATCGATGTACAAGCCGGATCATCGTGGTTTTGACAATACGACTGGTCAGTTCACCGGCCTTGTCAATGGAGCTTGCCCAAGTTTCGGCCTGCCTGATCCGCGCTGTGCTCCAACTGCAGCCACACCTCCAGAGCCTCAAGCAGAAGGAAGCATCGCCATTGGACAGAACGCAAAAGTGCTGACCACTGGAACCTCAGTTCCAGAACAAGATGTGACAGCTGGAGAATTTGGCGTTGCGATTGGATCGTCCTCAGAAGTGTCTGGCTACCACGGCGTAGCCGTCGGCCTGCTGTCCCAGGCAAGTGGAATTGCCGCTACCGCCTACGGCCCAGAAGCAAGAGCACAGGGATTGCAGGCCATCGCAGTTGGTGATATTTCCACCGCATCAGGTGACCAGTCAATCGCAATCGGAGCTCTTGCAACTGCAGATTCACCATTCGCAACTGCTCAAGGCTACGCAGCCTCTGCTAAAGCTCAAGCATCAGTCGCCATCGGTGCGGCAAGTACCGCAAGTGGCTTTTTATCCACAGCACTTGGAAGTTTGGCAGAAGCAGCCGACACGGGAGCACTCGCCGTTGGCTCTGAAGCACTTGCATCAGGTTCTGGTTCTGTGGCAGTTGGCTCCCAGAGCATTTCTTCTGGGGTTCGATCCGTAGCACTTGGAACACAGGCTGTGTCATCAGGAACGTCGAGCTTTGCAGCTGGAGATCTTGCAGCTGCAACTGGCGCAGGATCAACTGCAATCGGGCCAGGATCAGCAGCCTTAAGCGACTTTTCAACTGCAATTGGCTTCGAAGCGGTCAGCGATAAGGAGGGTTTAATCGTGATCGGCGGAACAAAAACTACCGAAGTTCAGATCGGTGAACCTGGAAGTCAACTAACGCTTCCTGGACTGGCGAAAGATGGACAGTTCGCAGGGAATAAGTATCAATCAGGAGAGGCTGAGCTTGTAACAGTTGATGAGAATGGCGTTGCGGGCACACAATCATCCAAAGACCTAACGAATGAAATTATTGATACTTATAATAATAAAATGAAGACTGGTAATTTACCATACGCCATAAATTCAACGGGTGCACTCGTCGCTGCCATGAGTGCAGTTCCCACGATGAGTGCCGGTGAAGACGAGCCTGCACGCTGCGGAATCGGAACAGGGGGTATTAGCAACAGCTATGCGTTCGCAGCCGGATGTGCTATCAAAATCAATAATCGGCTCCACTTAAATGGCGCCATTAGTTTCACAGACTCAGTTGATTACTTTAATAACTCAAGTTCTAGTATAGCCGGAAGGATCGGATTTTCTTTCCCACTATTCGTGCAGAAATCAAGCAAAGAGCCATCATCTGAGCAAGCCTCCATCGAAAACTTTAAACGACTCAAAGCTGAAAATAACTCCATAAAAGAAGAAAACAGACTTATTCGCGCAGAATTAGCTCAAATTAAAACTCTCGTCCAGGCCATGCTCGAAAGCAAGACGAATAACATTGCCAAGGATCAAATTAATAAGTAATCTTTATGACAAAGCGGTTGATACGGACTCCGACAGTTCTGCAATTCGAGGCCGCGGAATGCGGCGCAGCATCACTAGCAATTATTCTTGGCTACTACGGGAAGTGGATACCTCTCTCAGAACTGCGATCTGGGCTCGGAGTCTCAAGGGATGGAACAAATGTCTTAAGAATCCGAGATTACGCACAAACATTCGGACTACAAGTCAAAGGAAAAAGATTTTTAATCGATGACCTTGGCAGCCAAAACTTTCCCTTTATCTGCCATTGGGAAAGTGCACATTTTCTTGTCGTAGAAGGGGTTAAAAATGGACAAGTGTACTTATCAGACCCCGCAAGTGGACGGAGAAAGATTGGTCTCGATGATTTCAATCAATCAACTCCAACAAAGATCATGCTTGAGCTCCTACCCACAAAGGATTTCAAACGAGAAGGTCAGGCGCCAAATATATGGAGAGGCTTATATGATCGCCTCAAAAAATACAAGTCTGTTATAGTTTCATTGGTACTTTTAAGCGCTCTCTCGACGGTCCCAAATATTGCGCTGGCATCAATCACATCCACACTGATTGACATTGTATTTATTAAGGGACAAAGAGAATTTTTGAATGGCTTGATGCTCTTAGCTATCATCATGATCAGCTTACTTTTGCCTGGCATAAGGCTTGAAAAAGTAATTTTCAGAAAACTTGGAATCATATTATCGAGGGACATGTCTCTCGGTTTTATTACTCAATTACTGAAGTTACCAATCAGTTTTTTTGAAGCAAGACATGCATCCGAAGTCAATCAACGACTTTCGCTTAATCAGTCAGTCGCCAAAGTTCTTACAAGTACAAATGGTGAAGCAATTGTCAATATTACATCAATGGCTATTTACGCCATATTTCTTCTCTTGATTTCCTGGCCGTTGGCTATTTTTTGCTTTATCATCCAAAGCCTTCAAATAACAATAATTCGTAAAACAGAAAACCAACGAACCGAGAGTGGCATTAAATTATCGCAAGCACAAGGTGAACTTTTTGCCACCACTTATGACACACTGCGTACAATTGAAACTGTGAAATCATCTGCAATTGAGGATCAAATTTTCAGACGATGGACTGGTCAGCACGCAAAATATACGAATGAACTGCAGAGCTTAACGAGAGTCAGCAATCGAATTTCAACATCGGGAAAAATTATTGGTGATTTATTGACAATTGCAATACTGATTGGTGGTGGCCTTCTGGTCATCAATGGATACCTAGCTCTTGGATGGCTCATTTCTTACAGGCAAATATATAGCTCGTTTTCAGCACCTCTGATTGAAATTGCAGATTCCTGGAGCTCAGTTGAACAACTCTTTGGCGATGTCAATAAATTAGATGATGTGTTAACAGAAACACCTGACAGTTATAGTTCAATCGTGAATATCAGTTCTTTGAGCCATGAGAGACCTCAGGCGTCATCATCATCAGTTTCACCAACAACCGTAAAAGGTTTCCCAATCAAATTGACGGATCTGCATTTCAGCTTTGGAGGTGCCATCCAGGATGTTGTTGATGGAATTAATTTAGAAATTCCCACCGGTTCAAGACTAGGCATGGTGGGTTCAACTGGATGTGGAAAATCAACACTTATGAGGCTCATTGCAGGCATTTACAAACCAACCTCAGGAGCAATTCACTACGACAACAAGAATCTTAGTGATTTTGGGGTGAATCATTGGCATGAATCAGTTTCTTATGTCACGCAATTCTCACCTCTACTTCCAGGAAGCATCCTTGATAATATTAGGCTGTTCAATCAACATTACTCCAAGGCTGATGTCATTGGAGCCTGTCAAGCAGCATGCATTCACGATGACATTCTGCTAATGCCTGACGGTTATGAAACAATGACTGATCAAGCAAATTTCAAACTCAGTGGCGGTCAACGACAACGATTAAATATTGCACGAGCCTTGGTTAGAGAACCCAAGGTACTACTCCTTGATGAGGCCACAAGTGCCCTTGACGCACGCACAGAAGAGAAAATTGTTAGTCACTTAAATGATTTAAATTGCACACAAATAGTTATTGCTCATCGACTCAACACAATCGTTAGCTGTAACCAAATCATTTATTTAGACAGTGGACATATAGTTGAACAAGGTACCCATAGAGAATTGCTGCTCAAAAAGGGAGCTTATTCAGCACTCGTTGATTTTAAACCTAATCAAACCAATGTCGTAACAGGGGGAGGCGTAAAATTCGCATGACTCAAAACAACATTGATTTAAATTTAGATATTCAAAAGGCTTACGAAGAGTCACTCGAAGAGCTCAGCTCGGTCTTGAAAGTGCACCGGGATACATCTTCTAGAATCGAAGATCTCGTTGCTAACGATGCATGTTCAGTATCGCTCTTAAAATGTTTAGACTCCATTTTCAAAGAGCTATCGGATAATAGGAGTGTTTACCCACAAGTATCCTCTAAAGGCCATCAGCTTATTATCGATTTCTGTGAGGCCAATGATCTTCAATGGAGAAAAATCAAATTAACCCCTGGATGGCCAACCAGGGATTCGGGCACAATTCTTGGCTTCACATCAGAGCAAATTGACCCCTGCCTCTTCAAGTGGAGACGCAATCAGTCACCTCCGTGCTACGAGGCTGAATCGCCTCTTCTATCCAAAAATATCCTAATTAACAGCAAGAATAAAGATCAATTTATTGACCATGGATATCTTTTCTATACGACACTTCGCAACCATGACAGAGTCTACCTGAACCAACTGTGGCAGATCATAAAAAGTTCTTTATTGGGCAACTTATTTGTACTTATTGCAATTTCTCTTGGAATTTCTCTCATAGGTTTAGCGCCAAGTTTTCTGCTTTCTCAAATTATTGGTAGCGCAATTCCCAACGCATCTATATCCTTATTACTTCAATATGCTGCCGTTCTCGTCTCAGCATTGTTAACTGGCAATCTATTGAATTTAGTGCGAAATGAATCTGTGCTCCGGATTCAAAGTGTCATCGCATTGAGATTAGGTCCTGCCCTTTGGGATCGCATTCTACGATTACCTGTGTCACATTTAAATCAGTTTACATCTTCTGAGCTAATTGAAAGGACTCAGGCTATTGCAGAAGTTCAAAGCGTGCTAAGTGGCCAAACATTAATCGCAATTATTGATGGCCTTCTTTCAATTGTCAACATCGGGTTGATGATTTATTACTCTAAAGATCTAACTTTAATCGCCCTAATTGTCACCGTCTTGTTGGCAATTATTGCCATTACAGCCATACGCGCAACCATCAAATTGCAAATTAAACGCTTTCAATACGAATCCAAGGTCACTGGTCTTACGCAAGGAATTCTAAGTTCAATAGAGTCACTGAGAACAACAGCGAGCGAAGCTTTTTTGATACGAGAGTGGGCAAAATTATTTGGAGCCGAGCAAAAAGTTGACTATAGTATTGATACTATCAATGAACGGTCATCTGTTATCTCCGAGGGTATTGGCCAATCACTAAGTATTATTATACTTCTTTTTACGGCCTATGTTTTGTTTAGTCCTGGTCAAGCCAGTCAAACACTGAGCTTGGCAAATCTTTTGGGATTTAATTCCGCTATGGGTGTTTTTCTTGGTGCGGCATTATCTCTCATTGGCACAATTGTTGTTGTGCAGCAACAAGTGACCTTTCTCTGGAACAGGCTTTCCAGTGTACTTTCGCATGATGTTGAAACAGGCACTAAGTTTCAAGTCATCACCAAGCCAGTGCAGTCGATTCAGGTACGCGACCTTAGATTTACGTATCCAAATTCGAATCGAGAAATCCTTAAAGGGGTGAATCTTAATATTGAACCTGGTGAACATGTAGCCCTAGTCGGAACATCGGGTTCCGGAAAATCAACGCTAATCAGATTGCTTTTGGGCTTCGAAACAATCCAGTCAGGCTTTATAAGTTACGACCACCAAGATCTTAAAAAAATTTCCTTGCCCTCACTTCGAAAATTTATTGGCGCTGTACTACAAGATATAGAATTATTATCCGGAACGATAGGCGACAATATAAAAGCTGGTAAAAATATAAGCGAAGATGAAATATGGGTTGCATTAAACAACGCGGCTATTGGAGATAAAGTGAAGGATTTGCCACTGAAACTTTCAACACCGGTAACCAGTGGTGGAGCAAACATGTCTGGAGGCGAAAGACAACGTATCATGCTTGCCCGAGCATTCGCACAGAAGCCCTCGATTTTGATCATGGACGAAGCGACAAGTGCTCTCGACAACGTCTCTCAGTCCATCGTCGAGAACGCCATTGCAACGATGAGCTGCACACGAATAACTATTGCTCACAGACTCAACACCATCAAAACGGCCGATCGCATCTTAATGATGGATAAAGGTGTAGTCGTTGAATCAGGTAGTTATGATGAGCTCGTTAGTAAACAATCAGCATTTTGGTCACTCGTGAGATCACAATTAGATGCTGAAGCGAGCATTCAAAAAACAAAGCGATCCAACTCTTTCTAATGTCTGATCCAACAGGTTTTCTAAATTCGCCGGCGGTTCATGATGGATCCGATGAAGCAGCATCGATAACGTCAAGCTCTGATCGGCTATGGATCGCTTCCCTTTCCGGGTTCACTTTAATCGTATTATTTTGGGCATTTCTAGGTCGCATTCCTGAAACTGTTCCAGGGAAAGGCTTATTGATTGGTCCAGGAAATATTTTAAGAGTCTTCAGTGAGGCTGATGGTACAGTTAAATCAGTCAATGTGAAGAATGGAGACCGTGTTAAGCCGGGAGATACTCTAGTAAAGCTACAAATACCCGATCTAGAGTTAAATGTTAGCAATAGTCAAAACCTAATCAATAAGCTTGACAATACATACATGACTCTCAATAAAGGGAGCAATCAACTGCTAAACATCCAAAAAGAAGATGTATCAGAGCAAATTGAGGTAATTAATCGGCAAATTTCCATACGCCAGAATCAAGCAAATAACTACAAGAAGTTTTTGGAAAACTCGCAGAATCTACGTGAAGAAGGTGGAATCAGCGAGCAAGACGTTTTGTCGGCGGAAAGAAATTATTCCTCCCAACTCGAATCCATCGAATCGCTACAGATCGAAAAACTTAAATTATTAGAAAACAAAAAACAGCTCAACCTTCAAAATCAAGAGCAAAGGTTGTCGAGAAATTTAGACTTTATTGAAAAACGTTCGCAGGCCACTCTAGAGCTCAATAGACTGAAGCGAGTTGGGGATATTCAAGCAACAGCAAAAGGGACTGTATTCGGTTTATCGTTGCTTCCAGGTGATCTAATTCAAACGAACCAACTCATTGCAACTCTGGTCTTTGATGCACAAAAAGGGTTGATGATGGAGGACAGCAACTCAAGTGAACGTCAAAAAGGTCTTACCTCCGCCTATGCGCCCAATACCGCAGTGATTTTCTTTCGCAATGCGGACAGTCATCTCCTAAAACCAGGCGATGAACTGTCGTTAACTCCCGAAGGATTTAGCCAAGAGGAATTTGGTGGGATTCGTGGTGAACTTGTTTCTATATCCACGCTTCCCTCAAGTCGAGAGAACTTAATTGCCACAACAGGTTCGTCGGTTCAGGCGGAGCAACTCATCCAACAAGGATTGATTTATTCCGGCGTTGCCAGACTGGACATCAATCCAAACACACAGTCTGGCTATGACTGGACTGGAGGAAACGGACCAAAAACACCCATTACGTTTGGTTCATCATTGAATGTTAATGCAACACTACGCTATAGAGCCCCTGCAAGCTACATATTCCCATTTCTCCGTGAATGGACGGGTCTCTTAAGGCTCTAAACTCACATTTGGTCTTATCTTTAATGGCAACTTAATTTTTTTTAATCAATCAACGCGTTATGATAACAGAGTTGCATTTATGCATCTATAAAACCAATGTATTTAACTATGCATTGGTTGGGTCAAAATCTAGTCTGTCAAGACTATTTTTTTGATCAACAACACCACACTCACTCAACGATTTCAATGGGCTGCCCCAACATCGAAAAGCTCAAGAGCTTCATCGACTCCATGAGCTCTGATCAGCATGAAGCTTTCTTGAATCTCAATGAGAACGATCGTATCTCTAAGCTGCATGAGGTTGGTATTGATCTGACAGAGGCTGACAAATCTGAAATGATTCAATACCTCGTAGAGCATCTCACAACCACTACTGATGATGAACTAATGGCAGCAGCCGGTGGTGAAAAGGCAAAAGCTAAGACGGCTGTTGCAGTTGCTACTATCGCCACTGCAGGAACTGTTACTGCTGCCACAATTGGAGCAGGCGCCACACTTGGCAAAGCAGCCATCGAGGCGAGCTGATTTGGTTTTGATTTCTTGATTTCCCACCACCCTATTATCCATTTAAAACATGGCTTGCCCCAATATCGATAAGCTCAAGAGTTTCATCGACTCTATGAGCTCTGATCAGCATGAAGCTTTCTTGAATCTCAATGAGAACGATCGTATCTCCAAGCTGCATGAAGCTGGGATTGATCTGACAGAAGCCGACAAAGCTGAGATGATTCAATATCTTGTAGAGCATCTCACAACCACTACTGATGATGAACTAATGGCTGCAGCCGGCGGCGAGATCGCTAAAGCTGCCGTAGCAGCAGCTTCAATCAAAGCAGGAGGCGCTGTAGCCACTGCCGCAATTGGAGCAGGTGCCACACTGGGCGCAGCAGCCATTAAAAAGAACAGCAACAGCTAACGTCACCTTGATGTATTCAGAAAGACCCAGCACATGGGGCTATCTCCAAGCAGATGCCTCACTTGGCTAATGGCCGTAGAGGCCAATTACTTATTTTTTAATTTCTTAAATTTCCCATCACTTTATTGTCGATTCAAAATTATGGCTTGCCCCAACATTGAAAAGCTCAAGAGCTTCATTGATTCCATGAGCTCTGATCAGCATGAAGCTTTCATCAACCTCAATGAGAGCGATCGCATCTCTAAACTGCATGAAGCTGGTATTGATATCACAGAAGCTGACAAAGCTGAGATGATTCAATTTCTTGTAGAGCATCTCACAACCACTACTGATGATGAATTAATGGCTGCAGCCGGTGGTGAAAAGGCAAAAGCCAAGGCGGCAGTTGCAGCTGCTACTATCGTTACCGCAGGAACTGTAACTGCTGCCACAATTGGAGCAGGTGCCACACTTGGATCTGCAGCTATCAATGCAAATGCAAAAAAATGAGGCCCGTTTATAAAAGTTGTAAAAGCCCCAGCACTTGGGGCTTTTTTATTGGATAAAAATTCTATTTTGTAACATCATTCCAGACCATAAGGCTTCGGTACATCCTCAGGCCACAAGAAGCAAACGAGTATCCACCGAAGACCTCAGCTCCTTCTCTCGGCGGCCGCGAGGGGTCCCCACGGAATCTGGGTCGCCAAGAAGCCAGGCTGCCTCCAAATCGGCACATCGGCTAATCAGATCGCGCACCAGGGGGTTGGCCTTCAAGCCTTCCCACTGCTCATCAGTGGTGCCATTGCGCAGCGCTTGCAGGGAGTCGGCAACAGCTGTTACGGGGTCAGACACGCGACAAACAACGGTGACTGGGTCAATCCTAGAACTGCCACTCGATCACTGGCACATCTCTTCAGACTTCTTTTGGACGCGAGTGGCGAACCATTGCGAAGCAGCGACCTCGTCCCCGAAGAACTGCAAACAGAAGGCTTTGGCGAGGCGCGCAAGCCGTCCACCCGGAAGCGGCCGAAAGAAGCCACAAAAGACTTCATAATCCCGAGGACAATCAATAACAATCTTCATCTCTCGCAAAATCAAGAGATGGCTGGTTCACAGGCCTTCACAAGGTAATGACTTATTGACATTCACTCGTCTCAACAGCGCAGCCGAGGAATGATGTTCATAACAAAGAGGCATAGGAGAATCCATGGCTCGTCGTCGCACCCTTCCAAGACCTGCAACAAACAGCACCCAGACTCTCTACGAGCTGTTGATTGCAGTCGGAGTTTGTATCACCTTTGCTGGCATCTTCAGCACGAGCTACCTGGCCATCCTGGAAGGAGCCAGAGCCCCCTTCCAGGCTTGGATCACTGGCAGCACATTTTTCTAAAACCCAACAAAATCGATCAGATCTTGAGGCGTTAGGCGATCACACCAACTGAGTGCATGCGCACGTCCTCAGGGCAGCTCAGATTCCCTTTCAGTGCATCAACCTCTGCAGCGGCCAACTGCTCGAGCCGAGGAATGATCACATCGCGCGAATAGCGCTGCTCACACAGCACCCAATAGAGACCGAAGTGACGCGCTTCACTCTTTAAAAGGCCTCCGTAGAGCTCTCTCAAACCCGGATCCGGACTGTTTTGGGCCAGCAACGCCATGCGTTCGTGGCTTCGGGCCTCAATCAAGCCTGCGATCAAGAAGGAATCCAGCATGCGCTCGGGCTCTCCCCGGCGCACCTGCTTGGCCAGAAGGGCTCCATAGGCAGGAGAACGAAGTGGTTCTAGATAGCGGCCACGGGATTTGAGGAGCGCAAGCACTTGCTCAAAATGCTCCAGCTCTTCCCGCGCCAAAGGGCTGAGAACTTCGCCCAGTCCTGGTTCACAGAGATAGCGGAACATCAATTGAACCGCCGATCCCGCTGCCTTGCGCTCGCAATGGGCATGGTCGATCAACACCTCCATGGGCCTGGCATTGGCCTGTTCAACCCAGCGCTCACTCGTGGGAGCTGCCAACCAGCGGATCGAGGCAATCGATGAATCTGAGCGGTTCACCGTTGAACTGGCGTGGCTCATGCCTCCACTCCCCTGAGGTGGTTCACCAAGCCATCAAAAGCCATGTCGTAACTGAAGGCGCCGAATCCACACACCACACCCAGGGCACGGTCGGCGAGATGGGAGTGGTGCCGGAAGGACTCGCGGGCATGAATGTTGCTCAGATGCACTTCCACGAATGGAATCGCCACCCCCAGCAGAGCGTCGCGCAGGGCGATGGACGTGTGGGTGTAAGCACCGGCATTGATCAGGATTCCGTCGACCGAGCCCATCGCCTGATGGACCCGTTCCACCAACGCTCCCTCGAAATTGCTTTGAAACGTTTCGAGTTGCACCTCTGCCTCCGAGGCCCTATCTCTCAAACGCAGTTCTATGTCCGACAGCGTCTGGTGCCCGTAAAGCCCAGGCTCCCGCTGACCCAGCAGGTTGATGTTGGGGCCATTGAGCAGCAGCAGACGCATCACCCGCAGGAACGCTGGGACCCGATCGTATCGACCACCCAGGTCAGGTGGGCTGGTAAGTTCTTCCGGTGTGGTTCGGGTCGGTGCCCGAGTGGTTAATGGGGGCGGACTGTAAATCCGCTGGCTCTGCCTACGTTGGTTCAAATCCAACCCGGCCCATCCACCACATGCCCTTGTAGCTCAGCGGTAGAGCACTCCCTTGGTAAGGGAGAGGTCTCGAGTTCAAGTCTCGACAAGGGCTTCAATTCCTTCTCCAGGCACCGAGGAGAACACAACAGCTGACTGGGGGGCCAGCACGCCTTCGCTGGCATGAAACGTGCCGGCCTCCCAGAGAACACTGTCGACGTTCTCCGGGCACGCGAGGCGACAACGGCGGCTGCGGTTGATCAGCACCGACACCGTGGGGCTGTGGCGAGACCGCCCCAGCAATCCCTCGTCTCCCTGCACGCACCAGGTCCAGCCGTCAGCGATGGGGCCAGCAAGGGAGCGTCTTAAACCCAACAGGTCCTTCACCATTGGCTGCAGGTCCTGAGGGACAGGTCCTGACCAGGGATAGGCCTCACGGCACCCGGGCTCTGGGCCTCCGCTCAACCCCACCTCCGTGCCGTAGTAGAGGCAGGGTGCTCCAGGTTGGAGGCACAACAGGAGCAACGCCAGTCGCAGTGCTTTGGCGTCACCCCGCAGGGTGTGTAGAGCCCTGGGAACGTCATGACTGTCGAGCAGGTTGAGCTGGCTGCGGTTCACCTCGGGGGAATACCAACCCAAGGTCTGGTTCAAACAGGCAATCCACTGCTCACCATTCAGGCGGTTGAGCGGATACATCGGGTTGCGATCGCTTGGCCTCAACCTGGCACCAGCAGCCCAACAGAGACTGCTCCAGCCCAGGCGGTAATTCATCACGCCATCAAACTGATCGCCCTGCAACCAGGGGCGGGCGTCTCCCCAGATCTCGCCAACGATCCAGGCGTTGGGGTTGACGGCCTTCACCATGCGGCGGAAATCAACCCAGAACCCATGGGGAACCTCATCGGGCACATCCAAGCGCCAGCCATCGATACCGCGTTCAAGCCAGTACCGCCCCGCCGCCAGCAGATGGTCATGCACCGCCGGATTGGCGTGGTTGAACTTGGGTAGTGCCGGATCATTCCACCAGCAGCTGTAACCGCAAGACTGTCCTTTGCGGGGGTAAGGGATCAGGGGCCAGCGATGCACGGTGAACCAGTCCCGGTAAGGGGACGATGGGCCGTTCTCAAGCAGGTGGTGAAAGGCCCAGAAGCCGCGGCCGCAGTGATTGAACACGCCATCGAGGATCAGACGCATGCCGCGGCCATGCAGCGCTCTGATCAAGGCATCCAGAGCAGCATCCCCACCCAGAAGAGGATCCACCTGGAAATAGTCGTAGGCGTGATAACGGTGGTTGGCCGCTGAACTGAACACAGGGGTGAGATACAGACAGGTGACCCCCAGCTCCTGCAGATGATCGAGAGCCTCGATCACGCCGTAAAGATCCCCCCCCTGAAACCCCTGCTGCTGAGGGCTGGTGCCCCAGGGCTGCAAGACGAGGCTGGATTGCGCCTTCACCCTGCCGCTGCGCCGGAAGCGATCGGGAAAAATCTGATACACCACGGCTTCAGACACCCAAGCGGGCGTGCTCACCGTTGCGACATCCCGCAGCATGACCTTTGCAGCCGGGCATCACCACCGCTAGCACTGAAAAAACAGGAGTGCCATGGTTCGTTCGCCCCTCCTGCTGGCACTGGATCAAGGCACCAGCAGTTCACGCGCTGTTTTGTTTGACGAGCAGGGACAGGCGGTGGCCAGCGCCTCTGCCCCCTTGAACATCCACTACCCCGCCGATGGCTGGGTCGAACAGACGCCAATGGAGATCTGGGCCAGTCAGCGCCAGGCGATGGCGCGTCTGGAGCAGACGATCAGCGCAGAGCAACGCCAGGCGGTGGTGGCCTGTGGCATCACCAATCAGCGCGAAACCACCATCCTTTGGCGCCGCAGCGACGGCGCTCCCTGCGGACCCGCCCTGGTCTGGCAGGACGGGCGCACCGCCGATGTGTGCGCAGCCTGGAAAAGGGAGGGACTGGAACGGGACTGGCGGACACGCACAGGCCTGATGCTCGACCCCTACTTCAGCGCCAGCAAGATCCAATGGCTGCTCCAAAACCACGACGAAGCCTCCAGAGCAGCCGCCCAGGGAGACCTCTGCTTCGGGACGGTGGAAAGCTGGTTGCTGTGGCACCTGAGCGGGGCCCGTCGCCACTGCTCGGACATGAGCAATGCCAGTCGCACCCTGCTCATGGATCTTGAGCAACGCCAATGGGTACCTGCGTTTTGTGACCACATCGGGCTCCCCAGCAACGCCCTGCCTGATCTGGTGCCCTGTCGCGGCGACTTCGGAACGATCGCCAGCGACTGCCCCTTCGCCGGAGTGCCGATCTGTGCACTCCTGGGCGACCAGCAGGCGGCAACACTCGGACAACTCTGTTTGGAACCAGGAGAAGCCAAATGCACCTACGGAACCGGTGCTTTCCTGGTGATCAACACCGGGAGCGAAATCAAGCGCAGTGACGCTGGGCTGCTGAGCACCCTCGGCTGGACCGATGACCAGGGCACTCCCACGTACTGCCTGGAGGGCAGCCTTTTCAATGCCGGCACCGTCGTGCAGTGGCTGCGTGATGGCTTGGAGATCATTGATTCAGCCGAGGAGGTGAACCGCCTGGCCCTCACCGTTGACGACGCTGCGGGGGTGATGCTCGTCCCAGCCTTCACCGGCTGGGGCACCCCCCATTGGGATCCCCAGGCCCGCGGCCTGCTGATGGGCCTCACCCGCGACAGCCGGCGGGGACACATCGCCCGAGCCGCGCTCGAGGGAATTGCTCTCTCCGTGGCGGGGTTGGTTCGACTGGCCGAGCAGGCCAGCGGCCATGAACTGGGTGAACTGGCCGTCGATGGCGGTGCTGCCGCTTCAGATCCCCTGCTTCAGGCCCAAGCCGACAGCACAGGGCTGCGCGTGCGGCGCCCTTCCCAATTGGAGAGCACCGCACGGGGCGTCGCCTTGCTGGCAGGCCTTCAGTGCGATGTGGTTTCCGATCTGCAAAGCCTTCTTCCCCAGCGTGAGCAGAACACCCAACTGTTCATGCCTCGCCTTGATCTTGATCAGCGACAGACCTGGTTGCGACGCTGGGATGACGCCGTTTCACGGAGCCTCCATTGGCATGAATGACACAGGCTTCGATCTCCTGGTGATCGGCGGAGGTGCCAGCGGTGCCTGCGTTGCCTACGAGGGCGTGCGCCGCGGCCTGCGTGTGGCCTTGCTGGAGGGCCATGACCTGGGAGGTGGCACCAGTTGCCGCAGCACCAAGTTGCTGCACGGAGGGGTTCGCTACCTCGAGCTTGCGTTCAAAACCGCCGACACAGCGCAGCTGCGCTTGGTGAGGGAAGCCTTGCTGGAGCGCGGTCACTGGCTCCAGCAAGCTCCCTTTTTGGCCAAACGCCTCGAACTGGCCCTGCCCACAGACGGAGTGATCGGCCAGGCCTACTACCGCCTCGGGCTTGGCCTTTACGACGCACTCTCGGGCCGCTCAGGGATTGGAAGCAGTCGCCTGCTGTCAAGCCAACAGCTGCGCCATGCCCTGCCCGCCCTTCGAGACGACATCACCCGAGGTGTGGCCTACAGCGACGGGCAGTTTGATGATGCGCGCCTCAACCTGCTGATGGCACTCACCGCGGAGCAAGCGGGCGCGGTCGTGCGCACCCGCACGCGGGTTGTCGCTCTGGAAACCGACAGCAGCGGCAGGCTCTGCGGTGCGATCAGTGAAAGCGCCAGCGGGCAGAACGAGCGCTGGCAGGCGAAGGTGGTTGTGAATGCCACTGGGATTCACTCCGACACGATTCGGAGAATGGCTGATCCCTCCTGCGAGGAGAGGATGCTCACCAGCCGGGGCATTCACCTCGTGCTCAAGCAAACCCTTTGCCCAGAGGGGGTCGGCCTGCTGCTCCCGTCCACCGATGACGGGCGGGTGCTGTTCATGCTTCCGTTCTTCGGGCGAACCCTGGTGGGCACCACCGACACCCCCTGCCCCCAAGAGCAAGCCTCCGTTCCAGCGGAAAACGAAGTGAAGTACCTCCTGGATTACGTGCAGCGCTGGTTTCCTGCACGCGACCCCGTTGATGTGGGCAGCTGCTGGGCCGGGGGACGCCCCCTGCTGAAGCCGGCCGGTGCCGATGTGAACAGCAGCCGTGTTGTGCGTGAGCACGAGGTGGAAACCCTGGCCTGCGGGCTGGTGAGTGTGATGGGAGGCAAGTGGACCACCTGCCGGCCCATGGCCATCGACACCCTCCAAGCGGTGGAGCAGCAGCTCGGACACACC
This sequence comes from Synechococcus sp. CS-197, assembly GCF_025128215.1. Lineage (NCBI taxonomy): Bacteria > Bacillati > Cyanobacteriota > Cyanophyceae > Synechococcales > Synechococcaceae > Synechococcus > Synechococcus sp. CS-197. Next base: position 10,042 of record NZ_JAHLZC010000020.1, on the reverse strand, counting down.
CTCAAAGCGCCTGGGGCACTGCCTCTGATCGGAAGCGCCCCCGATCCCCTGCAAACGCCTGCTCTGCTCCAGACCCAACACGCTTCTCTGGAATCACTGTTGCCAGACACGCCTCAGCGCTCGCAGCAGATTGCCCATCTCCAGGCCAACCACGGGCTTGCAGCAGCACAGTGGGTGTCGAGCTGGTCGAACGACGACCGACAGCCCCTCAGCGAGGTGATTCCTGTCTGCCGGGGTGAGCTTCGCCATGCGATCACCCATGAGCATGCGCGCGGCGTCACGGATGTGCTCTGCCGGCGCACACGCCTGGGCATGGTGGATCAGCAGGATGCCGAGCGACTGCGCCCGAACGTGAGCGAACTGCTGGCGCAGGCTGGCCACGGCGGTGCTGATGCGGAGGCCCTGGATCTGTCCCGCTGACTGCGGTCCCCAGCCACCCGTCAGCTGTCCTGCAACCCGTCGCTCTGCTCTTCAACCTCACCCAGCAACCACCAGTTGAAGCCGTGGGCTGGCAGGTACACAAACCAGTTCGCTGAGGCGGGTGGGTACTCACACCCCCACATCACTTCCCGGGTTCTCTCTCCCTCCCAGCGGCTGAGATCGAGTTGCAGAGATGCTCCTGCTGCAGAGAGATTGGCCGCAACCAACACGGTCATCCTTCCGTCGCAGCGCACGTAGCTGAGCACACTGGGATGCACGCTGGGAAGCAACTCGAAATCACCATGGCGCAACGCCGGCAGCAACCGACGGCAGGTGAGCATGCGCCGATGCCAGTTGAGCAGTGATCCCGGGAGTTGCTTCTGCACCTCCACATTCACCACTCGGTAGTCGTATCCAGGCGCTGTGATGGGCGGCAACACCAGCAAAGGATCAGGGGCCGACGAGAAACCTCCATTGCGGGCTGGTGTCCAAGCCATCGGCGTGCGGTTGGGATCCCGGTCTCGCAAGCCAGGCCAATCCCCCATGCCGAGCTCGTCGCCGTAATAAAGACAAGGCATCCCCGGCAAGCTGTAAAGCAAACCGTGCAGTACACGATTCGACCCCGGGTCGCCGTTGAGCAGAGGCGCCAGGCGTCGATTGATCCCCCAGTTGAGCCAGTGGCCCTGGCCCTGATGAAGCCCAGCACGAATGATCTGGATCACCTCCTCGGGAATCAGATGACCGTCTCCAAGCCAGAGTTCGTCGTGGTTACGCAGGGGTAAGGCCCAGCGACATCCACAAACAGCGTCCTGGGCATCCTGAAGACACTGACGCAGATGCTCCGTGGATCCGCTGGCAATGGCTGCGAACAGATGCGCTGTGAGAACAAAGTTGAAAGCACCATGCAGCTCATCGTCGGCGAGGTATGGAGCAGCCTCCTTCACCGGTTGGATCGCCTCGGCAAGGAGCAGCACATCGCGGCCATGGGAATCCACCCGCTCCCGCAACCGCTTCAAAAAGGCATGGGTTTCCGGCAAACCCTCGCAACGGGAATTCTCCTCTTCGCAGAGAAAGGGCACCGCATCCAAACGGAAACCATCGACGCCGCGCTCGATCCAGAAATCCACCACCTCAAGCATCTCCTCCTGCACCAGGGGATTGGCGTAATTGAGGTCGGGCTGATGACGCAGGAAGCGGTGAAGGTAATACTGCCCCGCGACGTCATCCCATTCCCAATTGGATGATTCGAAATGGCGGAACAGCACGGGAGCATCCGCATAGCGATGGGGATCGTCGCTCCAGACGTACACCTCTCGCTCCGGCGTTCCCTGCGGCGCCCAACGCGCTCTCTGAAACCAGGGGTGAAGCGTGCTGGTGTGATTCAGCACCAAATCCATCACCACCTTCAAACCCTGTCCATGGGCTGCGGTGAGAAAGCGATGAAAGGCCGCCAGATCGCCCAGATCTGGATGGATCGCCTTGAAATCAGTGATGTCATACCCACCGTCCTGCAGGGGGGATGGGTAAACCGGAGTGAGCCAGATCGCTTCCACCCCAAGCCAGCGCAGATAGGGCAACCGACTCGCTAATCCCTGCAGATCTCCCACGCCATCGCCGTTGCCATCGGCATAGCTGCGCACGATCAGTTGGTAGATCACGGCGCCGTTCCACCACGGCTGCTGCTTCGGCATCCGATTGATGCTTTCTCACTCCGTGGTAATGACGACGGAGGCTTCCGTCATCCCCTTCGCAATAGATGCAGGGGAAGACCTGCAAACATGCAACGGTCGCAGGGAACCGTGATGGTTCAGATCGCCGAGAGCAGCCCCTTCTCAGCTACAGATCTCGATGCGCTGCGCGCGCCCGTGGTGACAGGGACAAGCCGTCCAGAAGCCTGGCGTCGTCTCCAGCTGGATCGCTTGCATGCTCTCGTCTGTGGCCACGAGCAGGAGGTGTTGGACGCGCTCCACCAGGACCTCCTCAAGCCTCCTCTCGAGGGGATGGCCGAGGTGGTGTCCCTGCTGCAGGAATTGAAGCTGGCCCGGCGGAACCTGCGCCGGTGGATGCGCCCTCAATCGATTCGGGTCCCGCTCGTGCAACAGCCCGGACGTGCCCAGCTGATCCGGGAACCACTGGGCTGCGTGCTTCTCATCGGTCCCTGGAATCTGCCCTTCAGTCTCACGTTCTGGCCTTTGGTCAGTGCCCTGGCCGCGGGGAACACGGCCGTGATCAAGCCTTCTGAGCAGGCGCCGGCTACGGCTGAGTTGATTGAACGGCTGGTTCCTCTCTACTTTCCCGCTGATGTGGTTCGGGTCGTCAACGGGGACTCCCGCGTGGCGGCGGATCTGGTCAGGCTCCGCTTTGACCACATCTTTTTCACAGGAGGAGGGCGGATTGGAGCCAAAGTGCTCGAAGGGGCAGCGGCCAATCTCACGCCGGTGACCCTGGAGCTGGGGGGCAAGAACCCTGCGGTGGTGATTCCAGGGGCTGATCTCGCGGTCACAGCAAGGCGCTTGATCTGGGGAAAGGGATTCAACGCTGGACAAGCCTGTGTGGCTCCCGATCACATCCTGGTGGAGCAAAGCCTGAGGGAGCCACTCCTTCAGGCCATGACCGACCAGCGGCGTGCGCTCTATGGAGCCAACCCAGTGCAGTCAGAGCACTTGGCGTCACTGATTTCAGAACGTCATTACCAACGCTTGGCAGGCCTGCTCGACACAGCACGGTCTGAAGGCCGCGTGCTGCTTGGAGGGGAATGTGATGCAACCCAGCGCAGGATTGCCCCAACACTGATCAGCATCCAAGACGACAGTGACCCACTGATGGCCGATGAACTGTTCGGCCCTCTGCTGCCGATGATTGAAATTCCCGATTTCAAAGCGGCCATCACCCGTCTTCAACAGCAGGACAAACCCCTTGCCATTTATCTATTTGGTGGAGATCCCAGTGAGCAAGACCAACTGCTGCACTCCACGAGCTCCGGCACCGTCTGTTTCAACGACGTCATCCTTCAGGCGGGTGTGCCAGGGCTTCCCTTCGGTGGCGTCGGAGCCAGTGGCATGGGCACCCACCATGGCGAGGCTGGATTCCGCACGTTTTCACATGAACGCTCGGTGCTGAAACGGCCGTTCTGGCTCGATCTGCCGCAGCGCTATCCGCCCTACACCTTGAAGCCGGAAACATTCCGTCGCCTCTTGAGCTGAGTTTCTCTGACGAGCGGATGAAGCAGGGCTGGCGTCCCGCGGGAGGCACCTTATGGTTCGCCCAGCCGCCGGAGACGTATGCGCCGCACCCTCTTAACACTCCTCGCCCTCATCGCCCTGTCCCCCCTTCCATCAGGCGCTGCGAATGTGACCGTGAAAGCCGGAGAAACGCTTTCCGACATCGCGGCTCGCTACGGAGTGTCCGTGGGCCGTTTGATGCGCGAGAACGGACTTCGCGACTCCAACCATGTGGAAGCGGGGCAGACCCTGCGTCTTCCAAGCGGCGCCGCGGCAGGCGTCACGGCCGGTAAGGGTCGGCACACGGTGCGCTCTGGAGACACACTCAGTGGGATCGCTGTGCAGTACGGCGTGAGCGAGCGCCAGCTGATGACGCTGAACGGCCTCGCCAGTGCCGATCATGTGGAACGGGGTCAGACACTCAAATTACCCAGCAACGCTGTACTGCCAAAACCAAAAACAGCCAGCAAACCCAAGCGCAAGCCTGTGCCGGTGAAGGCTGATCCCAACGCCACCAGCCACACCGTGGCCCGAGGCCAAACCCTCACGCAGATCGCCAAGGCCTATGAGATTCCTGTGGCTTCTCTGGTGAGCATCAATGCCATTGAGGACCCCAACCAGGTGACCGTTGGCACCAAGCTGATGCTTCGAGCCAGCGCCACGCAACCCGTCACCGCAGTGGCCAGTAACGACCAGCCTCAACGTGCCGCTGTCCCCAAGAGCAACGAGCAACCCAAGCCAACAGCAACGGTCAAACCCCAGCCCACAGCTACAGCTACAGCCAAGCCCAAGCCCAAGCCCGCAGCCAAGGTCCAGCCGGTGACCACAGCCAAGGCCAACGCAGCGAAAACAGCCCTTGCCAGTCAACCGAACAAAGCGAACTGGAAGACCTACGGCCCTCTTCAGGTGGACTGGGCGAACTGGCAGTTAATGGGAGGCAGTGACGTCGCACCAACATTGAATAGCGATGGACAGTCGCTTTATGTGGCCGTGAACTGCTCGGCTGGAAAGATCAACGTGACGGGCGCTAACGGAAACTGGAAGACCTGGATTGCGCCCCAGTCGAACTTCGAACGCGATTTGTTGAAGGACCGCTGCAAATCCGCGAAGGGCTGAGCGAGGGTTCAGGCCGCGTAGTGAAGAGGCCATGGGCGATGCATGAAGCGTCGTCCGCTCTCTCTGATGTAAAGCCGCTGGTTGCCGTCATCACTCTCCTGAATCAGTTCTTCCTGAACCAGACGTCTGGCGAGCCATCCCCAGTGGGCTGACGGTCCCTCTTCGCTGTTCAAGACATCGCTCAGCCGTCTGGCATCGGTTCCGCAGTCCTCCGCGAGCTTCTCCAAGAGGATTTGGGCTTCATCCGACCAGTTCTGCCGACGACACTCCATCTGACATCGGTCGCAGCGACCGCAAGGTGGCACCAGCTCACCGACAGACAGCAAGAGTGCTTGCTCCCGGCACCCTTCTCCCTCGGCCACAGCCTCCATCCGCCGCAACTGCCGCTGAGCCAAGGCAACGCGATGGGCTTCGTCGGTGTTGTCTTGGCTTTTTGTGCGGCGTAGAGAGGCTTGCATCGCCCAGCCGAGGGTGGTGCGATCAGCAGGGGAGAACAACACCAAGCAATGGGCCGGCAATCCATCACGACCAGCGCGACCAGATTCCTGCAGATAACCCTCAGGGGTGCTCGGCAGATCGAGGTGAAGCACCAAGCCCACATCGGAGCGATCCACGCCCATTCCGAACGCGACCGTGGCCACCAGCACGGGACCATCGCTGCCAAGAAAATGCTCAAGAGCTCGCAGTCGAACGTCCGGGTCAAGCCCAGCGTGGTAAGCGATGGCCTCAATGCCAGTGGAGCGGAGCCTCTCAGCCCAGTGCTCCACCGAGCGACGGGTCCGGGCATAGATCAGAGAAGCGCCTCTGGCTTGGTGAATGGCTGCAACCACCTCCTGGAGGGGATCTTTCACACGCCTGCGCATGGCGTAATGCAGATTGGTCCGACGGGCCGATCCCACCTGAATCAGTGGACGGCGAAGATGCAACAAGCGGAGGATGTCGGCGCGAACGCGAGGCGCCGCTGTGGCGCTCAGTGCCACCATCGGCACCCCTGGGCAAAGTTCTCTCAGCTGCCCCAGCCGTCGGTAATCAGGGCGGAAGTCATGGCCCCAGGCACTAATGCAATGGGCTTCATCAACAGCCAGCGCAACAACCTGACCCGACGCCGTCTGCTCCTGCAAGAGAGAACGGGTTGCCTCCCCCTGGAGCCGCTCCGGTGCCAGATAAAGAAGCCTGAGAGTTCCGGCCTCAGCTTGTTCAAGAATGCGGCGACGCTCCTCGAGCTCGATCCCTCCGTGCAAGCAGGCTGCTGCAATCCCCCGACGGCGTAGCTGGAGAACCTGATCCTCCATCAGAGCCACCAGCGGTGAGATCACGACCACCAAGCCAGAGCGCACAAGAGCCGGAAGTTGATAGCAGAGCGACTTGCCACCACCGGTTGGGAGCACCACAAGGCAATCCTTGCCTGCCAGAAGACACTCCACGACGGGACGCTGGCCCGATCGAAAGGATGACCATCCGTAATAACGCTGCAGCGCCGTCAGCAGCAAATCCACGACACACCACAGGTGGTGTGTCCACCATACCGAGCGCCAGATCTAGAGAACAGGTGGGTCCAGCTGATCGGGTGATTCCTCAACCAATTGCAAGCGAACCCGCTTGCCGCCAGCCAGTTCCCCCAGGGAGACGCGCATGGTGGCTCCACTCAGGCTCTGCAGCGCGGACAGCACATCTCTTAGATAAGGCGTGCTGCTACCGCTCTCCACCCACAGCCGCTCCTGAAGACCGCCGAGCCGGCGCCAGGAGGTGTGCAGCTTGAGCACGGCGGACTCCAGGGCATGGGCCTGACCGACGGCATCCGCGAGGAGCCCAAGCGCATCAAGCCTCTGGGCTTCCTGCATCGCTTTCTCAAGATCCAGCTCACCTTGTTGAAACGCACGCACGGCCTCTCCCGATTCCGTGGCCTTGGTGATCCATCGCGCTGTGTGGGTGACGTCTTTGATGCGATCGAGCTCTGGTTCGTCGCGAAGAACCTTGCGCAGATCCTCTTGCTGGGGCTCTGGAAGCTTGGAGAGTTCCCGCACCAGGGGCGCCACAGCTTTGGGAGGCAGAAGGTTCTGCTGCGTCCTCTCCCTGATCTCCTCTGGCAGGAGAGGACTTGTCGCTGCCGTGAACTCGTCGGCCAGCCGTCGCACCTGCTTCCGCGTAATTTCCTGTCCTTCATTGGCGGCTTCGGAGATCATCAATTGCACCTCCGGCTCTGCCAGGGAGGTTTCCATGAAGGCTCTCTTTGAGAACTGATTCACGCTGGAGGGCTCCAAAACACCCTCTCCGAGCATCTGCTCAGCCGATTCCGCCAGTTGGATGAGGCCGTAAGCCCGCGTCTTGCTGATCTCACGTTCTCGAAGCCACTGCAGAAACCCCGCACCCCGTCCCTCACCACCGCGCTTTTCGCGATCACGCACAGCCTTGAGAATTCGTCCTCTCCAGATCTCGGTCTGCAGGTCGAACTTGTCGCACACCGTCCATGCCTCCTCCAGCCGAGCCAGAAACTCCATGGTGCTGATGTCGTCCTGCTCCGGATCGGGCAGATCGAGCTCCAACATTGGAGGTTCAGGGGACGAGGGCAACACGAACCGCATCACAACAGAGGTTGGATGCTGCCATGCCACCCGCCGGAGCAGGTGAAACCTCACGAAGACATTGTGTGACGCATCAGCAACGGGGTGCCGACACCGAGATACGCTCCTGATGCATCCCAGTTTCAGCGCAGCGATGGCGATCTCCCGCGGTGACATGGTGCGCATCAAGCGCCCCGAGTCCTACTGGTACAACGAAGTCGGCAAAGTGGCTTCCATCGATACCTCCGGCATTCGTTATCCGGTTGTGGTTCGCTTCGAGCAGGTGAACTACAACGGCATCTCCGGTTCCGAAGGCGGCATCAATACGAACAACTTCGCTGAATCGGAACTCGAGCCAGCCTGAGTCCGTTGCCGGAACTTCCGGAAGTTGAGACGGTTCGCCGAGGATTAGCGAATCGTCTCCAGTCGTTCGTGATTGACGACATCGAGGTTCTTCGTGACCGCGCAGTCGCGAGTCCAGGAGGACCGCAGGCTCTGCGCCTTGGTCTGCGTGGGCAAAAGGTCGGTGCCTGGAGCCGACGAGGGAAGTACCTGGTCGCGCAGCTCCACGATCCGCAAACGGGACATTGCAACGGTGTGTGGGGTGTTCATCTGCGCATGACGGGGCAATTTCAATGGCACCCAACACCAACTGAACCCTGCCGTCACACACGCGTTCGCCTCTGGAATACCGCTGGCGAGGAACTGCGGTTTGTCGATCTGCGCAGTTTTGGGGAAATGTGGTTTGTGCCCCAGAACGTTTCGATCGACGCTGTGATGACAGGGCTCCAACGGTTGGGTCCTGAGCCCTTCAGTGAAGAGTTCAACGCAACCTACTTAGAACAAAAACTGAAGGGGTCAACGCGATCGATCAAGGCCGCTCTTTTGGATCAAGCGGTGGTAGCTGGCGCTGGCAACATCTATGCCGACGAAAGCCTCTTTGCAGCGGGCATTGCCCCCCATCGCAAGGCGGGTGAACTCAACCTCCCTGAACTGGAACGCTTGTGCACATGCCTGGTGGATGTGCTCGAAATGAGCATCGGAGCCGGAGGGACGACCTTCAGTGATTTTCGCGACCTCGAAGGTGTGAATGGCAACTATGGGGGCCAGGCATCGGTCTATCGGCGAACAGGCCAACCCTGCCTGGCTTGCGGCACTCCTATCGAACGGCAACGCCTCGGAGGACGCAGCACCCACTGGTGTCCTGTCTGCCAACGTTGAACCATGCGACAGCACGCTTACAGACAGCGATTGATCAACACCATCCGCAACTTTCACAACCGCGGGTGGTGTGACGGCACCGGCGGAAATTTCAGCGTCGTAGCTGAACAAGATCCACTGAAACTGATCATGGCTCCCAGCGGCGTTGACAAGGGATCCTTAAATGCAACAGATCTGATTGAAGTCAATGGTCACGGAGAGGTGATCAATGGCGAAGGGAAGGCCAGTGCAGAAACATTGATGCATCTGCAAATCGTCAAACAGTGCTCTGCAGGAGCTGTTCTGCACACCCATTCAGTGAATGGAACTCTCCTTTCCAGCTTGCATCAGGCAGCTGGTCACTTAGAACTGGAGGGCTGGGAGATGCTGAAGGGGCTGTCAGGCATCAGCACCCACGACACAACAGTTGAGCTGCCGATCATCAAAAACAATCAGGATTTAGAGGTCCTAAGCAAACAAGCAAGCCACTTCTTAAAGGAAGCACCCTCAGGCTTGCTGGTCGCAGGTCATGGCCTTTACGCATGGGGGGAGGATCTTTTTCAAGCCCAGCGGCATACTGAAATCATTGAATTCCTGCTTGAGCTTTCATGGAGACAACATCTACTCAACAGAACACTGTGATAAAAGCCATTGTTCTTGATATCGAAGGGACAACATGCCCTGTCACTTTTGTGTCACAGACGCTGTTCCCCTTTGCACGCCGACAACTCTCAAAAACAATTTGCAGCGAGAACCGACCATCCAATGTGACAGCGGCAATCGAAGAGGCCATTGCCGAATGGAAGAATGATCCCGAATCCAAAAGCCAAGCACTCTTACTTCGGGCAAGCAATCAGAACCAACCGACATCAGAGGACATCATTCACTATTTCGACCATCTCATACAAAATGATCGAAAATCAACGGCACTGAAGGAGCTCCAAGGAATCATATGGGAGCAAGGCTATGCCGCTGGCGAACTCCAGTCTCCTTTATATGGAGACGTCGTTCCTGCTCTCAATGCATGGACACAGCAAGGAATCACACTCGCCGTGTATTCATCGGGGAGTGTCAAAGCACAACAGTTGCTCTATGCCCACACAACCGACGGAGATATCACCAATCGATTCAGCCAATGGTTTGACACGCGCACAGGGCCAAAGCTCAATGCAGATAGCTATCGAATCATTAGTCAATCCATTGGCCTCAAGCCAGCATCAATTCTCTTTGTGAGCGATCACCCTAGAGAATGCGATGCGGCAGCCGAAGCAGGAATGGAAACCCGATTTTGCTTGCGCGAAGGCAATCCATTTAGCGATGGCGGTGATCATCAAATGATCCACAATCTGGGCGAGATCAAACTCTGAGCTTGGCTCTGGATCAAAGCCACAAAAAAAGCCACCCCTACCGGGATGGCTTTCTTTGGATCACGTCCGTGATCAGAATGTTTTACCTGGCATCGAGCTATTTTCTCAGGGGGCTACCCCCCAAATATCGTCGCCGCTGCTGCGTTTCACAACCGAG
>NZ_JAHLZC010000019.1:0-72819 GCF_025128215.1 Synechococcus sp. CS-197 | reverse complement strand
GGGTGATAAGGCTGACTTCACCCCATCTCCCCTAAGGGTCAGGCAGCAACAGGGGCTGCTTGACGGGAGAAACGAACGATGTTGTTCGCAGTTACGGGTTTGCTCTCACCGAGCAGGCTTCAGTCACCCTCCTCATGCCCCGTCGAAACCATTGCAGCCCCGGAGAGGGGGAATGGAGCTGAGCGGAATCGAACCGCTGTCCGAAACACTGGTGTGGATCACCTAGTCCGGAAGATCCGGACACTGCCATTGTGACAGCAGTGGTGACGTGGAGCACAGCAGCGTGGGGAGGGAACACCGCCATCCACCCAAACGGCTGCCCTGCATCGCCGTGCTGCCCCAGGGCCTCGAAGCCATCGGTGCTGACGAACTCAGTGCTCTTGGCGCCAAAGAGGTGAAGCCCTTGCGCCGTGCGGCGTCTTTTGAAGCCGACATGGCCTGCCTCTACAGGCTGCATCTACAGGCGCGATTGCCGTTTCGCCTGCTGCGCGAAATGAGCCATTTCCGCTGCAATGGGCGTGATGACCTCTACGACGGCATCCAGCAGGCCCTCGACTGGGAACGCTGGTTGCATCCCTCCATGAGCTTCCGGGTGGATGTCACCGGCACGGCCCCGGGCCTGAACCACAGCCATTTCACGGCCCTTCAGGTGAAAAATGCGGTGATCGATCGGCAGCGGGACCTTTGGGGAGAACGCTCGTCCATCGACCTTGAAGAGCCCGATCTGAACCTGCACCTGCATCTGCACCGCGGCGAAGCCACACTCAGCCTCGATGGCTCCGGCGGCAGCCTGCACCGGCGCGGTTACCGCGCGGCCATGGGCGCGGCGCCCTTGAAGGAAAATCTGGCCGCTGGTCTGATCCGACTCTCCGGCTGGGATGGCACAACACCCCTTGTGGATCCTCTCTGCGGTTCCGGCACCCTGCTGATCGAAGCAGCAGCCATGGCGTTGCAGCTTCCAGCAGGACTCGATCGTGTCTTCGCTCTTGAAAGCTGGGCTGATTTCAACCTGGATCAATGGAACGCTGAACGACAACGCGCTCAGGGCCGGGCATGCCGAGAGCGGAAACTTCCTCTGATTCAAGGATTTGAAGCCGATTCCAGCATCGCCGATCAAGCCAGGGCCAACGTTCAGGCCGCAGGCCTGGAGCACAGCGTTGAGATCAAGACGGGATCGTTCCACAACTTCGCCCTGCCCCAGGGACCTGGAACGCTGGTGTGCAATCCGCCCTATGGCGAACGCATCGGCGCGGGAAGCGATCTGGAGAGTCTTTATTCCGATCTGGGCCGCTACGCCAAAGAGCACGCATCGGGATGGGCGCTGTGGGTGCTCAGCGGCAACCCCCAGCTCACTGGAGCCCTGCGCATGAAGGCCACCCGCAGGATTCCGATCAGCAATGGCGGCATCGACTGCCGCTGGTTGCACTACGACGTGCGCTGAAGCTCAGCGGCCGAGAACAGCGCGGGTCGTGCGTGACAGCCCCTCAAGGGTCTGGGGCAGGTAAGGGCCCTTGGCCAGCATCCCTCCCACGCGCAGGCTGATGCCAGCCACCACCAGGTTGAGCACAGCCAAACCGAGTAACGCTTGAAGCAGGGACCACTCCCAAGCCTCGAGCACCCAAACCAACAGGGCGGCTTCTGCGGCCACCAAGGCCAGCAGCATCAAGGTGCCACCCATGGCCAGAAACACGCCACCACTGATCAAGCGGCGTTTTTCACGATCCACTTCTTGGAGTGCAATGCGCACATGCAGATCCATCACGGAACCCGCCAGCGCCGTCACCCTGGCGGCTGCGCCAAGCCCGCGCGGACGTGGCTCTTGGGAACGCGGCAGTTCGCTCATGAGGACCGCCGACCGCCGCTGAGCAACGCACCCACCAACACCCCGATTCCAGCAGCCACAGCCACGGACAGGAGAGGCCGCTCCCGCAGGGGCTTCTCGATTTTCGGCCGCAGGGTGCGGTTGAGATCATCCAGCAACTGCTCAAGTTGCTCTTCGAGGGGCTCAAGACTGTCAGCCAGATGGCGGGACCGGTCTCCGGCCTGATGCATCAGCTCCTCAAGCTGATGGCGCACCGTCATCGAGGCTCGATCGGAGTGCGTGGCAATCAGATGCACCACATCATCAAAGCTTCCGCGGGTTGCTTCCAGAGCCTGATGGGTCACTTCCGGCCAGCGCCGCTGAATCTCAGGCAGGAGCGTTTCAAAGCGATCTCTGAAGCGATGCGCCAGATCCTGGGGTTCCGCAGTCGACTCGGCAGGGGATGGAGCTGAATCCATGGCGATCCTGGTGGCCACCTGCAGGGTAGGGGTGGTGTCCTGCGGATGAAACCCATGCCCGTCGATCCACACCGATACGTGCTGCTTGAGCATTTCGGCGCCCCGGATGATCCCCGGGGTTGCCACCTCGACCTCCTGCTGGAAGACGGTGACAGTTGCCGCAGCTGGCGGCTGGAAACGATCCCGCTCCTCAACGGCCCTGGCCAGAGCGCCACGCCGCTCCCCCCCCACCGGCTGGTCTGGCTCGATCGAGAGGCCGCAGCGGTGTCGGGAGGACGGGGTTGGGCGCGACGGGTGGTGGGGGGGCACTACCGCGGCACTCTTCCAGCGACGTCGGATACGCCGTTCAGCCTGGACCTTGAAGGGATGGCGGCGATCGGGATGCCGGATCCAGTCTGTCTCTCCCTGATCGGAGGACTGTGCCGCCTCAGCCAGCCTTGAGGTGAACAACCTGTACGCAACGCTTGAGCTTTTCAAGGGCTTCGCTAATTTCAATGCGCTGACAGCCGTGCCCCCTGTTGGTTCATATCAATCAAGTTGGGCTCACGCACTTCAAGTCCTTCGGCGGGGCGATGACCATCCCCCTGGAGCCGGGCTTCACGGTGGTGACCGGGCCGAATGGATCCGGCAAAAGCAACATTCTTGATGGCGTGCTGTTCTGCCTCGGGCTCGCGAACAGCCGTGGCATGCGCGCCGATCGCTTGCCCGATCTTGTGAACAGCGGGGTTCTCAAGGCTGGCAAGTCTGCTGAAACCACGGTGAGCGTGCGCTTCGACCTCTCGGACTGGCAACCCGATGCCGCCGAAGAGGGCATCGAGGCTCCAGAGGAAGGTCCCTGGATCAGGCCTGATCAAACCGAGTGGACGGTGACCCGCAAATTACGGGTGATGCCGGGCGGCTCCTACAGCAGCAGTTACAGCGCCGACGGAATCCCTTGCAACCTGCAGCAGCTCCAAACCCAGCTGCGACGGCTTCGCATCGACCCCGAGGGAAGCAACGTGGTGATGCAGGGGGATGTGACCCGCATCGTGTCGATGAGCAACCGGGACCGCCGCGGCCTTATCGATGAATTGGCGGGGGTGGCCTTGTTCGACACCCGCATCGAACAGACCCGCAGAAAACTCGACGACGTACAGGAACGGCAGGAACGCTGCCGGATCGTGGAACAGGAACTTCTGGCCGCACGTCAGCGGCTGGAGAAGGATTGCGCCAAGGCTCGGGCCTATCAGGAGCTGCGTGAACAGCTCCAGCTGGGTCGCCGGCAGGAGCTGGTTTTGGCTTACGAAGCCGCCCAGGCCGAGCGCCGCCGCCTGCAGCAGCGGCATCAAGACCTCGGTGATCAAGACACCCGCGACTCCCAAGCCCTGGAGGAGCAGGAAACAACACTGCAAGAAGCGGCCACCAAGCTGAAAACCCTTCAGGACAACGTCAAGGCGCTGGGGGAAGACCAGTTGCTGGGTGTGCAGGCTGAGCTGGCTGGCCTCGACCCCGAAAACCGGGAACTGGAGCGGCAGGCCGCGCAGCACCAGCAGGAGGGGGAACGGCTTCAGGCCGTGCGCCATGACCTCCAGGCACGCAGAGGACAGATCCAGTCCGAATCGGAGTCGCTTCGGCTCAGCGCTGATCCGAGCGGGCTCGCCCAGGCGGAACAGGATTGCCGGGATGCAGAAGCCGCCGTGGAGCGATCCCGACGCCAGCTCGGTGAAGTGGCCGGCCGTTCAGGCACCTGGATTGAGGAGCAACGCCAGCGCAGCTCCCGACGCCAGCAATTGCAGGTCTCCCTGGCCCCCCTGCAGGAAGAGCGTCAGCAACTCAAAGAGCGGCTGCGCCAAGCAGAAGAGCGCAGGCTCGACCTGGAGCAGGAGCGGGATCAAGACGGCGCAGAAGACCACAAGGTGCAGACGCTTCTGGCACAACTCGAACAGGAATGGCAAGCCCTGCTCAACACGATCCGTACAGGACAGGAGCAGCTGCAGCAGCTGGCTGAGTCGTTGGCGATTCAGCAGCGCACCCGCACCCGTTTGGCACAGGAGCAGACCCGACTCGAACGGGACATCGCACGCCAGGACAGTCGGCGTGAAGCCCTTCAGGAGAGCCGCGGCACTGGAGCCCTGCGCCTTCTGCTCGAATCAGGACTGGAGGGAATCCATGGGCCGGTCGCCCAGCTCGGCGAGGTGGAAGACCGCCATCGCATGGCCCTCGAGGTGGCGGCCGGTGCGCGCATGGGCCAGGTGGTGGTGGATAACGACCGCATCGCGGCACGGGCCATCGATCTCCTCAAGAGCCGCAGAGCCGGACGACTCACCTTTCTGCCACTCAACAAGATCCGGGCTCCCGGCGGTGGCGGCGGCGCCGCCATGGCCCGTGGTCGCAGACCGGACGGCGGCAACGCCGATGGCCTGATCGGCAGAGCCGTCGATTTGATTCGCTACGAACCGATTTACGGCGACGTGTTCGCCTACGTCTTCGGTGACACCCAGGTGTTCACGGACCTGGGCAGTGCACGCCGCGTCCTGGGCCGCTCCCGCGCTGTCACCCTCGACGGCGAGCTTCTGGAGAAGAGCGGAGCCATGACCGGCGGAAGCCTGGGGCAGCGCAGCGGCGGCCTGAGCTTCGGCGTCAGCAACGAGGGTGACGACGCGGCTCCCCTGCGCCAACGCCTCCTGGAGCTTGGAGAAACCCTGGCTGCCTGCTGCCGGGAAGAGCAACGCTTATCGGCACAACTTGAGGAGCAGCGCCCCGGATTGCGCCAACTTGAGCAACGCCAGGCAGCCCTGGAGGCGGAACGCCAAGCAGCGCGCCGCTCCCACGGCCCCCTGCTGGAACGGCTGCAGCAACGCCAGCGCAGGCTTCAAGAGCTGCAGGAAACAGGCAGCAAGGAGAGCCGTCGGCTCCAGGAGATCGAAACGGCGCTGACGCCGCTGCAGACCGAGCTCCAGCAACTGGATCAGCAGGACTCCAAGGAGGAAAGCAACGCAGACGCCGAGCGCTGGCAAGCCCTCCAACAGACCCTGGAACAGGCCGACGGAGCCCTGGAGACGGCCCGCCGTCAGCGCGACACCTTGCTGCAGCAGGACCGGGAGCGGCAGATGTCGGGTCAGCGCTTGGCCGATCAGCTGCAGGCTGTCGAGCGCGAGGAGCAATCCCTCCAGGAAGCGGTGAAAACCCTTGCCGAAACCCATGGCCGTTGGAAACAGCAGCAGCAGGATCTGAAAACGCGGCGCGATGCCCTCAACGCGCAACAGCAGGAGCTGCAGACTCGCTTCGGCGAGGAACGTCGCGCCCGCGATGAAGCGGAGGCCGCCGTTGCGGAGCTACGCCAGGCGCTGCAGCAGGCGCGCTGGAACCTCGAACGGTTGCGTGAGGAACGCGTGAGCCTGGAGGAGCAGTTGCGCAGCGGCAGCCTTCGCCTGGAGGAACTGAAGTCCTCCCTTCCAGACCCGCTGCCGGAGATCAGCGACGCCATTCGTGAGGGTGGAGTGGAGGCCCTGCAAGAGCAACTCCAGCAACTGCAACGGCGCATGGAGGCCCTCGAGCCAGTGAACATGCTGGCGCTGGAAGAGCTACAGGAGCTCGAACAACGCCTTGGCGATCTCGGCGAACGCCTGGATGTGCTGAGCCAGGAACGGGAAGAACTGCTGCTTCGGATCGGAACGGTGGCCACGCTCCGCCAGGAGGCCTTCATGGAGGCTTTCGAGGCGGTGGATGGTCATTTCCGCGAGATTTTCGCGAGCCTCTCCGATGGCGACGGCAAGCTCCAACTCGACAATGCCGATGACCCCCTCGAGGGAGGTCTGACCCTGGTCGCCCACCCCAAGGGCAAGGCCGTGCGTCGTCTGGCAGCCATGTCAGGCGGAGAGAAATCCCTCACCGCACTGAGCTTCCTGTTTGCGCTGCAACGCTTCAGGCCATCGCCCTTTTACGCCCTTGATGAAGTGGACAGTTTTCTGGACGGGGTGAATGTGGAACGTTTGGCGGCGCTGATCGCCCGGCAGGCCGAACAAGCCCAGTTCCTTGTGGTGAGCCACCGCAGGCCCATGATCGGTGCCTCGACCAGAACCATTGGTGTGACCCAGGCTCGGGGCGCTCACACCCAGGTGATTGGCCTCCCGGATGCCGCCTGACGGGCCGGTTTCTGCTCCTTGCGTCAAAATGGCGCAAATCCCTCCGGCTGAGGCCTGCGGTTGAGTTTGTCGTCGTCTTCCAATGATCCCCTGGCCAACGTGCCCAGTGATCGCCTCTGGCTGAGATCAGAGCTGATGGGCACCCAGGTGATCACCCGTGACACCGGGCGCCGCCTCGGGGTGGTGGGTGAGGTGATTGTGGACATTGACGGCCGCGAGGTCGTCGCCCTCGGTTTACGTGACAACCCCCTCACCCGATTCCTTCCGGGGCTCCCCCGCTGGATGCCCCTCGATCGCATCCGTCAGGTGGGCGACGTGATCCTTGTCGATTCAGCCGATTCTCTGAGTGAAGCCTTTTCACCTGAGCGCTACAGCCGGGTGATCAACTGCCAGGTGATCACCGAGTCAGGCCAGCAGCTCGGCAGGGTTCTCGGCTTCTCCTTCGATATCGAAACCGGAGAACTCACCACCCTGGTCACAGGGGCCGTGGGCGTGCCCCTGTTGGGTGAAGGCGTTCTCAGCACCTGGGAGATCCCGGTCGAAGAGATCGTGAGCAGCGGTGCTGACCGAATCATTGTGTATGAGGGCGCTGAGGACAAGCTCAAGCAGCTCAACAGTGGCTTTCTTGAAAAGTTGGGCGTTGGTGGCCCCAGCTGGGAAGAGCAGGAACGCGAGCGCTACCGGGTGAACGTGGTGCCTGTGGAGAATCAGTTGAGCTCTGGCCAGAGCGCTGAAGACACTCCCAGGCAACTCGAGGCCTCCTCCTCTCAGAGGTTTGATGCGGATCAGGCCGAACTGGAATACGTGGAGCTGGAGCAGCCCCGCCAGGACGAAGTTCGCCGCAGGCGCTACCTCGACGAACTCCCCCTGGAGGAAGAATCTGGGCGCTACGAACCCCAAGAGCGTTACCAACCCCAAGAGCGCTACCAGCCTCAAGAGCGCTACGAGTCTGAAGAGCGCTACGAACCCCAAGAGCGCTACGAGCAGCCCAGGAATGATCCGCCCCGTGACGTTGATCAGGACCGGGACTTCGACCGCCGGCCATCGCAATTTGACGAAACCCCACCTCAGCCGCGTCCCGATCGACGACCCCGGCCAGCATCACGGCGGCCCATCGAGCGGCCCGGCGAACCCCTGGACGTGGAGCCCATGGATCAAGAGCCTC
Organism: Synechococcus sp. CS-197; assembly: GCF_025128215.1. Taxonomy (NCBI): domain Bacteria; kingdom Bacillati; phylum Cyanobacteriota; class Cyanophyceae; order Synechococcales; family Synechococcaceae; genus Synechococcus; species Synechococcus sp. CS-197. The sequence goes on along the minus strand of NZ_JAHLZC010000019.1, from coordinate 65,250 downwards.
AACCCCGATCGCCGAGGGAACCGATGGATGATCCTTGGTAGATCAAAGGGTTGAGGCGCTGAGCTGTCGTCTTAGCCCTTGAACTGAAGCGACGCGCTGTTCACGCAGTAACGCTGCCCTGTAGGCGCTGGGCCATCCGGAAACACATGCCCGAGGTGGGCATCACAACGGGCACAGAGAATTTCAGTGCGCACCATGCCGTGGGTCCGATCCTCCTTGGTGCGAATCGCCCCTGAGTTCACTCCATCCCAGAAACTCGGCCAGCCGGTTCCGGACTCGAACTTGGTGCTCGAACTGAACAGCGGCGCATCGCAGCAGATGCAGTGATAGGTGCCGTCGTCCTTGTGATTCCAATAAGCCCCGGTAAAGGCGCGTTCCGTCCCCCCCTGCCGAGCAACCTGAAATTGCTCTGGGGTGAGCTGCTGTCGCCATTCTTCGGGAGAGCGCTCCATGCGATCGCCTTCAGCGGGAAGGGAGCCGGACATCAAGTTGAGGCAATTGGCGCGGACCCTAGTCGGAAAGCGCTCTTGGGAGCAGCTCCCTCACTTCGTCGGCCAGTGCCGCCACGGCACCGGGCTGACCGCGCAATCGGCGCAGATCCTCGCGCTGGCCCTCCAGCCGTTCCGGGGCCCGCAGCCACTCCAGGGCCTCCAAGGCGATCTGCTCAGGCGTGATCGGTCCCACGCGCTCGGGAACCACCATCCGTCCGGCAGCAATATTCGGCCATGCCAACAGGCCATGGTTGCGCATGCGCCAGGCACTGAGAACAAGGCCGATCAGTCTGCGCAGTCCTGGAAGTCGGGCGAGCAGACCCAGCCAACCATCCCAGGCCTGCATCACCCCCAGATGTTGCGTTGGCACCAGCACGATCATCGGCACCCCAAGAGCGCCGAGCTCAGCGGTATTCGCTCCCACGGTGGTCAGAGCGAGCGCACACTGGCTGAGTGCAGCATGGGCAGGCGGATCTTCCTGCAGGTGAATCACCGTGCCGGCGTGGGTCAACAGGCGGCGCCATGGCCAGTGTTCATCCGCGGGCAACAGAGCATGAATGCCTCCGTGGTAGCTGGAAGCGATCGGATTGGTTGCACCGGAGAAGCGCAAAAGCTCCTCTGGGTTGGTGGTAGGGGCCACAGGCAACAGGAATTGGCAGTCAGGCTGTTGAGCCGCCAGACGATCGGCAGCCTCCATAAGGAACGGCACACCCACCTGCAACTTGGCAGGCTTTGATCCGGGCATCAGCGCCACCCAGAGCCCTTTGGGCAGGGGATCTCTGTCTTTGGCGTCATCGGACAGGTCTGCCATCAAATCCCCGACCACACGACAGCGCGCGCGGAAACGCCTGGGCAGCTGGTCGAGCACCGCAGGAGCCATCGCAGCAATCCGATCGTTCCAGCGAGGCCAGCGAGCCACCCATTCGGCATAGGTGATGTGGCGATAGCCAAGCCGGGCGGACAACAACACGGTCCAGAACTGATCGCCACCCAGAAACACCACAACACCCCGGGATGGCCAGGGTCCATAGCGTCTGGGATTCAGCAGCAAACTCCAGAAGCGTCGCGACGGAACGATGCGATCGAACTGTCCCCAGCGCGCTGCAGCCTCGGCCTCAGTGCCTGTGGCATTCGGGCAAGGAACCAACACAAGGTGAAGGCTGATCGGTGAAGCAGGAGCCCTGGGCCGCAGCAAGAGGCGACGGTGCAGCTGTTCAGCGAGGGGACGCACCCAGGTGGTGAGCTCCCCAGGACCATTGGAAACAAAGATGATGGAGAGCGTCTGATCTGTAGGTCTTGTCGTCACGCGCGACAGATCAGGGAGAAGAGAAATGCGGATGGCGAGACTTGAACTCGCAAGGCCGAAGCCACACGCCCCTCAAACGTGCGTGTCTACCAATTCCACCACATCCGCGTGGTCGACGCAGCCGCTCGGGCCTTGTCGAGGATCGATCATACCGGCTCATGGTTCACCCCCTCTTCACAAGCCCGTCCTCAAGGTGGAACGAGGTGTCGCCGACCGGCCGCTGATACGATCCGCCCTGGCTTGGATACTGCGGGATGACAATCGGCAAGGTGCTGATCGCCAACCGCGGCGAAATCGCTCTAAGGATCCTGAGGAGCTGCCGTGAACTGGGGATCGCCACGGTCGCTGTCTACAGCACCGTTGATCGCAATGCCCTGCACGTGCAACTGGCAGATGAAGCGGTGTGCGTCGGCGAGGGGCCCAGCAACCGCAGTTATCTCGATATTCCCAACATCTTGGCTGCGGCGACCTCGCGAGGCGCCGATGCCATCCATCCCGGCTACGGCTTTCTTGCCGAAAACGACCGTTTTGCTGAAATTTGCAGAGACCACGGGATCACCTTCGTAGGCCCGTCCCCCCACGCGATCCGCTCCATGGGGGATAAGTCCACGGCCAAAACCACCATGCAGGCCGTCGGCGTTCCCACCGTGCCGGGGAGCGAGGGTCTTCTGTCTGGGCCAGACGAAGCGGCCGACCTGGCCTTGGCCATGGGCTATCCCGTGATGATCAAAGCCACCGCTGGCGGCGGCGGCCGGGGCATGCGGCTTGTTCAGTCAGCAGACCAACTGGAGACTCTGTACAAGGCTGCCCAGGGGGAAGCCGAGGCGGCCTTCGGGAATCCGGGGCTCTACATGGAGAAATTCATCGATAAGCCTCGCCACGTAGAGGTCCAGGTGCTCGCTGACCGCCACGGCAATGTGGTGCACCTCGGTGAACGCGACTGCTCGATTCAGCGCCGGCACCAGAAACTGCTGGAAGAAGCACCGAGTCCAGCTCTGGACAAGGATCTGCGCATGCGCATGGGCGAAGCCGCCGTCGCCGCAGCACGCAGCATCAACTACGAGGGTGCGGGCACCGTTGAATTCCTGCTGGATCGCAGCGGTGGGTTCTATTTCATGGAGATGAACACCCGCATTCAAGTGGAACATCCGGTCACGGAAATGGTGACGGGCATCGACCTGATCGCGGAACAACTGCGCATTGCTGGCGGAGAGCCGATCAGCGTGTCGCAAGACCAAATCGAATTGCGGGGCCATGCCATCGAATGTCGGATCAATGCAGAGGACGCATCCCATAACTTCCGCCCGGCGCCAGGGCGCATCACCGGATGGCTCCCTCCGGGTGGACCGGGCGTGCGCGTCGACAGCCACGTGTATACCGGCTACGACATTCCACCTTTTTACGATTCACTGATCGGCAAGCTGATCGTGTGGGGATCGGATCGCGAGGCGGCCATCAGCCGCATGCGCAGGGCCCTGAACGAATGCGCCGTTACCGGAATACCCACCACGGTGGATTTCCACTTGCGCATGCTCGAACGGCCGGAGTTTCTCCAGGGTGAGGTGCACACGAAATTCGTCGAACAGGAGATGCTCTGACGGCGGAACAGAGCATCCAACCGCGGTTCAGGCGATGTCCTGAGCGCGCGTTAACACCATCGTGAACAGCCCCTGCTGACCCACCAGCAGTTCGCGGATCAGACTGACAAGGCCCACCCAGATCACAGGGGTGACATCCACTCCACCGATGGGAGACACCACGCGACGGGTGAGCGCCAGCACGGGTTCAGTGGGCAAGGCGATCACCGCCCAGGGTGCAGCCTTGAGATCCACCTGGGGGTACCAGGTGAGCACGATGCGCAGCAGGAACATCAGGCTCCAGGCCGCCAGCAGCAATCCCAACAGCGGGTTCAGGAAAGTCAGCACCTGAAGCAAGGTCGGCGTCACAAACCTCAAAGCAATCGGAGCGACATCGTAGAAAGCTGCCAGCGATCCCTAGGATCGTTGCGTTTCAGATCAGATCGTCAGCCTCGGCGCGCTTGCTATGACCCCCTCCCTCGCCAATTTCCTCAGCAGCCTGGTTTGGGGTGCAGTGATCGTGGTGGTTCCCGCCTCCATCGGCCTCTTTTTCCTGAGCCAAACCGACCGCGTCGATCGCAAACTCTGATTGCTCTGGCGCGCTTCGTAAACTTGAAGGGTTAGCGCTGCTTTCATTCAGGGCTAACAACCGTTTCCCGGGGGACTCAACGTGGTTAACGCCAGCCTCAACTGGGCCAGCATCGTTGGAATCGTGCTGGCCGTTGGCGGCGCAATGCTGTACTTCATGCGCAGCTTCAAGCCGGCACTCGCCCGCGATTACGACGTTTTTTTTGCTGCTATCGGCTTGCTCTGCGGCGGCATCCTGTTTTTCCAAGGATGGCGACTTGATCCGATTCTCCAGTTCGGACAGTTCCTGCTCGCTGGCACCACGGTCTTTTTTGCCTACGAAAGCGTTCGCCTGCGCGGAATCTCAGCGGAACAAGCCAAACGTTCGGCTTATTTCGACGATGAGCCCCCGAGCCGCGTTCCCGCCGGAGGCCTGCGGGGGGGCTACGACGACGCCTATGACCGCTTTGACGAACCTCAGCCCCTGAGGCGCCGGTTTGCAGGCCAGGAGTTTGATGAGGCGCAAGCGGACGACCAGGACTTCTACCGTCCGCGCCGCAACCCCCGCGCTGCCATCCCCGAAGAGGCAGCCAGCCGCAGACGTGGCCGCAACGAGGCATCCAGCGATTGGACCGGCGATAGTGAGCGGGAGCGACGCATGGCGCGGTTCGGCAACCGTGACGATGAACCCCGCCGTTCTGGCCCGAGCTTCGGCGATCGGCGCAGCCAACGCGAAGACCAGCGCCGCGGCAGCAGACCCAGCCCAGCATCCAGCCGCTCTTCCGAAACGTCTGCACAAACGGAACGGAGCGGTGCTCCGAGCCAACGGACTCAGGGAAGCAGGCCAGTGGGCCGATCCCAAGCCGGCATCCCCCAAGGTTCACCCCTGCGCCAACAGGCGGAAGATGCGGCTTACACCCCGAGCGAGCGCTCAACTCCACCAGCGCGGAGGCCTGCAGGACCGACCGCGGCTCGCACTGAGGGTGCTGATCGCACTCCGCCCCGCAGTTCTCGCCCACGGGACAACAGCTCCCGGTTCGACGACTGAAACGCCTAATCCTGCTGGTCCTCGTGGCTGGTTTGAGCACAGCCGGCTGCAGCGGCAGAAGCCGGCGGGCACCGAGCGGGCTTCTATCAGCCCAACAACAGCAACCCAGCCTCAGTGGCGATGGCAGCAAACTCGCTGTGATCGCTGACCAACGCGGGCGCCCGACCGTGCAACTGAGGGATCTCAAGAGCGGGCAGCCGTTGCAACTGCGCCACTTCTCGCGCCATCAGCCTCACAGCTCACCATCGCTGAGTTGGAACGGCCGCTACCTCGCCGCTGTGATTCAACGAGGAAATCGACGACTCGTACTGATTGAAGATCGACTCACGGGCCGAGCACATCCACTGCGTCTTCCAGCAGGCCGTGATCCTGTGACCCTCAGCCTGGCACCCGATGCACGCGAACTGGCCGTGCAGACGGCTGAGCAGGGGCGCTGGCAGGTTGAAGTGTTCAACCTCAGTGAACTGCTTGAAGCGGATCGTGCGGGCGGGCGCCGCGAAACCACAACCATGCAGGACCCTTGAAGGGATGGCGAGAACCGGTGATCCTGGCGTCAGTGCTGGGACTGTGCATCTCAGGATGCGCCGGGTCCGGCATGCGTCCGCAACCGGGCTTGAATTCCGCCCTGCGACGCAGTGCAGACAGTCGCAGACAGCCAGCCTTGGGGCAGCAGTGGCTGGTGTCGATTGCCAGCCGAAATGGGCGAGAACGCATTGAGCTGGTGGATCTGCGCACCCGCCAACCGGTCCCTCTGCCTGGCCTCAATCAAGCAGGCAGTCAGCCGGTGAGCGCAAGCGTGAGCGGCAATGGCAAACGCATTGCGTTTATCCGCACCCGGGAGGGACGCACAGAGCTGATGCTCTACAGACGCGATGCTGGAGCGCTTCAGCGATTGCCCGTTGAACCATCAGGTGTCCCCAGGGAAGTGAGTCTGGATGGAGAGGGCAGGCGCTTGGCCGTTCAGGTGAGTCGCGAGGGGCGCTGGGATGTGGATGTGATCCGACTCCCTTGATCAGCGCAGGAAACCAGCCCAGTGCAGAAAGGTGTCATGGCTGATGGCTTCCACAATCAGAAGCGCCACGAAACCCACCATGGCGAAACGGCCGTTCACCCGTTCCGCATAGCCGCTCCAACCAAACGCTGGTACATCGGTTGTGGTGGCTGAAGGGGTGAGATCCGGGCTGGCGTTGGATGCGTTGGTGGAATCAGACGTCATCAGAGCAGTCAGGCGAGTTCAGGTTGATAGTTGGAAGCCGCAACAAGGCGCCAGTCACCGTTGCCGTACAACTCCAGCACACTGGAGTGAAAACGCGTTAGCGATGGGCGGTGGCCAACGCTAATAAAGGACACATCACGCTCCAACAGAAGCTCATAGAGCAACCGCTCCGTTTTCACATCAAGGGCACTGGTCGCCTCATCAAGAACCACATAGCGGGGTGAATTCAGAAGCAATCGTGCAAATGCCAGGCGTTGCTGCTCACCCAGAGAAAGAATTCTCTGCCAATCCTGCTTGACATCAAGATCAGGATATCTCGCAACAAGCTGTGGAAGATTCACTTTTTCCATAACACTTTTCAACTGAGAATCGCTGAAAAAGTCTTGGTCACTCGGATAACAAAGCTGTTCTCTCAGTGAGCCCAAAAGCAGATAAGGCTTCTGGGGAATGAACAGGAGATCGCCAGTTGCAGGACGCTCAACAGACCCAGTACTGGGAGTCCACAATCCGCTGATCATCCGCATCAACGAGGTTTTCCCGCATCCAGAGGGACCCACCACCAGGACGCGGTCTTCTTCACTCACTGTGAGGTTAAGGTCACGGATCACGGGAATCCTGGCTTTCGGGGTATAGAGATCTGCATTCGAAATCACAATCCCTCCTCCAGCACGAACAAGCTGGCGTTCATCAGCCGCAGGCGCAGCGGCAACCTGCTCAACTTTCGACTGAAACCCTTCCAGACGGGTAATGCCGGCGGTGAACTTAGCGAGCTCCTCAATTTGATTCACAACAAACAGAAGAGAACCCTCAACCATATTGAAGGCGAAGTTGGCCTGCACAAAACTTCCGTAGTCTGTTTGACCCGAGAAAATCGCCGGCGCCAGGATGAGATAGGGGAAAAAGACGCCGGAATAGTTCGTGGAGCGTCGCATCACATCGATCACAACCTGCCAGTTGATGATGAAATTGAAATTGCGCACAACCTCGCCGAGCCTGCGCTTGGTTTCCTGGGCCTCAGGAGCTTCACCGGCGTAGAAAGCAATCGATTCAGCGTTGTTCCTGATGTGAACGAGCCCGTAACGGAAGTCAGCCTCGTAACGCAGCTGATCAAACTGCAAGGCCACGAGCTTTCGGCCAGCAATCACCAGCAAGGTTGTTGAGAAAGCCGCATACACAAACAAACCTACTGTTAGCTCTCTACTGATTCCCAACAAAATCAAAATATTCAGGAAGAATGTGAGAAGGGCGTCAAAAATTCCAATCGTGAAGGCCAGACTCTGTGCTGTAAAGGCACGCGTATCTTCTGTGATCCTCTGGTCAGGATTATCAACATCAGTCGCCTGTTCGTCATTAGGGTTCAACACGTAATAGGCACGATTACTCATGTAATCGCTGATGAGAGCGCGTGTTAACCAGTCTCTCCAAATAATGCCAAGCTTGAAAGTAAAGAAGATTTGAGAGACCCTGATGGGTAGAGCGACAACGAAACAACAGGCATAAATAATCAAGATTCGATAAAAATTATCCTCCTGCTGCTTGACCAGCGCATTGGTCAGGTCTCGAGCGATAAAACCAATCCCCGCGTTGATCCCGTTCACCGCCAGGAGCATCAGCACAATCGCGGCCAACAGCAACCAGTGCAACCAGCGACGCTGCTTGAGTTGGTTACGAAAAGCCGTAAAACTTGCAACCCCAAGAACAAATAAGGCAACAAATGCACCTCCCCACCAAGACGACCAGATGTCGGTGATGGTGTCAGCGACACCGCCGAAATAATTTTCGGTCAGAACTGGTTGCCAACGCTCAAGAACGTTGAGAAGTCCTGTGAGAAGCGCGAGGACAATGCCACCGACACAAAACAGAAGGGAAACCAGCAGCCATACAAACTGCCAGCCATTCGCTTGATTGAGCGGGAGGAAAAACGGCTGGGCCAGATGTCGCAACTTGCTGAGTTGCTGCCGAAGCGACCGAAACGATCCGGTCCTCACAGGACTAAGAGATGTCATGAAGCAATTCTCGCCTGATTCAGCTTCAACCGGGGGGCCAGGCCAGCGGACGACCACCAATCACATGCACGTGCAGGTGAAACACGGTCTGGCCGGCACCCGCGCCTGTGTTGATCACGGTGCGCCAATCCTCCAGTCCCTCCTGTTTCGCCACCTGCGCAGCCACCAGGAGAAGGTGACCAAGTAGAGCAGCGTGCTGATCACTGGCTTCACGAAGGCTTGGAATGGGTTCACGGGGAATCACCAACACGTGAACCGGCGCTTGGGGGGCAACATCCCGAAAGGCGAGGCAGCGATCGTCGCTGTAGACCTCATCACAGGGAATCTCACCCCGCAGGATGCGGGCAAAAATCGTGTCCTCGGCCATGGCGCTGGGCTCGTTGGAGAAAGGCATGCGACGGACTGGGCATTGGATCCCTGAACCGTTTCAACCATGAATGCTTGCACGTTGCCTCAGCGCCTCGCTGCTTGGAATCGACGCCCGCCCGGTCACCGTGGAGGTGGACCTGGCCCCTGGCCTTCCAGGCCTGCATTTGGTGGGGCTGGCTGACACAGCCATCCAGGAGTCCAGAGAACGGGTGCGCTCGGCCCTGCGCAACAGCGGCTTCCGTGGCCCCCTCGTGAAAGTGGTGGTGAATCTGGCGCCGGCAGATCTACGCAAGGAAGGTCCTTGCTTTGATCTGCCCATTGCCCTCGGCCTGCTCATCGCGAGCGGTCAACTGGATTCACCCTGCCTGCAAGACCTCTGGAGCGCAGGCGAACTCGGCCTCGACGGTCGCCTGCGGCCTTGTCGCGGCATCCTTGCCATTGCCTGCTTAGCCAAATCCCAGGGAGCACGGGGCCTGCTGGTCGCCGCCGAAGATGCAGCAGAGGCCTCCCTGGTCAAGGGCCTGAAGGTGACAGCAGCGGCATCGCTGAAGGATCTGGTGAACCTCCTCCGCGCTGGCGACTTGGTGCAGACCCCGGCACGGCCCCAACACCAAACCCCAAGAGATCCATGCGCTGCTGCAAAGCGATCCGCGGCACCAGCACCTCTGAATCTGCCGGCCCAGCATCTGGCCCGCCAGGGACTGGCCCTCGCGGCTGCAGGAGGCCATCACCTGTTGATGGTGGGTCCTCCAGGGTGCGGCAAGACCCTGCTTGCGCAGCAATTGCCAGGCCTGCTGCCACCTCTCGACGATGCTGAGGCTCTCGAGATCACCCGGCTGCATTCGATCGCAGGGTTGCCTGGCAGGAGAGAGGGCTTGATGCGCCAACGGCCGTTCCGGGCTCCGCACCACAGCGCCTCAGCCGCCGCATTACTGGGTGGAGGCGCGAATCCCAAACCCGGTGAGCTGAGCCTCGCCCATGGAGGCGTGCTGTTTCTCGATGAGCTCGGGGAGTTTCCTCGTGCCGTGCTCGATCAGTTGCGGCAACCGCTCGAAGCGGGGGTGCTGATGCTGAGCCGCGCCCGGGTGCGTTGTGCCTTCCCATGCAAGGTCACCCTGGTTGCCGCCACCAACCCATGCCCCTGTGGCTGGAATGGGGATTCCCGCTGCCGCTGCAGCGAATCCCAAGTGAAGCGCTATTGGCGCCGGATGTCGGGTCCGTTGCTCGATCGGATCGATCTGCAGCTGCGTCTGGAAGCTCCGGCAGCGGACTCCCTGCGCCAAATGATCGAAGAACGCCGCGGTGCGATTGCAAGGGAGACGATGCACACCACGATCGAGATGGCACGCCGACAGATGCAGCAACGCAATCCAGAGGGATGCAGCAATCGCGACCTCTCCCCAGCAGATCTCAGACGCCATGGAGCGTTTCAGTCAGACACGCTCACCTCCTGGGAGCAGGTGATGAGCGTGCGACGCCTCAGCCTGCGCAGCGGCCTGAAGCTGTTGAAGGTGTCACGCACGATTGCCGATCTTGCCGGTGAAAGGGATGTAACCGTGGAGCACCTTGCAACAGCCCTCTGTTTTCGAAGTTTCGACGAACAGATCCAAGAGGGATCTGCACCTGTCTCTCACCGCGCAGCGTGAGGACGATCTCGATAAGGCTGCGTTCCAATGGCAGGAGGTTGCGTCAGCCTCTCTTCGCTGGGGTTCCCCATGGCATGGACAAGGGTTTCAGCGACCCAGCAACGGAATTGTTCAAGCTTCTGGCCCATGGTGTTGACCTCACGTTCTCCCTTCAGTTTCAACGGAACGTGAGGTGGTGCCAACAGGTTGAAGTACCGGTTTTCCGGACAGCGAACTCAGCGACGGCGGCGGCGCTGCTGAGCCTTGCGCTTGTACTTCTCGATGGGCGTTTCGTGGTGACGCAGACGCTTGAGATCAGCGAAGATGCCGGCCTTGGAGACCTGGCGCTTAAAGCGACGCAGGGCTGATTCGATGCCTTCGTTTTCTCCGACCGTGACCTGAGTCATGCAATCTGCAGGGATATCCAGCTGATCAACTTAGCAAGCCATGGTCAGGGTGTTTCTGCGTCCGCTGCCGGAGCCGCATCCCTGTACACGTACAGATGACCCAGGGTGCGCTTCCCGTACTGACGACGCATAAGGCGCCAGCCAGGCTCGAGAACCAACTGAATGAAGTCATTGCCTGGTCCCCCTGCCTTCGCGATCAGATAGGTGGGCTGGGAAGGATTCCGGGTTGGAACGGCCATCAGCTGCACATCGTCCGCCGACTTGATCACCGACAGCCGGTAACGGGTGCCCAGGTCATCGCCTCCGATGCGCAAGGAATAACCATTGCCATCGATGTACCGATTGCAGATCCCCGTGAAGTCAAAGGTGGCCAGCATCGGATTCACCACAGCCGGTGCGCTCCCCGACATCTCGAAACAGGGCCTGGCATTGGTGCGTTGCTCATAGATATTGAGCTGAGCACTGGATCCACTGCCGATCGGTGCCGACACCATCACAAACTTCGTTTGATCCACCTCAGCCGCGGTGAACAAGGACCCTTGAGCCCTGACCGGGGAAGTCAGGCCGGTCGCCACCGTGGCAGTGAGAACGGCAGTAACGATCCGCAAACGGGCCATTCGGAACAAGGTGATGTGTCTGGATGGTAAAAGTCCTGCGCTGGATCAGCCGCCTGGTTCAGGCCGGTTTGTTGATCCGAATCGCAACAAGAAGTGACCCGATGGTGGCCGGGAGGCTCACCCCGAGAATCAAACGTGTGACACGCACGCCAAGGTCTGGATCGCCATAGGCCAGCTCAAACACGCAACCGGTAGCAGCAATTCCCAGCACGCAAGCCAGGGCCAGGAAGAGGCCGGCAAGAGGTTTCATCGGCATAGCGTCAGGCCAGAGAGCGAACGTCATTGGGCTGAAAGCCATGGTCTTTCAGTTCCTTGGTCAACCCTCCGGCATCGGTCACACGGTCAACAAACAGCACACCGGTGAGGTGGTCCATTTCATGCTGGATGCAGCGGGCCATCAGGCCATCAGCCTTCATGGTTCTCGGCCGCCCCATTTCATCGCGGAAACTCACCTGCACCGCGCTGGGGCGCACCACATCCAGATAAACCCCCGGGATGCTGAGGCAGCCTTCCTCATAGGTCTCGAGGCTTGCACTGGCCGAGGTGATCTCGGGATTGATGAGCACGAGCGGGGGCGAGCTGGCTGTTTCCGGATCCAGATCAATCACGAGCAGCTGCTGGTGCACACCCACCTGGGGAGCCGCAAGACCGATGCCACGGGCTGTATACATGCTGCGCAACATGTCGCGGGCCAGATCGCGCACGGTTTCATCCACCTTGCCGATGCGTCTGGCATCCAGCCGCAGAACATCATCTCCAAGGGTGTGAATCTGCAGAGGTGCGGTGTCCAGAGGCTCTTTGGGCACGGCCACCGGAGACCCTGCCTTCTCAGCTGATCGTGCTAATTGGGCAAAGCTCCTGGCCAAGACCTGTCCTGCAATCTGCTGTGCTGATCTTAGGCAGTCCCCTCAACCGTCGGATCGCGCGCCATGGCCACCCGCCAGCCCCTCTCCGCCCGTCAAGCCCTCGGAAAGCAACCCTCCCTCAAAGCACCCAGGGTTCTTGGCGACTGGCTGCTGTGGCTCGAACAGCGCCCCCAGGACAAGGGCCGCACCACTGCGCTGTTGCGGCCTTGGGGACGCCCTGAGCAAACGCCCAAGGAACTCACCCCAGCCCCCTGCAACCTGCGTTGCCGGGTCCACGAATACGGCGGTGGCGCCAGCGCGGCAGCCCTGGATGACCATGGCCTCCTGCTGACCTGGATCGATGACAGCGATGGCTGTCTCTGGGCCCGGTCCTGGGGCGGACTGGCTGACGGAGACCCACAAACCGTGGTGGCGAACGGACCTGCCCGGCGTCTGACGGCCCCTGGCGAGGGTCTGCTGGGCGGTGGTGTGATCGATGCGAAGCGAAACCGCTGGATCGGCGTGATGGAGCACGCCGGGCGGGACGTCCTCGTGCAGGTGGCGATCGACCGCTTGGATCAGACGCCGGTTGTGCTGCACACAGCGGCGGATTTCGCGGGATACCCCGCCATCAGCCCTGATGGCGACCAGCTGGCTTGGGTGGAGTGGCAACAACCCGCCATGCCCTGGGAAGCCGCCGCACTGCACTGGGCTCCCATCAACGCCCATGGTGATCTCGGCAGCGTTGGCACGCTGGCAGGCAGCACACCCGACGCTGAGCGTCCAACATCCATCTTCCAGCCGCTTTGGCTTCCTGACGGCCAGCTGATCGTTGCGGAGGACGCTGGTGGCTGGTGGAATCTGATGCAACACCAGGATCCCGGAGACCCGTCCCAGCGATGGGAACGGCTCTGGCCCATGCAGGCCGAGACGGCCATGCCGCAATGGGTGTTCGGCATGAGCACCACAGCCTGGGATGGGGAACAGCTGATTGCCGCTGTGTGCGCTGAAGGCCGTTGGCAATTGAAGCGGCTCAGCGCCGATGGCTCGATCCGCATGGTGGACCAACCCTTCGACGACCTTGCGGAGCTGCATGCCGACGCAGGCCGTGCTGTAGCGATCGCCAGCAACAGCACAACCGGGCAGGGGCTGCTGGAACTGCACATCGCCAGTGGACGCTGGAGCCATACGCCGGCTTCAGCCCCGGTGTTGGAGCCGGAGAGCATCAGCATCGCCGAACCCCTCTGGTTCGCGGGAGCAGCCGGTCGGCGCACCCACGCCTGGTACTACCCACCCCGCGGCGGCGCCTCACCGAACACGCCCCTGCTGGTGAAAAGCCACAGCGGTCCCACCGCGATGGCCCGCCGCGGCCTCAGCCTCGGCATTCAGTTCTGGACCAGCCGAGGCTGGGGCGTGGTGGATGTGAATTACGGGGGCTCTACTGGCTTTGGGCGGGCTTACCGCGAGCGGCTGAACGGTGAATGGGGCGTCGTGGATGTGCAGGACTGCGCCGCAGCAGCGAAGGCTGTGATCGCGAACGGAGATGCGCACCCGCAGCGGATCGCCATCGAAGGGGGAAGTGCCGGCGGCTTCACCACCCTGGCCTGCCTCTGCTTCACCGATGTGTTCCAGGTGGGAGCCTGCCGTTACGCGGTCAGCGACCTCTTGGCGCTGGCCTCCGAGACCCACCGCTTCGAAGCCCGCTATCTCGATGCTCTGGTGGGTGCATGGCCGCAGGACCGCCAGCGCTATGAGGAGCGTTCACCCCTGCACCACGCCGATCGCATCCGTTGCCCGGTGATCTTCTTTCAGGGTCTGCAGGACAAGGTGGTGGTGCCGGAGCAAACGGAACGGATGGCTGAGGCCCTGCGCCGCAACGGCATCCCTGTGGAGGTGCGCACCTACGCCGAGGAAGGGCATGGCTTCCGCGACAGTGCCGTGCAGGTGGATGTGCTCGAAGCAACGGAAGCCTTCTTCCGCCAACACCTCGGACTCGAGCCCCACCCTCACTGATCCTGCTGGCCGTAATGCAGACCTTTGAACTGGGCATGCACAGCCTCCATCTGCTCTGCATCGAGCAGGGGAGGCTCCCCCAATTGCAGGGCCTGCAGGTACATCTTCGCCAGGGTTTCCACCTCCACGGCAATGCGCAGGGCAGCCTCAAGATCCGAGCCCAGCGTGACCAGCCCGTGCCTGGCCATCAAACAGGCCTGCCGCTCGACAAGCGCTCTCACCACATGTGCCGACAAGGCTGCGGTGCCAAACGTGGCGTAGGGAGCGCAGCGGATGTCATCCCCACCGGCCACCGCCACCATGTAGTGAAACGCGGGAATCGGCCGGTCATGGCAAGCCAGGGCAGTGGCATGCACCGGATGGCAGTGGAGCACGGCTTGCGCCTCAGGACGGGAGGCGAGCACATCCGCATGCAACCGCCACTCGGAGGATGGACGGCGCTGCCCCGACTGCAGCGGCTGGCCGCTCAGATCCAGTGCCACCAGATCCCCGGTTGTCATCTGCTCGTAGGGCAATGAGCTGGGAGTCACCAGCAGTCCGCCGTCGATGCGGACAGACAGGTTTCCCGATGTGCCTTGGTTGAGACCAGAGCCATTCAGGCGACGCGCCACCGCAACGAGTTGCTGCCGCAGAACGTCATCGTTGCCGAGACACTCAGCTCGGGCCATAGAGCCCCCGCAAACCGTCCTCACTGGCCTCTGCCACACCCCGATCGGTAATCAGAGCCGTCACCAGCCGAGCCGGGGTGACATCAAAGGCGGGATTAAACCCCTCACTGCCATCGGGAGTGAGCTGCACCGGCACCAGTGAGCCAGCGGCGGCTCCCTCCACCACCCGCCCCTGGATGTGGGTCACCTCCTCGGCCGACCGCGCTTCAATCGGGATCTCAGCCACACCGTCATCCAGGCTCCAGTCGATCGTGGATGCAGGCAGTGCCACGTAAAACGGCACGCCGTTGTCGTAAGCAGCCAGGGCCTTGAGATAGGTGCCGATCTTGTTGCAGACATCACCGCGGCGCGTGGTGCGGTCGGTGCCGACGATCACCGCATCCACCTCACCGTGCTGCATGAGGTGGCCGCCGGCGTTGTCGACGATCACCGTATGCGGCACCCCCTCCCGCCCCAGCTCATAGGCGGTGAGGGAAGCCCCTTGATTGCGGGGACGGGTTTCATCCACCCACACATGGATGTTGAGTCCAGCGCGATGGGCCTTGTAGATGGGAGCCAAAGCAGTTCCCCAGTCCACGGTGGCCAGCCAGCCAGCGTTGCAGTGGGTCAGCACTTGGAAGGGCATCCCCTGGCGTTCCTTGGGGCGAGCGGCCGCCAGCCGCTGGAAGATCTCGAGGCCATGGTCGCCGATGGCCGCACACATGGCCACGTCCTCCTCGGCGATCAAACCCGCTTCCTCCCTGGCGGCGGCAGCCCGTTGCTCCGGCGGCAGGGGCCGCACCCGGTCGCGCACGCGCTCCAAGGCCCAGCGCAGATTCACCGCCGTGGGTCTGGTGGCGTTGAGCTGGTCAAACGCTGCTGCCAGTGCCGCATCCGCGGGATCAACCTGCAAAGCCAACATCAACCCATAGGCGCCGGTCACCCCAATGAGCGGAGCGCCACGAACCACCATCGTGCGAATGGCCTCGGCCGCCTCTGCACAAGTGCTGAGGGTGAGGGTTTGAAACTGATGGGGGAGCTTGGTTTGGTCGATCACCCACACCGAGCGACCGCCTGGTTCAAGCCCGATGGTGCGCCAGGCCTGGCCATCAATGTTCATTTGATGCGCAATGGGTGACCCAGCCAATCTGCCTGGCCGGTCACTCCCATGAACCAACGGTGCCACCGGGATGGCAACCTGCCGGCACTCACGCAACCGTTATGGGGCTCAAGCTTTTTGACGTGCTGGTGGCCTTTGCCGGCCTGAGCCTGCTGCTGCTGGCGGGGATGGCCCTGCGCCAGAGGCTGCGCTGGCTGCGGGCACTGGGGATTCCCGAGGCCCTGGTCGCAGGCCTTCTGGGGTTGCTGGTTGGCCCTTTCGGACCCTGGTCGGTGTTCCCTGATGCGGTCTACAGGGTGTGGAGTCAAACCCCCGGCGTGCTGATCTCCCTGGTATTCGCCACCTTGTTCCTGGGACAACAACTGCCCAGCCCAAAGGTGATCTGGAACCGGGCCGCCGGGCAGACAGCGTTTGGCATGGTGCTGGGATTTGGCCAGTACCTGGTGGGAGCGCTGCTGGTGCTGGCGGTGCTCCAGCCCCTGTTTGGCACTGACCCGCTGATGGCCGCCTTGATTGAAGTGGGCTTCGAGGGGGGCCACGGCACCGCCGCCGGCATGGGCCCCACCTTCACAGAGCTAGGGCTGCCCTCTGGAGAAACCCTGGGTCTGGCCATGGCCACAGTGGGCGTTCTGACCGCCGTGCTGCTCGGCAGCACCCTGGTGGTAATCGGTCGCAGTCGCCACTGGCTGTCCCGAGGAGACAGCGAAGCCGGCAGCAGCGCCTCCGCCACCCCACTGATGCGAACAGGGGACGGCGACCCGATGTCGGCGGATGAACGACTCGCCCTGGAGACGGCTGCCGGAACCGTGGAGTCAGACCAAGCGGAGTCGATGACCATCGATGCGCTCACGGTGAACGTTGCGCTGGCCGGCGGCGCTGTCGGCCTGGGAATCCTGCTCAAAGCTGGACTCACCCAGCTTGGTGGATTGACTGGAGGCGAGGGCACAGCAAAGCTCTTGGCCGCGATTCCCGTCTTTCCCCTGGCGATGGTGGGGGGCTTGATCGTTCAGATTCTTCTGCAGCGCAGTCGCCAGACCCGCCTGGTGTCACCCGTGGCCCAGGCCAGCATCGGCTCCCTGGCGATGGATCTGCTGATCACCGCTGCCATGGCCAGCCTCAACCTGCCGCTTCTGGAGGAAAACTGGCTTCCCTTCGCGCTGCTCGCTGCAGCTGGTCTCACCTGGAATGTCTGTGCATTCCTCTGGTTGGCCCCTCGCATCTTCAGCGACCACTGGTTTGAGCGGGGCATTGCCGACTTCGGGCAGGGCACGGGGGTCACGGCCACGGGATTGCTGCTGCTGCGCATGGCCGACCCGTTCGGACGCAGCCGCGCCATGGAGGCGTTTTCCTTCAAACAGTTGCTGTTTGAGCCCTTTCTCGGTGGCGGGCTGGTGACGGCCCTCTCCCCCTTGCTGATCGTGAGTTGGGGGTTGCCCCGCTTCAGCGTGGTGGCTCTGCTGCTCACCCTGGCCGCGTTGCTGCTGGGTCTGCGCCTCGGGCGACAGCGCCAACGGAGCTGACGGTCGGGATCCCCTACCCCTGCCGATGGAGACCGCTGTCAGCCTGAAGGGAACGGGAGACAGGAATGAAGAGCCTGTTTGAACAACAGTGGCAGACCTACCGCACCGTGCTCGAGCACGACGCCATGGAGCACCGGGCGGTGGCTGCCGCCACAGGCAAGGAACTGCAGATATGGCTGGCACAACGCCCTGCGCACCGGCCCCTGCCAACACTCGTGGATCTTGGCTGCGGCGATCTGGCCCGCATGGCCGACCTCTTCAGGACCTTGCCCCTCGGCGCCTACACCGGCCTGGACCTGGCAGCGTCGGTGTTGCCCCTGGCCGCGCAGGCGATGGGTGAGGCGCCATTCCCTTGCCGATGGGAGCAGGGTGATCTCCTCGCCTGGGCTGAACGGCCCAACCCTCTGGCCGATGGCAACCAACCGGAGCGCGTGGATGTGATTCATTCCGCTTTCGCCATTCATCACCTCAGCGACAGCCAGAAAATTCAGTTTCTGCGAGGCGCCCGGCAACGGATCGAGACGGACGGTCTGCTGCTGTGGGTGGATGTGTTTCAGAACGAGGACGACACCCGAGAGACCTACCTCGACCGTTACATCGATCGGGTGCGCCACTGGCCCGCACTCAACACCCTGCAGATCCAGGCCATTGTTGAGCACATGCAGGCCTGCGACTGGCCTGCCCAGCGGGGCACGATTGAAACGATCGCCGCCCAAGAAGGATGGAGCTGGCGCTGGGCCTGGCGCGGCACCTCAGGGAGCGAGGCTCTCGCTGTGCTTCAGCCGTGCTCCCTGAAGAACGCAATCACGCCCTGAAGCTCGGCGGCAAAACGATCGATCTCTTCAAACGTCGTGGTGAAGCTGAGGCTGGCCCTGGCCGAACCCGTCACCTTGAAGTGACGATGCAGAGGCTGGCAGCAGTGGTGTCCGCTGCGGATGCAGATGCCGGCGAGATCGAGCATGGAGGCAATGTCGTTGGCGTGGACACCATCAACGAGAAACGTGGCAAGGGCTCCCCGTCCCGGCTGCTGCTCCGGTGTCGGACCAAGGATGCGCAGTCCCTCGATGCTGTCGAGCTGCTGGAAGAGATAGCGGGTGAGTTGCGCTTCCCAGGCAGCGATCTGCTCCAAGCCGAGCGCCTCGAGGTAGGTAATCGCCGCGCCCATGCCCACAGCTTCGCCGATGGCGGGGGTGCCGGCCTCGAACTTATGGGGCAAAGCAGCCCAGGTGCTGTGATCGAGGAATACATCCTGGATCATTTCGCCACCCCCCAGGAATGGAGGCATGGCGTCAAGCAGGTCTTTCCGTGCCCAAAGGAAGCCCATGCCCGTAGGCCCGCACAGCTTGTGGGAGGACCCCACAAGAAAATCAACACCCAGCTGATTCACATCGGTGGATTGGTGGGCCAAGCTCTGGCAGGCATCCACGAGCATCAGCGCACCAACCCCATGGGCCAAGGCCGCGATCTCCTCCACGGGATTGCGGCAACCCAGGGTGTTGCTGATGTGCACAAGGCTCACCAAACGGGTGCGCTTGTTGAGCTGCTGACGCAAATCATCGAGGTCGAGCTCTCCGCTCTCGGTGATGCCCACATGACGCAGAACGCAACCCGTGCGCTGGGCGAGCTGCTGCCAGGGCACGAGATTGCTGTGGTGCTCCATGACGCTGAGCAGCACCTCATCGCCGGCCTGAAGGTTGGCATCCCCCCAGGTGCGCGCCACCAGATTGATGGCCTCCGTGGCGTTGCGAGTAAACACCACTTCATCGGGCCCGGCAGCGCCCACGAATCGGGCCACGGCAGCGCGGGCTCCCTCGAAGGCCTCAGTGGCACGGGCGCTGAGCTGATGGGCCCCCCGATGCACATTGGCGTTGTCATTGCTGTAGTAACCGCGCAAGGCATCGAGCACCGCCTGGGGCTTCTGACTGGTGGCCGCATGGTCGAGATAGACCAAGGGACCACCCTGAGAATCCAACTGATCCAGGATCGGAAAATCGGAACGAGTCCGTTCCGCAAGCGTTACGCCAACGTCACGAGAAAGTGTGGTCATAGGGGGCGGGCGGGATCGTTGATGGCAGCGGATGCCAGCCAGGAGGGCGCCATTGAAGGAAGGCGATCCACCACATCGCAGCAGTAGCCCTTTAGCAGCAGCGCTGCAGCCTCATCGGCAGCCACGCCGCGGCTGCGCAGGTAAAAAAGCTGATCCTGCTGCAGTTGGCTGACCGTGGCTCCGTGAGCGCAACGGACATCGTCGGCCACAATCTCCAGCTCCGGCTTGGCATCCACGCGGGCCCGATTGGACAACAGCAGATTGCGACTGAGCTGGGACGCATCGGTGCGCTGTGCAGCCCTGGGCACCTGGATGGCGCCGTTGAAAATGCTGTGAGAGCGATCAGCCGCCACAGCTTTTTGCAGCTGATCCAGTGATCCCTCCGGGCCTTCAAAGCAAACACTCGTGTGGGTGGCGAATTGTTCATCCGTGCCGGTCATCGCCAAACCGGTCAGGCGAGTGGTGGCCTGTCCATCCACCTGCAGCACCCGAGGCTCCAGCCTCCCGAAGCGCCAACCACGACACACACTCACGAAGTCGTAGCTGCTGCGAGGTTCCTGCTCCACCGCCAGATGGGCGAGCAAGGAGCTGTCGTCACTCGCACTGGCCAGAACGCCATGGCGCAGGCGCGCTTCCTGTCCCAGATGCACCTCAATCACATGGCTGTGCGCCAACGGCGCAGCCGCGGATTCACGCTCAGCAGGAATCACCTGAAACAGATCCAGCTCAGCCTTTTCCTCGAGAAGCAAAAGCACCCGCGTGGCCACCAGACCACCCCCTGCAGCCAGCACAATTTCGAGCGGAGCCACCGAGCCGCGCACGCGCAGAGCCAAAACGCGCTGGCTGCGGGCATGGTTGAGCTCCACGGGCCAGGTCTCAGCGCAACCACAGCGATCCAGGGTGTGCCCAAGGGCCTGCTCGAGCTCGGCTTCGCTCAAAGGCGAGACACCCTCAGGAAGTTGAACTCCTTCGAGGGGATCGACGCCGGTTCCGATCACGAAGCGGGTCACGCCCTGGTGGATGGAAGGCCAGGCATGCTGAGCAGACCCTTCAACGGACGGCAGGGAGGCCATCGCCTCCAGCCGCTTGAGATCTGTGAGCCGCCAGGCTTCCTGGCGTCGGGTCGGCAGACCCAGCCGCTCGAGATTGGCCTGCCCCCGCTTCTGAACTGGTGTCAACACCGTGTTGACCATGATCAAACCACTCCCTCAGCAGCCAGCTGCTCGTCCACCCAGTCGTATCCGATCTGCTCAAGCTCCAACGCCAGCTCCCTGCCGCCGGTCCGCAGAATGCGACCTGCAGCCATCACGTGGACATAGTCAGGAGTGATCTCATCCAGCAACCGCTGGTAGTGGGTGATCAAGATGGATGCGGTCTCCGGGCTGGAAAGTTGATTCACGCCACTGGCAACGATGCGCAGGGCGTCGATGTCGAGCCCGGAATCGGTTTCGTCCAGGATGGAGACCACCGGCTCAAGAAGAGCCATCTGCAGGATTTCATTGCGTTTTTTCTCTCCCCCGGAGAATCCCTGATTCACGCTTCGATCAAGGAAGGCAGGGTCCATCTGAACCACCTTCAGCCTTTCGCGCACATGGTCTTCGAAGTCGAAGGTGTCGAGCTCCTCCTGCCCCTGGGTCTCGCGGCGAGCATTGGTGGACACCCTGAGGAATTCCAGGTTGCTGACGCCTGGAATTTCCACCGGATACTGAAAGCCAAGGAACACACCGAGGCGGGCCCGTTGCTCGGGTTCGAGCGTTAGGAGATCGTCACCGCGGTAACGCACCGATCCTCCGGTGACCCGATACGCAGGGTGACCGGCAAGAACTTTGGAGAGTGTGCTCTTGCCACTGCCGTTACGCCCCATGACGGCATGAATTTCACCGGCACGAACCTGCAGATTCACACCCTTCAGGATGGGTTGATCCTCCACGGACGCATGCAGGTCGGAAATGTCGAGGAGCAGCTCGGCGTCGGGGCGGATCACGATGGAAGAGAGGGCGGGATAAAAGGAAACTCGTTCAGGAGAGCTGCGGACGTCAGCCCACGGAGCCCTCGAGCTTGAGAGCGAGAAGCTTGTCCGCTTCGGCAGCGAACTCCATGGGCAGCTGATTGAACACATCGCGGCAAAAGCCGCTCACCATCATGGACACAGCTTCTTCAAAACCGATGCCGCGACTTTGAAGGTAGAAAAGCTGGTCTTCGGAAATTCGGCAGGTGCTGGCTTCGTGCTCCACAGCTGAATCAGGCTGCTGGGAGCGGATGTAGGGATAGGTGTTGGCACCTGCCTGATCACCGATCAACATCGAATCGCACTGGCTGTAATTGCGGGCGCCGGAGGCACCCGGGCCGATCTGCACCAGGCCGCGATAGCTGTTGCTGGAGTGCCCCGCGCTGATGCCTTTGCTCACGATCGTTGAGCGAGTGCGGGGACCGACGTGAACCATTTTGGTTCCGGTATCGGCCTGCTGGCGGTTGTTGGTGAGCGCCACGGAATAGAACTCGCCAACCGAGTCAGCTCCCTGAAGAACACAGCTCGGGTATTTCCAGGTGATCGCCGAACCTGTTTCCACCTGTGTCCAGCTGATGCGGCTCCGCGCCCCGCGGCACTGGCCTCGCTTGGTCACAAAGTTGTAGATCCCTCCCACACCGTTCTCATCGCCGGCGTACCAGTTCTGCACCGTGGAATATTTGATCGACGCATCATCCAGCGCCACCAGCTCAACCACAGCCGCGTGCAGCTGATTGGTGTCGAACATCGGAGCGGTGCAGCCCTCGAGGTAGCTCACCGACGCACCTTCTTCGGCAACGATCAGCGTGCGCTCAAACTGCCCTGTGTCTCCTGAGTTAATGCGGAAATACGTGGACAACTCCATTGGGCACTCAACGCCTTTGGGGATGAACACGAAGGATCCATCACTGAACACGGCGGAATTGAGAGCCGCGAAGTAGTTGTCGTTGCTGGCCACCACGGTGCCCAGGTAGCGCTCGATCAGGTCTGGGTGTTCCTTGACAGCCTCACTGAAGGAACAGAACACCACACCGTGCTCTGCAAGCTTTTCCTTGTAGGTGGTGGCAATAGAGACACTGTCAAACACCGCATCCACAGCCACATTGCTCAGACGCTTCTGCTCACTCAGAGGGATTCCGAGCTTGTCGAAGGTTTCCAGCAACTTGGGGTCGACCTCATCGAGACTCGCCTTCTTCTCCTGCTGCTTCGGAGCTGCGTAATAAACGATGTCTTGGTAATCGATCGGCGGGTACCCAAGCGCAGCCCAATCGGGTTCTTCAAGGGTGAGCCAATGGCGAAAGGCCTTCAGTCGGAACTGGAGCAGGAAGTCGGGTTCAGCCTTCTTCTCAGAAATCAGACGCACCACGTCTTCACTGAGACCTTTAGCAATCTTGTCGGTCTCGATCTCGGTGACGAAGCCGTATTTGTACGGCTGGCTTACAAGATCCCGTGTGGACGTGGAGGTCATGGCAATCAGCCGGCAGTGGCGTGAATGGTTTCGGTGCTGATCGTCTGCTCATCACCCCGGAAAGGATTGTCCTCAGTGAGGAAAAGCATGCAATGGCATTCCTTGCGCTCACGCATCGGCACACAAGGGCAGTTCCAGAACGCCTGGGACACCTCTGCTTCCTTGTCCTCGTAGTGACGGCAGGGGCAGAGAGCACCACCGAGCTCATCCTTGTGACGCGCCAGTCCCTTCAGCACAACAGCGGTCACACCGGGGTCGCTACAGAAATAGGTCCCTGTGCGCTGGGCATAGGTCTCTGCGAATTTACGGATGACCTCGAGGCTCTCAGCAGTCGGTTCTGAAGTGCCGGCAGGGGCGTCTGTCATGGCGCGAAACGGGGCTACGGGGAAGAGAACCGGGGGGAGATACGAAACCTATTGGTTTCGTTTTTTGGAGCCTAGAGCACGGATCCATCACCCGACGGATCCAGCCATTGTGAATGACACCGGATCACCACAACGGACAAGCGATGTTGCCCAGGCACTGACGGATCTGTGGGCTGTCATTACCTTCGGCGCATCAACACAGTGATCCGCCATGGCCATTGCCAACCGTCCGATCAGCGACTGGCTGGGAGATGAAGCTGAACTGCTGCTGAACGCCGCTCCCCGGGTGAGCAAAGAGCGACTCCATCTGCCCAACACCCACGTGGTGGATCGCTTCAGCCTGACCGACCGCAACCCCCAGGTGCTGCGAAGCATTCAGCAGATGTATGGAAGCGGTCGTCTCGCGAACACCGGGTACCTCTCCATCCTCCCGGTCGACCAAGGCATCGAGCACTCTGCGGCCCATTCCTTCGCCCCCAACCCCGACTACTTCGATAGCGAGGCGATCGTCGAGCTGGCTGTGGAGGCCGGCTGCAATGCCGTGTGTTCCACCCTCGGCGTTTTGGGATCCGTGGCCCGGAAGTGGGCCCACCGCATTCCGTTCATGGTGAAGGTGAACCACAACCAGCTGCTCACAGCACCGAACGTGCATGAGCAGATCCTCTTCGCCTCGGTCGACCAAGCCTGGGACATGGGGGCTGTGGCCATCGGTGCCACCATTTATTTCGGAAGCGACGACTGCAACAGAGAACTGCAACAAATTGCGGCCCTGTTCGAACATGCCCACGACCGCGGCCTGGCCACGGTGCTGTGGTGCTACCTGCGCAATCCGATCTTCAAGCAACCCGAAGCCGACTACCACCTCTCCGCCGACCTCACGGGTCAGGCGGTTCACCTCGGCGTCACCATCGGCGCCGACATCATCAAGCAGAAGCTGCCGGCCAACAACGGTGGCTATCCCGCCGTTGCCAAAGCTCTCGGCCAGTCGTTTGGCATGACGGACGATCGCATCTACAGCGAACTCTCGAGTGACAACCCGGTGGATCTTTGTCGGTATCAGGTGCTCAATTGCTACTCAGGCCGGATCGGCCTGATCAACAGCGGCGGCGCCTCAGGCAGCGATGACATGCATGAAGCGATCCGCACAGCCGTGATCAACAAACGGGCTGGGGGCAGCGGTTTGATCATGGGGCGCAAGGCGTTCCAAAAGCCCCGTCAGGAAGGGGTGGATCTGATTCACGCCGTTCAAGACGTCTATCTGAGTCCCGAGGTCAATATCGCTTGAGCCCAGATCCCATGGCATGGTGAGGAGACGATTCCGATGTCATGGGCGCTCCATCCCAGGCACCCACCCGCGAAGCGACCCTCACCCTGCTGTTGAGGCAGGGTGAGATCGATGCGGCCGGACTGGCCAGCCAACTGGGCATCTCCGTGCAGGCCATGCGGCGGCATCTGCGCACCCTCGAAGACGAGGGGCTGGTGGAATCCACCGCGGTGACTGCTGGACCGGGGCGCCCTTCGAACCTCTGGCGGCTCACGTCCCGCGGCCATCAACACTTTCCCGATGGCAGCGAAACCTTCGCGATCGGCTTGCTGGACTCATTGGCTCAAAGCCTGCCTCCGGAAATGCTGAGCGCTCTGCTCCAGCAGCAGGCGCAGGACAAGGCCGACCAGTACAGACGTCATCTCGGTGATGCTCCGCTCGAGGAACGGGTGCGTGCCCTTATTGATCTGCGCAGTCGCGAGGGGTACGTGAGCGATATGGCGCCTGCGCAGGATGGTCACGGGTGGTGCATCAGTGAATTTCACTGCTCCGTGCAGCGCATCGCCGAGGAATTCCCCGCCATCTGCGACCAGGAACTGCAGCTGATCAGGATGACGTTCCCCGACTGTCAGGTGGAACGGGTGCACTGGCGCCTGGAATCAGGCCACTCCTGCGGTTTTCAGATCAGCCCCACAGACCACCTCCACGACACGAAGACCCCGCTGTGATCGAGTCTTCTTCACCCAAAGGGCCCCTCAGCCGCGAGGACGCCGAGCGGATCGAAGCCACCCTGCTTCCCACCCTGGACCGCCACCATCTGCGCTTGCAGGCGCACTGCCTGTCCACCCTGAAGTCCATTGCAGCGCCGCGTTGTGAAGGACCACTGCCAAGCGACGCCGAGATTCAGGCCTGGTGCCGGGACCAACCTGCGCTGCGTGACGCTTCCGATTTCCAGGATGAGCTGCTCAGACAGTTCCAAGTGATTTCCGATCAGCTCAACGCCCTGGCGAACACCTGCGGATGCTCCCCGCTCGAACTCACCCTCACCGCATTGATCGAACGTGCCGAAGCCGCGAGCCGCCAACGCCTCGCCCAGGAGCGCTGAATCGGCGGGTCCCCAGCACTGCAGACCTCCTGCAATCATCAGTGAAGTTCTTCTCTCACCATGACTCTGGAGATTCCTGACGCTCTGAGCTTCTTCCGGCTCAGCTGCGGGCAGTGGCGATCCCAGCGCAGCGTTCACCATCTTCTGCACCGACGTGCCGAAGCCGGGGGATCACTGATCGTGGTGGACGACCTCCTGCCAACGGATGATCGGCTGGTGGCGATGGCCCGGCAACACGGCCAGGATCCGGCACGGATCATCGGCGGAAGCCACGTGCGCTGGAGCGCCAACATGGCCTGGGATCGCGATGGCGATGCCCACGACGGCGAAACCTGCTTTGCCTTGATTGCTGACGCCGACGCTGAGCGCAGCGGCACCTTGCTCAGAGACCAGGGCTACGCCGAGAAAGCACCAGCGACATCCACCTTCAGCATGGACGACCGCGACGGCCTGATTTTGCGCACGAGCTACGAGATGATGACGGTGTGGGAGCGATTCAGCTTCAACGGTCCGAACGTCAGAGTGCGCTCGAGCACCGTTGAGGGCTTGTCGAACAATGCGTCCTTCTGCGTCGAAACGCGGCTTTCGGACGCTGCCCCAAGGGGTGCTGCATCCGCTAGTGGACCAGTGAACTCCCTCTTTGGCTGGTGAGCGTCTCTGTTACGGACTGTGAGGCACCGGTGGGCAGTTGAGAGGGGTGTTGACTCACACTTCTACGATCACGCCAGTGGATTTAGAAACGCGTGGCACTCCCCCTTCTGCAGTACGCCCCAACCACGCAGAACAACCGAGTCGCTGCCATCCGGGTTGCGTCTGACGAGAACCAGCGCACGCGTCAGATGGATATCTCCATGGACCCGGAGAACCTGAAGACAGTGATTGAGTCGGCGTACCGCCAGATCTTTTTCCACGCGTTCAAGAGCGACCGTGAGATCTTTCTCGAATCCCAGCTCCGTAGCGGTCAGATCACTGTTCGCGATTTCATCCGAGGTCTCTGCCTCTCCGACACGTTCAAGCGCAGCTTCTATAACCTCAACTCCAACTACAAGGTGGTCCGCCATCTGGTTGAAAAGGTGCTCGGACGCAAGACCCACGGAAAATCTGAGGAAATCGCCTGGTCGATCGTGATTGCCACCAAGGGCGTGGAGGGCATGGTGGATGCCCTTCTCGACAGCGAGGAGTACCTCAACGCCTTTGGGTACGACACCGTGCCTTACCAACGCAACCGCGTCCTCCCGGGTCGCGAGCTGGGTGAAACCCCCTTCAACATCACCACCCCCCGTTACGACGAGTACTACCGGGGCATCCTGGGCTTCCCTCAGGTCGTTTACACCGGCACAGCCAAAGCACTGCCTGCAAGAGCCAAACGGGTTCGTGGTGGATCACCGTCGGACTATCTCCCCTGGGTGCGCGGCCTGTCGAATGCACGGGGAGCTTCGCCCAGTGGATCCGCAGACATCGACTACCTCGCCAAGGTTCCCTACCGCAGCGTCGGACGCTGAGCCCTCAAGCAATCGAATCGTTTCAACGGGGCCAGCGCCCCGTTTTTTTTGCGCCGAAACCAGCTGCAGTCAGAAGATGCTGACCCTGGGCATTCCGCTTGTTTGAAAAAAGGGATTTGCCTGCAGACTGATCCCAAAGAAACTCAGGAGCACGCCCGGTGACGCAGGCCATCACAAATCTTGCCCGACTGACTCTTCGTCAGCTGCGTCAGATGGCGAGTGACCTGGGCGTGACTCTCTATAGCCGCAAGAGCAAGCAAGACCTCGTTTCAGCCATTGCCGAACGACAGGAACGTCGTGGTGGCGATCTCAAGGCGATTGAAGCTGAACTCAACCCCCCAGCTCGGCCTCAGGCCAACACCAGGGTGGTTTTCCTCCCCCGCGACCCCCAGTGGGCTTACGTGTTCTGGGAACTCTCGGATGACGACCGCCGGCGCGCCCAAAGTGAGGGAGCCTCTCACCTCAGCCTGCGCCTGGCAGATGTTACCGGCCTGCAAGATGGCTCCTCCCATCCCCACACCCTTCAGGAAGTTCCTGTCGATAGCCACAGCACCGAGTGGTATCTGCCAGTGCCGCTGTGCGATCGCGACTACCGAGTTGAGCTCGGATTCCGTGCCGGCAGTCAGTGGATGTCCCTAGCCTTCTCATCGGTTGCTCGGGTGCCTGCTCTCCATCCAAGCGATCAGATTCTTGATCAGTTTGTTCCCTTCAGCCTCGATGCCAGTGCGCCGGCTCCCCAGCCGGTCACCACTCCGATCGAACCCAGTGACAGTGGCCTGCACGAGCGTCTCTATCAAAGCGCCACCACCCACTTCCGCAGCCGCCGAGTGGGTTCTGAGGTTCTGCATGAGCTGGACTCACAATCCGGCGATCAGCGGGGGCTGAGCGATTCCGGCGCAGGACTTTGGGCCAGTGGACGCAACGAATCAGGTCTCGGCGGTGTGGCGCCGCGCCAGCGCAGTTTCTGGCTGGTTGCTGATGCTGAGCTGATTGTTTACGGAGCCACTGATCCCTCGGCGCGTCTCACCATCGGCGGCGAAGAGGTTCCCCTCTCCAGCGACGGCACCTTCCGCATCCAGGTCCCATTCCGCGACGGCGAGCAGGCCTACCCCATCGAAGCAACCGCCGCCGATGGAGAGCAGAAGCGCAACATCACGCTGAACTTCGAGCGTGTGACCCCTGAAGACAACAGCAACCCCGCCAGCGAAGCCAAAGCTGAGTGGTTCTGATTGGGTGGGGATGACCAACAACCGTCCACTGCGCTGGTTCGTGGCCATCACGCCCCTGGCGGGGGCCATGATTTTCCCAGTGGCTGTTCCACTCACGATGGCCAAGGTTGGCATTGGTGCCGGTGTCGGCGTGGCCTTGGTGTTGAGCAGTCTCTGGTTCGTCACCATGCTGCGCACTTCTGAGATGCCTCACTGACATCAATCGGGGAATCCTGTTGCCATCCGCTCCAGGGTGATGAACTACGGCCCGATCGCCTTACTGGCCTTCACGCTGCTGGGCTGCAGCCAGCCCGGCATGGTGATCGGCCGCTCGCCCAGCGAACTCCCATTGCCAACGGCGATTGAGGTTCGCTTCAACCATCGCGACAACAGTCGCTACCGCTCTCCACTCGGTGGCCAGTGGCGCAACGGCGACGATTTTGAAGGACACCTGATCGAGCAAATCGATGCTGCCAGGACGGAACTGCTGGTTGCTGTTCAGGAGCTCACGCTTGCGCAGGTCGCCGCCGCACTGGTGAGAGCCCACCAGCGCGGCGTGATCGTGCAAGTGGTGCTTGAAAACAGCTACAGCGCACCCTGGGCCGATCTGCATGAATCGGATCTGCCGCCCCACGCTCGTCAGAGACTGCGACGCTTGGAGGCCCTTGCCGACGTTGACAGCGATGGCGTGGTGACAGCAAGGGAGCGCCGTGCAGGCGATGCCGTGGGGTTGCTGCATGAGGGCGGCGTGCCTGTCATCGACGACACCGAGGACGGCAGCCGCGGCAGTGGACTGATGCACCACAAATTCATGGTGATCGACAAGCGCCAGGTGATCACCGGGAGTGCCAACTTCACAAGCTCTGGCGTCCACGGCGACGGTGGAGCACCACGGACCCGCGGGAATGTGAATCATCTGCTCAGCATCCAAAGCACCGAACTGGCTGCTGTGTTCCAAGAAGAATTTCAGATCCTGTGGGGGGATGGTCCGGGAGGCCTCCAGAACAGTCGCTTTGGCAGAGGAAAGCCAAGCCGGCCTGTCCAAAGCGTGACGGTGGAGGGAACACGGATGGATGTGCTGTTCGCTCCTCACAGCAAGCGGTCCAAAGGCCATGGCCTCCAACTCATTGCACAACACCTGAGCACGGCAGAGCGCAGCATTGATCTGGCCCTGTTCGTGTTCTCGGCCCAGTCGCTGACGGATGTGTTGGCCCAACGTGTTCAATCCGGAGTAGCGATCCGGCTGCTGGCGGACCCGGGCTTCGCCAGTCGATCTTTTTCAGAGGTGCTCGATTTACTCGGGGTGGCACTGCCCGACCGTTTCTGCAAGCTGGAACAGGGCAACCGCCCCTTGGCCAAGGCCCTGAAGGGCGTCGGCACCCCCCGCCTCGCCCGCGGCGACAAGTTGCACCATAAGTTCGCCGTGATCGACAACCGCAAAGTAATCACGGGATCCTTCAATTGGTCACCGTCGGCTGCTCATCAGAACGACGAAACCCTGCTGGTGATTCACTCACCCACACTGGCAGCGCACTTCACCCGTGAGATCGATCGCATGTGGCGCGGCGCTGAACTGGGCATCACAAAGCGCATGCGCCGCAAACTGGAACGGCAGCGTGCCAAGTGCGGCAGTGGTGAAGAAAGAAGCTCAAACAGCTGAAGAGATAGCAGCCAACAACAACGTGTTTCGGGCCAAGCTGCCATCACACGCAAAATTGAATTTTTAGTTGACTACACGTGTGTTGCCGAGGAGCCTAAGCAGACTAAAGGCCTTCCCCAAGCCTGACGATGACCTCATTCACCCATGGGACCATCAGCAAAAGATCATTATTTGCCCTACTCGGTGTCCTGAGGTTGTTCTTAGCCGTGGCAGCCATCACGGTCATCACCGTCGAAATCATTGAGGTCTACATGCAAAAAGAGGTCATGCACCTCGCCCTATTTGCGATGTTTTTCCTGATCTGCAATTTTCAGATCAACCTCAGCAGACACACATCTGTCTTTAAGAAAGAAGAGCGAATCAGTCGATTATTCATCCTGGCTCTCTTCAGTCTTGCCGCTGCCTTCTTTGAACTTGTCGACCTTGGCTTTGACCAGCTCACCAAAAACCTCAAAAGCAATCCCCTACTCACAACTGGCTACCAAAGCATCTGCGTCCTAGAGACTGCGGTTGCGATTTTAGCCATTCTCTTAATCACCTATTCCATTGATCGAATGCTGGTCACCCTGCGCTCAACGGCACATGACCACAGAACAGTCAATCTATGATTAACAAATAAATGAGCCACTAACCGAAGACCAAGAAAGCGCTTTGGAGCAACCCAAAGAAATCAACACCGATCATTGTTGATTTTATTGCGACCCTCTCAAGGAAGGAACCTAAAGAGCAGCACAATTCAGCGAAGTGATCGATCGGATAGAGCCCGGACCAGAACTGACCATCAACGAGCGCATAGGCCGCAGAATGGATCGACAGCGTGCCGAGTGCGGCAGTGGCAAACAATGCAGAGGATCAAACGTTCGCCGGCAAGGTCATGCGGGCCCTGCGCCTTTTGATTCGGCGCAACTTCAGCGCCCGCGGCCTTTATCTGCGCTTTCTGGCAGGACGGATCACCTTTGTTGATGGCAGAGAGAACAACGCAAGAGCGATCGTCCTGCAGATTCCAGGTCAGACCGACCCCTGTTACAGCCCGTTCAACACAGGAATCGCCCGCAAGCTGTGCGCTGAGGGTTACACAGTGGTTCGCTGCGATTTCAGCGGTCAAAAGCTCAACCAAATGAAACGCGAACTCACAGATCACCAGGTGGATGCTTTCTGCGAACAGCTCATTCAGCGCTGTCAGCGCTTGCGGCGGCGTCATCACCAACCACTGATCCTTGTCGGCAAATCACTGGGAGGAGCCATCGTGACCAAAGCGCTCGACAGAACAGGCGCAGCTGGCTGTGTGGTGCTCGGCTACCCATTCCACAAAGAGGGAAGCCACTGGGACCGGCTTCGCCACCTCCAACACATCCGCAAGCCCGTGTTCATCATTCAGGGTGAGGACGACCGCTACGGCGGCAAGAACCTGGTCGCAGGACTGACACTGTCCGATTCAATCGACATGGTGTGGATCGCTCAAGCCGAGCATGGCTTCAAACACCACATACCGGCTCTCAAAGACGAATTGGCAGGCGCTTGTCAGACGATCCTCAACGGATCCAATGGTCTGGAATCAGAGGCAGAATGACGACCTCTTCCCTCACCTCGCCTTGCGCTTCCTGACTCTTCTGCTCAGCCTCGCGGTGTTGAGGGTGCCTGCCGCCCAAGCGAAGGTTGAGTATGTACCTCTGCCCACCAAAGACGAGCTGCGCTCGCTTCAACTGCAGGCCTACGCCTGCTCCAGGGAGAACGATGCGGATCTCTGCGAAGCAACCCGGAAGACAGCAGACCCCTTGATGGACCACCCCCGACTCCCCGCGGCCTGCAAAGACGCCGTGTGGGAGCTCATTCAGGCCTCCACCCCCGCCACACCGAACACCTTCCAGCGGCGCGACAGCATCGACAGGCCAGCACGTCGGCTCACGGTGGTCTGCGCCAAACCGGTCAAACCCAAAAAGCAAGCCACCCCGGCTCCAGGCAAGGCCTGAGGTCTCTTAAGACCAATCGAAACTGAAACGCTGACCGGGCAGAAGTCGAGAGACTTCTGAACGCGCTTCATCCAGCAACTGCGCGCTGATCAGTGGGTGGCTCTTCAGATCTCGGATCAATTCGTTCATGTCATCACTCGTCAGCCCGTGGCTGGACACCATGGATTCCAGGCGCTTGCGGAATTCATCAAGCACTGCTTTTTGCTCCTCCGAGAGAGGTCCGGCATTCGGATGATCGATCTGCATACAACGCAACGTTCTCCCTTCCTTCAAAGGTAGCTGCAACAACTGGTTGTGCCGAACACCCCTAACGGCTTCAGACGTGTTTAGGTTCCCGTTGAATTGCTGTCTGATGGGATGACCGCATCCGCCTCGGCCGAACCGACGCACACCCTTGTGCGTCTGGACGCTCCCTTCACTGACCAGAAACCCGGCACGTCCGGACTGCGTAAGAGCAGCCGCCAGTTCGAACAGCCGCACTATCTGGAAAGCTTTGTTGAGGCAGTGTTCCGCACACTCCCTGGGGTTCAAGGCGGCACCCTGGTCCTGGGGGGCGACGGTCGCTACGGCAATGCCCGGGCCATCGACATCATTCTGCGCATGGGCGCAGCGCACGGTCTCAGCAAGGTGATTGTCACCACGGCTGGCATCCTCTCCACACCAGCAGCATCCAATCTGATCCGCAAGCGTCAGGCGATCGGTGGAATCATCCTCTCGGCCAGTCACAACCCAGGGGGAGCCGAAGGGGATTTCGGCGTGAAGGTGAACGGTGCCAACGGGGGGCCTACGCCTGCCTCTTTCACGGACGCCGTCTTCGAATGCACCAAGACACTCGAGCAGTACGCCATCGTCGAGGCGCGAACCCCCAGCCTCGATGCCCCTGGCAAGCATTCCATTGGCGCCATGGACGTGGAGGTCATCGATGGCGTGGATGATTTCGTGGAGTTGATGCAGGAGCTGTTCGATTTCGATCGGATCCGCGATCTGATCCGCAGTGACTTCCCCCTGGCCTTCGACGCCATGCATGCCGTGACCGGCCCCTATGCGCGACGTTTGCTGGAAGGTTTGCTCGGAGCACCAGCTGGAAGCGTGCGCCATGGCACGCCCCTCGAAAACTTTGGTGGTGGACACCCCGATCCCAACCTCACCTATGCCCACGAACTGGCTGAACTGCTCCTCGATGGGGACGAGTACCGCTTCGGCGCTGCTTGCGACGGTGATGGCGATCGCAACATGATCCTGGGCCAGCGCTGCTTTGTGAATCCAAGCGACAGCCTTGCGGTGCTCACCGCCAACGCCACGGTGGCTCCGGCCTATGCCAATGGCCTGGCCGGGGTGGCCCGTTCGATGCCCACCAGCGCTGCGGTGGATGTGGTGGCCAAAGAGCTGGGGATTGACTGCTTCGAAACCCCAACTGGCTGGAAATTCTTTGGCAACCTGCTGGATGCCGGCAAAATCACACTGTGCGGTGAAGAGAGCTTCGGCACCGGCAGCAACCATGTGCGCGAAAAGGACGGCCTCTGGGCCGTGCTGTTCTGGCTGCAGATCTTGGCCGAGCGCCGCTGCAGCGTCGCTGACATCATGACCGAGCACTGGAAGCGCTTCGGACGCCACTACTACTCGCGTCACGACTATGAGGCTGTTGCCAGCGAAGCCGCCCACGGGCTTTACGACCGTCTCGAGAGCATGCTTCCAGACCTTGTTGGGCAAGCGTTTGCCGGGCGCACCATCAGCGCGGCCGACAACTTCAGCTACACCGACCCCGTGGACGGGTCCGTGACCACGGGGCAGGGCCTGCGCATCCTGTTGGATGACGGCAGCCGAGTGGTGCTGCGTCTCTCGGGCACCGGCACCAAAGGCGCCACGATCCGGATCTATCTCGAGAGCTACGTCCCCAGCAGCGGCGATCTCAACCAGGATCCCCAAACTGCCTTGGCAGGCATGATCACGGCCATCAATGACCTCGCTGAACTAGAGCAGCGCACGGGCATGGACAAGCCCACGGTGATCACGTGATCCAACCTGCACCTCGCAGTAGCCAGAAAGCCTCCCCAAAGGGGGGCTTTTTTATTGGCGACGTCTGCGTTGCTTGTGGTGATACTCAGGCTCGGGCGAAGCCTCCTGAAGTTGGCGCATGCTCTCGATGGAGGAACCGAACAGAGCCGCCGATGCCACCACCACGCCGTAGAGATAGGTGAGGCGATTGTTGGATAGATCCGCAGGGGTATGACGGATGAAGGTTTCGAGAAAAAACGCCAACACAAGCCCGATCCCGGCACCGATGAATGCCGACCAGAGAACTTTGAATCCGTTGAATCCAGGTGGTTTTCCCGAATTCTGACCAGAAGGAGCCTGGGTCATGAGCTGGCCCCTGCCTCAGACTGACCATCTGCCTCACCCAAAAGGCTCTTCATCACCACGTAAAAGACGGGAACAACGAACAGAGACAGCACCGTGGCAATGAGCAGTCCGCCGAACACCACAGCGCCGAGCGATGTCTGACTGCGCGCACCAGCACCACTGGCAAACACCAGGGGGATGAAACCGAACAGCGATGAAATCGCCGTCATCAGAATCGGCCTGAGTCTGGATCCTGCGGCGAAACGGGCAGCATCCAGAGCATTGGCACCGGCCTGCATGCGCTGGTTGGCCATATCCACAATGAGGATGCCATTGCCGGCTGCAAGCCCGATCAGCATCACCAGGCCTACCTGCGCGTACACATTGAGCACCTCACCCCGCAGCGCCAGAAACACCAGGGCCCCGAGCATGGCCGTCGGAACCGTCATCAGGATGATCAGGGGATCTGAGTAGCTTTCATATTGCGCTGAGAGCACCAAATACACCGCCAGGATGCCCAGGGCAAAGATCACCACCGCCAAAGCACCTGCTTTCACCTCTTCACGGGAAATACCGGTCCAGTCGAAACCGAGCCCCTGGGGATTCAGGGTTTCAAAGGTGCCTTTCATGGCCGTGATCGCCTGGCCTGAGCTCTTGCCAGCAGCTGGTGTGCCCTCAATTTTGATCGCCCGATACAGGTTGAAGTGAGGAACAACTGTGGGACCCAGGGTTTCGCGAACCGTGAAGAACTCAGAGAGGGGAATCTGCTCGCCGCTCTGATCTTTCACATAGATCGCTGAAAGTTTTTCAGGTGTCGCCCGACTCTCCGCATCAGCCTGCACATAAACGCGGCGGACCTTGCCTTCCTGGAAGGTGTCGTTGACGTACAAGCCACCGAAATTCACGCTGAAGGTCTGCATCGCAGAGCCAAAATCAACATCAACGGCTGCCATGCGCTCACGATCGACCTTGATCTCGATCTGAGGAGACTCAGGAGCAAACAGGGTGTACACCCTGTTGAGATCAGGGTCGGCATTGCCTGCCTGCACGAGGCGTCCGGCCGTCGCATAGAGATCAGCAAGGTTGTAGGCGCCACCGCTTTGATCCAACAATTGGAACTCAAAGCCGCCTCCGGTTCCGTAGCCAGGAATGGCTGGAGGCTCGACAACGATGACCCGCGCACCATCAATCGAAGCAGCCAATTTCTGGTTGAGTCGCTCCACGATGGCACCCACGTTCTGGTCTCGTTCTT
The DNA here is from genome assembly GCF_025128215.1 of Synechococcus sp. CS-197. NCBI lineage: Bacteria > Bacillati > Cyanobacteriota > Cyanophyceae > Synechococcales > Synechococcaceae > Synechococcus > Synechococcus sp. CS-197. The sequence goes on along the minus strand of NZ_JAHLZC010000019.1, from coordinate 29,687 downwards.
TGCGATCAGACCAGTTCTTTGTGCCAAAGAAAAACAGACCTTTGTTCGGGCTGTTTCCATCAAGGCTGGCGCCGCTGAACACGGATGCGGCTGTGATGTCTTTCTCCGTTCTCAACACGGCGGCCACCTTCTGGTTGATGGCTTCAGTCACCTGAGTGGACACACCTTCAGGAGCCTGGACAACGCCAATGGCATACCCCTGGTCCTCAATGGGTACGAAGCCGCCCGGGATCGCTCGGAACGCAACAGCTGTGAGCAGGATGCCGACACCGAGAATTCCCATCACAAGCCGGCGTGATCCCAGAGCCCAGTTCAGAGCGGAGGAATAGCGGGCTTCCATCACCGCATAGAAACGATTGAAATTGGCGAAGATCACCGGGGTGAACCAACCCAGCGTGAGGCCAAGGGCGGGATAGAGAATCACCGGAACAATCCGGCTCACCCCCACGAGCACCAACCCGGCGATGGCGCCACCAACCGTGAAGGGCAGAACCGCAGGTCGCTGCAGAAAACGAGAGAGGAGAAGTCCGACCAGAGCACCAACGAGGGTCGGAACCATCACCAACGCCGCACCATCACCCACCACCAGAAGCCCGTAAAAGAATCCGATCACGGTTCCGGCGATGGCGTAAACCTTGCGGCCAGGATCCTTCGACTCCCGCGCCAGCAACAGGGCCGAGAGCATCGGCGAGAAGGTGAGGGCGTTAAAGGTGGAAATGGCGATCGAGAAAATCACCGTGGCCGCGAATTGCTTGTAAATCGTTCCTGTCGCGCCTGGGAAGAAGAGAACCGGCAGGAACACGGCAAACTTCACCAGAGAGGTGGCGATGATGGCTGAAAACAACTCATCCATCGTGGATTTAGCCGCTTCAAGGGCACTGAGTCCTTCAGACTTTTTCGTGGACGTGTCTTCAATCACCGTGATCGCGTCGTCAACGACGAGACCTGTTGCGAGCACAAGGCCGAAGAGGGTGAGCTGATTAAGCGAAAAACCAAAGGCCAAAACCAGCCCGAAGGTTCCAATCAATGCAACCGGAATTGCAATTCCGGGGACCAAGGTCGCTTTCCAATTCTGAAGAAACAGAAAGAGAATCAGCACCACCAGGATCACAGCATCGCGGAGGGAGTTCACGACTCCTTTGATCGATGCCGTGATGAAGTCAGTGTTGTCGTAGATCTTCTCCATCTTCATGCCGATCGGCATGGTCTTCTCGAATTCAGCAAGCACCTTCTTGACGCCGTCTGATACCTCGAGGGCGTTACTGCCTGTGAGCTGATAAACAGCCAGACCCACCGATGGGACCCCCTGAAGATCCGTGGCACTCACCGCATAAGACTCACCGCCCAGCTGAACGCTGCCCACGTCACGCAACCGCACCAAACCACCTTCATCGGCAGTTCGAACAATCATGTTTTCAAATTCTTCAACGCTGCGCAGGCGACCCTGAAGTTGAACAGTGAATGTGAATTCCTGCCCTTTCGGCGACGGTTCGCCACCCACCTGTCCGGCTGGAACCAGACGATTCTGACTGCTGAGCTGATTAACCACATCGGTGGAGGTCAGCCCGTAGGTGGATAACTTGCTGGGATCGAGCCAGAGACGGAAGGCCAGTTTGCGGTTCCCGAAATAGGTGAGGTCGCCCACACCGGTCACACGCTTGATCGAATCAGTGAGCTTGAGATCGAGAAGACCGCTGATGGTTTCCGCGCTGTAGAGAATCTCCTCTGGATTAGCGCTTCCGAAGTTGTAAACGAGCAGGATGGAGTTGGATGCCTTGTTCACGGTGACCCCGGCCTTCCGCACCTCCTCGGGAAGCTGCGGTTCTGCCAGCGACACCCTGTTCTGCACGTTCACCTGATTGATGTCGCCATCGGTGCCACTGGCGAAGGCAACATCGATCGCGCTCACACCATCGGAAGAACTGTTGGATTTAATGAAATCCATGTTCTCCACACCGTTGATCTGCTGCTCCAGAACGGTGGTGACCCCTTCTTCAACCGACACCGCGTCGGCACCGGTGTACGTCGCTCTCACCTTCACCGTGGGAGGAGCAATATCAGGAAGGTTCTCAATGGGCAGGATTGGAATGGCAATCAGGCCAACAATCACAATGAGAATGCTGCAGACCGTTGTCAGAACCGGTCGCGTAATGAAGTTATTGGATGCAGACATGATTTAGACCCTCAGCCCTTCACCTTGACCGGCACACCGTGTCGCAAGCTCAGCAGGTTGCTGGTGATAACCTTCTGACCAAGTTTCAGACCCTTTGTGACGGGGTAACGGTTGTTCTGCAGAGACCCGAGGGTGACCGGAGTTTGCAACGCAAACAGTGTTGTGGAGGGAATTTTGCCGAGCTCGATTCCTTTTTTGATCCGGGCAAGATCAGCTTTTCCAGGCTGGGCCTCGAGTTCCTTGAAGGTGCCAAGGCGAAACACGAAACTCTGACCGGATGATTGAGTCACAGCGGCAAACGGCACGGAGGGCTGCTTGCGTTCCTCGAGCTGCAAACGCGTTCGCAGGCGCTGCCCATTACGCAATTTTCCGTCAGGGTTAGGGAACACGGCGAGGGCCAGCAAGGCCTGGGTGTCTGAGGTGATGTTGGGATCCACCGAAAGCACGGTGCTCTCGGCGATCACCTCATCGCTGCCTGGACGACTGAGCAGCACGGGCAAACCAACCTTCACGCGGGTGGCAGAGGTGGAGGGAATTTCCACACGCGCCTCCAGCGTGTTGTTGCGGATCAACTTGGTGAATGGATCTCCAGAACGCACCACGTCGCCCACTTTCACGGAAACATCAGCCACGGTGCCGCCAATCGGCGATTGCAAGTTGCTGTAGGCAAGCGTCGCCTCCTGTGCCTGCACCTGCGCGCGGGAGGCGATGTAAATGGCTCGGCGCTGATCACGCTCAGAAGCAGGGGCTGCTCCCAGTGGAACAAGAAACTCGTAGCGCTTCAGCTCAAGCAGATCCTTCTGTTCCTGAGCCTTCGCCGAAGCCAGTCGCGCCTGCTCCTGGGCCTGATCCAGAACCATCAGCAGTTGCCCGGGCGCGACTTTGTCGCCTTGGGCGATCTTCAGCTCCAGAACCCTTCCCGTGGCCTGTGCTGCAAGCTGAACCAGATCGTTGGCCTCAAGCGTGCTCACCGTGTCGATGTCGTCGGTGAAGGACGCCTCCTTCACTGCAGCCTGCTGCACTTCGGGCAGGGGTCTCTGCGCCTCACCCTTTCCACCACAGGCACTGAGTGCAGTGGTAGTCAGTGCCAAGGCCAGGCAGGAAGTTAGCGCTCGCACGGTTCAGATCCGGTCGGCCGCATTATGACCGCGAAAAAGGAAATAGCTGGGCCGTTTCGGGCAAGAATTGGGCCATGCACATCTAACGCTCTTGAGCGGAACGCAGGATTCCGATTTATTCAGTTTTCAACGGGAGACCTTGCGGCGTCGACAGGCTCCTCTCGCTGATCGGTTGCGCCCGCGCAACCTCGACGAATTTGTCGGCCAGGGAGCGATCCTTGCGGAGGGTCGATTGCTGCGCCGTGCCATCGCCGCAGATCGTGTTGGGAATTTGATCCTTCATGGCCCACCAGGTGTCGGGAAGACGACCCTGGCCCGAATCATCGCCAATCACACCAGGGCTCATTTCAGCTCCCTGAATGCGGTTCTCGCAGGGGTCAAAGACTTGCGTGCCGAAGTGAGCGAGGCCGGACAGCGACTGGAGCGCCATGGTCTGCGCACCATCCTCTTCATCGATGAAGTGCATCGCTTCAACAGTGCACAACAGGATGCCCTACTCCCCTGGGTTGAGAACGGAACGCTCACCCTGATCGGTGCCACCACCGAAAACCCCTATTTCGAAGTCAACAAGGCTCTTGTCAGCCGCTCCCGTCTGTTCCGACTTCAGGCGCTCACGCCAGGCGACCTCAGCAAGCTCCTCAACAGCGCCTTGAAGGATCCCGAGCGTGGCTACGGCGATCGCAAGATCAAAATCGAGCCTGAGGCCGCGGCCCATCTCGTGGATGTGGCATCCGGTGATGCGCGCAGTCTCCTCAATGCCCTGGAACTGGCGGTGGACAGCACCCCAGCGGATGAGAACGGCTTAGTCCGCATCGATCTGGGCATTGCCGAGGAATCCATCCAGCAGAGGGCCGTTCTGTACGACAAGCAGGGGGACGCGCACTTCGACACGATCAGCGCATTCATCAAGTCGATCCGGGGCTCCGATCCCGACGCGGCTCTGTTCTGGCTGGCTCGCATGGTTGAGGCCGGTGAAAATCCCCGGTTCATCTTCAGGCGCATGCTGATCTCTGCTGGTGAGGATGTCGGTCTGGCCGATCCTCAGGCCGTGGTGGTGGTAGAAGCCTGTGCCGCGGCCTTTGAACGCATTGGTCTGCCCGAAGGCCTCTACCCCCTGGCCCAGGCAGCTCTTTACCTGGCCGGCACCGACAAGAGCAACAGCACCGGTGGCTTCTTCGAGGCGCTTCGACAGGTTCGCAGCGCCCAGCGCCAAGACGTCCCCACCCACTTAAGGGATGCCAATCGTGATGGGGACGCCTTCGGCGATGGTCAGGGCTACCGCTATCCCCATGCCTTCCGGGAGCATTGGGTCGCCCAGCAGTACCTTCCCGATGCCCTTCAAGGGGAAGCGTTTTGGGCCCCAAGCCATCAGGGTTGGGAAGGTCAGCGGCGGGAGCGGATTCTCGAGCGCCGGGCCGCTCAGCTTGCCGCCGCTGTGGAAGCGGAGGATGCCCATCCGCTTCTAGTGAGCAGTGGCCCCGATCAACCTCAGCTCGAGCGTTGGCTTCAACGGCAACTGGCCATCGACGGTGAGCGACTGCAGACCCTCCGCCAGCGCCTCTGGGCTGATCTGAACTGGAGCCGTACCGACCGCGTTCTGATGCTCGGTGGTCGCTCTTTGCTCTGGAGTTTGGATCCCCTGGCCGCTGTTGCGGAAGGAGGGGTGATGATTTTGTGCGGTTCAGAAACCGATGAAGCGCGGCTGGACGCGCAGCTCACCCTGTTGGATCCCCTACAGAGGCCGGCCTTGCTAGGCGACCCGAACGACCTCAAGGCTCTGAGTGCAAACCTCAACTTTGAAGTCATCGGCGGACGCCTCAATCAGGACGATCTCAAGTCGTCATCCTTGATGGATCTCTGGCCCACCATCACCAAGCGAACAGGCAAAGGAGCCCGGCTACGCCTTCTGTTGAGTGAATCTGAACTGGGCCCTGCGTCGGCTCTGCTGGAGCACAGCCAGGGTGCCTTCGCCCCCGAAACCGCTCAGGCGTTGCATGGCTTGCAACAACTGGAAGCCCAATGGCTCAGCCAAAAGTCGGAGCGTGAAGCCCTCATGCAACAACTGGAAGCCTGCGGCTGGAGCCTCGAAAGCACCAACTGGAAAGAATCCTCCAACCTGCGCCTGGATCAGGCCTTGATGAGCCGCTGGCTGGGTGCAGGACGGCCCTACCGACTGGCCGTTGAACGCCAGACCTGTGGCACGCCCACTGCTCTTGCCAGCTTGACCCAGGAACTGACGCATCGCCTTGGTCAACAGCTGCCGATGCGACTGCAGCACTGGCGGATTGATGGCCGCCGGGGCTGAAAGACATAAAAAAAAACCCCGGCATTGCCGGGGTTCGAACGATGCAATGAAATCCGAAGATTTCAACCGATCACCAGAGGCCGCGGACGGGAGCAGCGGCGCGGGGAGCGGGAGCAGCGGGGAGGATCTGGTTGGCCTGCACGCAAGCGGGCAGGAACACGTACCAGGACAGCAGTGAGGTGGCCTGAGCACCGTCGAGGCCGTCCTTGCAGACGTTCTGAGCGCCGTCGGAGGAGCCGTTGTCGTTCAGACGGAAGGCAACGGGCAGCTGCTTCATGATGCCGGCGGAAGAGATCTTGCCGTCAGCAGCGTCGAGGATGATGGCGGAGCGAAGAGCCACAACAGCGGTCTTCTTCTTCTGCCAGTAGGGGAAGTAGGAGCGGGTCTGATCCTTCAGGAACTTGACACCATCCTTGGAGTAGAGGAAGCGGGACACGCCCACCAGATCCACTTCATAGGTTTTGGTCATGCCCTCTTGGATCTCATCGGCAGTCCAACCGGAGTTGTTGATGCCAGCCTCAAGAGCGCGATCGGTGATTTCACCGTTCTTGAAGAACTTTTTGAAAGCCTTGGACTTGGTGGTCCAGACAGCACCACCGGACACCCAGCGCACAGGGCGCTTGGTGCCAGCTTCAGCGGCGACAGCCAGAGTGGAGATGGAAGCGGCGGCGAGAGCGCCAGCAGCGAATCGGGTGAGCACGGACGGCGAGAAAAGACGTCGATTTAAACCTAGCCGGAAGAAATACGAATGCCAACAACTATCCCCTGATCAGCACAGGAAGCCGAGAAAAAACCGCACGAACAGGATCACGCATCTCGGGTCTCGCGAATCTCGCGAGGCGCACGAATCTCTCCAAGTCGCTCTTAAGGAGCTGACTGCTTCATCGGTGTCCAGCCAAGGGGACATTGACCTGCGTTTGCTTCAACTTCATCTCCAGAAGTCCCCCGGCAATGCAAACGCTCCAGCTGCTCGCCGTTGAAGCTCACTTGCGCCAGATAAGCCTCCGCACCCCGGCGAGGGGTCAGCCAGAGCCTGGTCACACCCTCAACATTTTCAACACGAACCCCAAGTGAGGAATCAGCCGTCAGGCCAAGGTCCGCGAGCGTGGGAGCGAAATGTCCCCAGTAGTGGCGTGTGAGCTGTCCTTTGGTGAATGCCGCAAGCAGATCTTCAACGCCCCTGCGTTGAAGCAACGTGGCATCCCTTTCGTCCAGGCGGCTGTAGTCAGGGTCTGCCCCAGTCCAGGCACTCTCCAAGCCCTGGCTGGACGGAGCGTCCAGCATCGCCGCAAGTCCAAGACCAGCAAGAGCCGCTGCACTGACCAGGGACGGAAGGCTGGGCAAGCCGGCAGCAGGCACTGGAGTGGGGGCAAAAACAGTTGCGTTCAGGCTAGGCAGAGGGTGATGGATTGCAGAACTTGTTGATCTGCTGCCACGACGGCGAACGCCCAAGCGTCGTAGTCATGCAGTGCAGCGGCCAGCGTTTGCTGACTGCGTTGATGCACCACGCTGCTCATCCCAGGACGGACCTCCCAGAAGCGCAGATCACGGGAGATCGCCCCCTGCTGCCACTTGATTGAGGCTTCCTTGATCAACCAGTGCCTCAACACTGCCAGTCGCAGGTCCTCTGCGCGCAGGTGTTGCAGCCGCTCCTGTTCCTCGCGGCAGTAGGACCGCCGCAGGATCGACGCGGCCGGAAGCATCCGGTCGCGACGCTCGAGGTCCAAACCAATGGGGTGCTTGGAACAGCCCAGCAGCAGGGCATCAGGGCAATGACTCAGGCTCAGGAACCCCCAGCCATTGGGAAGGACGGGGGGTTCTCCCGGTGGCGCCTGCAGTGGCACCGCCTCGGGAGACAACTGGAAGCGATCGCCCAGACAAGCTCGCATCCACACCCGCGAACGGATGAAAACATCAGAACGGGTTTTGGATAGGCGCGTTGACCACTGCAGCTCCTGCTGGGATAAACAGCTGGCATCGCACGGCAGCGACGCTGACATCCGCCGAAACCAGAGGGCCGTTACGCTTCCGCCACTCCATCCCTGATCCATGACCCTGCAGATCGGTGATCCAGCCCCGGACTTCACACTTCCGAACGAAAAGGAAGAGCTTGTGACCTTGTCGTCACTCAAAGGCCAGCGAGTGGTGATCTACTTCTACCCGAAGGACGCGACACCTGGCTGCACCAAAGAAGCCTGCAATTTCCGAGACCGCTGGGACCAGTTCGAAGCCCATGGCATTCGGGTTCTTGGGATCAGCAAAGACAACGCCGCCTCGCACAGCCGCTTCATCAGCAAACAGGAGCTTCCTTTCACCCTGCTCACTGACGTCGAGCCCTGTGCCGTCGCCAGCGCCTATGAGAGTTACGGCCTCAAAAAGTTCATGGGCCGCGAATACATGGGCATGATGCGCCACACCTTTGTTGTGGATGCTCAGGGAAATCTTGAGCTGATCTATCGAAAGGTGAAAGCCGAAATCATGGCCGACCAGATCCTCAATGACCTGGGCCTCACAGCTAGCTGACGAGATCCACAAAGGTCTCCATCACAAGGTTCGGGGTGTGCTGGACCTCAACACCCCGAGCCTTCAGCTCCGGGAACAGAAGCGGAGCATCTCCTCCGCAAAGCCAAACTGGTCCAGGGCAACGCAGCTGAGCGCCGTGGATCAAACCCAACAGGCTTTGGAGAACGCCCTGGGTCATGGCACTTGCCGTCTCAGCGGGGAACGTTGGGCAGGGATCAAGACACGGCCCGTCAGGTCCTAGCGCTGGTAGGGCTGCGGTTCCCTCACCCATGGCCTGGAGCTGAAGACGCAACCCGGCGCAAAGCCATCCTCCACCAAAACATCCCGCGGCGGTGACCCGCGTCAGGCTGAGCACCGTTCCAGCATCCACAACGCACACACCTTCACCGCCGCCGGATCGCAGCCAGGCCCCCCAACCAGCAAGAGCACGATCGATGCCCAGCCATGGAGGCGCATCCTTCAAGGGCACCTGATCGAGAAGCAGTTGCTGGTCAGCGTGTTGCGACAACGCAGCGGGAATCTTGCCAACGGCGGCCCAACGATCAGGGGTTGAAGTCTTCGGCAATGGTTCAACGAGCGGGTCGGTGTGACGAAACAACCAGCGGGATGCATGCGCACGGTCAGCCCAATGCCAGCGTGAATTACCGATCAGGAGGCATTGCTGGGGAGTCACAGCATCAAATGCCGTCACCCATCACCCCAGGCACATGAATCCCACACTCCTGTCGTTGTCCACCAAAACGTGTGCTGCGTCCCTCGCCATCCACACCGTCTGGAGCACTGGAATGCCAATCGCCAACTGTGGAATATCCCTGATCAAACAGAGGATGCTGCGGTAGGTCGTGATCCTGCATGTAATAGAAGATGTCTCTATTGGTCCAATGCAGAAGCGGCCTGAGGGAGAGTCGGCCGCGGATCGGATCCAGCACCGTCATCGTGCTTCTGTGACTGGTCTGTCGGCTGCGCACCCCACTCGCCCAACAGCGCACAGCAAGGCGATCGAGCGCACTCTCGAGAGGCTCAACTTTGCGCAGTTGAAGGTATTGATCAAGGTCGCTGTCGCTGCCCGTTTCCCAAAGTCGCCCATGCAGGGCTTCCATCCGTGCTGGGGACACAGACGATTGGACGACATCGGGTTGAAGACCAAGACGGTCGCAGAGCGTTTTGGCGTAGCGATAGGTCTCTTGGGGCAAATAACCGGTATCCACCCAAATCACCGGCACCGATTCAAAATCCGGCAGACCAGAAAGCATGTGAAGGAGCACGGACGATTGGATCCCAAAGCTCGTGGTCATCGCGAATCCCGACCCGAACTGATCCCGCGCCCACTGCAGCCGCTGCGCAGGCTCTAAGGACTCAAGGTCCTCCCTCAGACGCGTCAGCTGGGCGGGATCACCGCCGCAATCCAAGTCCGCGGCAGCGCCTGTCATCGCAATGATGCCGTTCCTCATCGGTGCATTCTCATACGCCGGGGTGACCAGGGGCCTGCCTAGGGTCGGATCAAGAACAGATAGCCCCCCTTGACGCAAACACCCAATCCGCAGGAGCAACCGATCCTTGTGGTTGGTGGAGGCTTCGCAGGGTTATCCGCCCTGCAAGCATTCAGCAGGGTGCATCCCCGTCCCCCCCTCGTTTTGATCGAACCGCGATCGAAGTTCTTGTTTGTTCCCCTTCTCTATGAGCTGCTCAGCGGGGAGCTTCAGGGATGGGAAGTCGCGCCCGACTACGGACAGCTCCTGCAAGCACGGGGGGTCAGCCACGTGCAGGACTCGGTGCGCTCGATCAACTTGGAGGATCACGTCGTCACAACGAACGGCGGTCAGCGAATGCCTTACAGCCAACTGGTGCTGGCCACTGGAGCGGTGCCCGAAGACTTTGGAATCCCTGGCGTCCGCGAGCACGCCCTGCGCTTCCACGCCTTGGAGGACATCCCTCCACTTCAGGCTCGCTTGAGGGAACTGCGCCACCGTCCCTCCGGAACCAGCACGCTTGTGATTGTTGGAGCCGGTGCCACAGGCGTGGAACTCGCTTGCAAACTCGTCGATCTGCTGGATGGAGCAGCCCGGGTGCATCTCGTCGAACAGGGAGAACAGATCTTGTCTCGTTCGCGGGCCTTCAACCGAGAGCAAGCAGAGCGCGCCTTGAAACAACGCGGTGTCACGGTGCATCTGAAGACGCGCGTTCTCAATGTGAGCGCAAACGCCGTGCAGTGGAGTGGGGTGGAAGGCGAGGTGGAGCAAGCCCACGACGGCCTGATCTGGACGGCAGGCAGCCGGCCCAACATCCCTGAGCTGACGCCTTCCATCGCGCCTCATCACAAACGCCTGCCCGTGGATGAAACGCTGCGACTGATCGGGCAACCGGACGTTCTTGTGCTGGGGGATATCGCCAGCCAGCCCACGATTGATGAAGGTCAAACGCCCTGGCCTTTGTCAGCCCAGGTCGCCATCCAGCAAGGGCAAGCCGCGGCTCGCAGCCTTCAATCCCATCGCCAAGGCAACCGCTCCGATCCCTTTGTGTTCAAGGATCTTGGCGAGATGCTCAGTTTGGGAATCGGTGATGCCACCCTCACCGGCATGGGCGTCACGTTGGCGGGTCCTCTGGCCTTTCAAATGAGGCGCCTGGCTTACCTCACACGCATGCCCGGACTGTCCCTCGGGCTGCGCTCTGCAGGGGCCTGGTTGTTCAGTTCTTGAAGCAGGCTCACCTCGCAGGACGCACACGCGGGCTGAGGCCATCCCAGCTGCGTCAGCTGGAAAGGCTCAGCCACCGGCGTCATCCGCAGAACGCTGGCAGCGATCTGCTCACCCTTGAACGCCTGGCCGAACTCACCTCCGAGCTCAAGCAGTCCTTGCATCTTTTGATCGATGCCCGCGGTGTTTGCAGGCTGCTTTGGGTCGGCCCCCTGGGAGAGTCCAGCCGGCTAGACGACCAGCTTCCCGGCGGATTGCGACGCCGCCAGCGCTGGCGGCTGGTGAGTTCGTTGCCGGGCACGCAAGGAGTGGATCTGAAACCAGAGGGGCGCGAGGCCGTCATCGCCTTGGATGTTGCTCCCAGCACCTGGCTACGGCTCCAGGCTGCAGCCACGCGTTCAGGAACGCGACCCGCTGCGCTCTGGCGCGCCGACGCCGCGGCCGCGATCGGATGGCGATGCGATGCCATCGATGCGCTATCAGCATTGTGTGCAGACGAGACAACACCCTCCGCTGCCGAGCCGGCCGGTGTCAAAGACCCCGGCGACCATCCCGGGTCCCAGGAGGAACGCGTCTTGCTGCTGACACTCATCGGCGCCGACCCCGCCATCAATGAGCGCGAGCTCGCTGAACTCGAGGGGCTGACGCGCAGCGCCGGTGCCTGCCCCGTTGCGGTGTGTCGTCAACGCCTCGGCCAGATCAACCCTCAGACACTCTGGGGAACGGGAAAACTCCAGGAAGCTGCCGTTGATGTGCGCCGCCATGGGGCCTCTCTGGTGATTACAGACAGGGAGCTGACCCCTGTGCAAGCAAGAAACCTCGAGCGCCTTCTCGACTGTCCAGTGATGGATCGCAGCGAACTCATCCTGGATATTTTTGCCCAGCGCGCCACGAGTGCTGCCGGCCGACTTCAAGTGGAGCTAGCCCAGTTGCGCTACAGGCTTCCACGCTTGACCGGACGCGGGCTCAGCCTGTCGCGCCAAGGAGGGGGCATTGGCACCCGGGGACCGGGGGAAACACAGCTGGAGAAAGACCGCCGCGCCATCAGCCGCCGCATCGAGCATCTGAGCCGGGAATTGCGGCAGCTGGGGGCTCATCGCGCGCGGCTGCGGCAACAACGCAGCACGCTTCCGAGAGTTGCCCTGGTGGGCTACACCAATGCCGGAAAGTCATCCCTTCTCAATGCACTCTGCGACCGTGGGCAGGGGCGTGCCGTGGAAGCGAAAAACAGACTGTTTGCAACGCTCGATCCCACCACCAGGCGGTTATGCCTTCCCCAGTCAGGGGCTGCACCGAAAGAGCTGCTGATCACCGACACAGTCGGCTTCATTCGGGAACTACCCGAACCGTTGATGCAGGCCTTCATGGCCACGCTTGAAGAAACTCGGGAAGCCGATCAGCTTCTTCTGGTGGTGGATCTCGCAGATCCAGACTGGCAAGGCCAACTGACTGCAGTGCATTCCATTCTCAACGGGCTTCACTGCCAGCAACCGCGGCAGGTGATCGCCAATCAGATCGATCGCTGTGATGCTTCAGCACTGGAGGTGATCAGAACGGTTGAACCGGAAGCCCTTTATCTCTCAGCCACTCAAGGGACAGGATTGAAAGGTCTGCGATCATGGCTCGAGCAAACGTTCTGGGAGACCTCACCAGAACAGAACTGCCCATCCTCCTCCGATCAGACCAGCGCACGCGCCCATGGCTGAGCTCAGTGCCGCTCTTCAAAACGGAGACGCTCTTATCACCCTTGGGGTGCTGTTACTGGCTGTTGTTCTGTTCATCAGCGGCGTCATCGCCCCCGAACTTGTTGGTTTGCTCAGCCTTTCACTGCTGATGATCGGGGGTGTGCTGACGCCCCTTCAAGCGCTTGCAGGCTTTGGGAGCCCAGCCCTAATCACACTGATGGGCCTGTTCGCGGTTTCCGCTGCCCTCTTCCGCAGTGGGGCCCTCGATCGCCTTCGCGAGCAAATCGCCTCCGACCGGATCCGCTCCCCCCGCCGACTGATCGCGCTCCTCGGTCTCGTGGTGGCGCCGGTGTCCGGGGTCGTGCCCAACACACCCGTTGTGGCCACGCTTCTCCCCGTGTTGGAAGCTTGGTGCCGGCGGCGACGGGTGGCGCCATCAAGGGTGCTGCTCCCTCTGTCCTTCGCCACACTGCTGGGGGGAACCCTGACCCTGCTTGGCAGCTCGGTGAATCTGCTGGCAAGCGACATCAGCGAACAGCTCGGCTACGGGCCGCTTCAGCTGTTCAGCTTCACAAGCATCGGAATTCCTGTGTGGCTCACAGGCGTCGCTTACATGCTCCTGGCCCCCCGGGGACTCCTGCCTGATCGCGGACTGGAAGCCAATGCCCTGACACCCGACCAGAACCTGGAGGGTTATTTCACCGAAGTCACCATCCCTGGCAGGTCAAGCCTTGTGGGTCAAACCCTTCGCCACAGCCGGCTGCAGCGGCGATTTGATGTGGATGTTCTCGAGCTGCAACGCGAGGGAGAGCGGCTGATGCCGCCCCTTGCCGATCGCCAACTGGAAGCGGGTGATCGGCTGTTGCTGAGGATCACGCGCCATGACCTCCTGCGGCTCCAGCAGGATGAAACGGTTCGCTTGGCTGCCGATTCCCTGCCCCATTCTTCTGAGGAAGGGGGACAGACGATGGTTGAAGTCCTGCTCCCCTCAGGCTCGACCCTGGCCGGTGCCAGTCTTCGGGAACTGCGTTTTCGCCAGCGCTACAACGCAACGGTTCTGGCTCTGCGCCGCGGCCAGCAGACCGTTCAAGAGCGGCTTGGGCAGGCCGTTCTCAGGGAAGGCGATGTGCTCCTGATTCAAGCGCCCGTGGATGCCATCCGAGGCCTGCAGTCCAACCATGACCTTCTCGTGCTCGACGAACTGGAAAACGACCTGCCGACCGTTCGCCGCAAACCACTGGCCATCGCGATCACCGCCGGCATGCTGTTGCTGCCAACACTGACGCCCATCCCACTCGTGGCCTCAGTGCTTCTCGCTGTGGTGCTGATGGTGATTGGCGGTTGTCTGCGCTCAGGGGAGATGCTGCGATCGATCCGTCTGGATGTGATCCTGCTTCTGGGAGCCCTCCCGAGCTTCAGTGTGGCCATGCAGCGCACCGGGCTTGCCGATGGGTTGGCCGCCTCCCTGCGATTGCTCCTGCTGAACTGGCCTGATTACGCCGCTTTACTGGTGATTTTCCTCAGCACCACACTGCTCACGGAAGTTCTCAGCAATGCCGCATCCGTGGCACTGCTGATTCCAGTGGCGACCCAACTGGCCGATCCCCTCAACCTGCCGCCGCAGGCTCTTCTGCTCACCGTGCTCTTTGGAGCAAGCCAGTCCTTCCTCTCCCCGATGGGATACCAGACCAATTTGATGGTGTTCGGACCGGGGCGTTACCGCTTCTTTGACGTCGCCCGCTACGGACTGGGACTCACCGTATTGATGACCCTGCTGGTGCCTTGGCTGATCCTCAACCAGATGGTGGGCGCATGAAGCCAATGCCTCTGCCCAAGGCCATTCATCGAACCCAGGCCTGGTACCGACGCCTAACCGTGCCTCAGTTCACTGTGGTGACAGGCCTTCTGGTGATCACCACTGGGACGTTTCTTCTGGCAAGCCCCATGTGCTCCGACAGCACTGTGGGGCTCTGGGAAGCGCTGTTCACAGCCACCTCGGCCGTTACGGTGACTGGACTGACGGTGATCGACGTCGGTCGCGACCTCACCCCTTTCGGCCAAGGGGTCTTGGCCTTCATGATTCTCGTGGGAGGGCTGGGCCTCATGGCCATCACCACCTTTCTGCAGGGATTCGTGGTGCGGGGTGCCTCCCTTCGTCGGCGCCTCGATCGAGGCCAAACCCTCGATCAGTTTGGCGTCGGCGGTATCGGCAGCACCTTCAGAAGCATTGCTCTCACCGCAACCGTGCTGATCCTGATGGGAGCCCTTGTGCTGTACACCTTCGGATTCAGCGATCTACCCGCGGGGGGATCCAGGGCCTGGGCCTCTCTCTTTCACAGCATTTCCGCTTACAACAACGCCGGATTCGGTCTCTGGAGCGACAGCCTCGAGGGATACCGGACCAATCGCGTGGTCAATGCGGTGATCATGCTTCTGATTGTGCTGGGAGGCCTGGGATGGCGGGTCACCAACGATCTTTGGAGCAACAGGCAACGGCTCAAACGTCGCAACCTCAGCCTTCACACCAGGCTTGTGCTTCGAACATCAGCACTGTTGATTCTGATCGGGATGCTTGGACTGATGCTGACTGAATCCCTCTCGAAAGGCCACGTGCTCACCACCATGGGCTGGCAGGAGAGAGTGATGAGCACCCTGTTCGGCTCGGTGAGTGCACGCACAGCAGGCTTCACCACCGTGCCTCTGTCGATTCAGAGCATTTCGGATTCAGGCCTGCTCCTCCTCATGACGCTGATGTTCATCGGTGCCAGCCCTGGAGGGACTGGTGGAGGGATCAAAACCACCACAGTGGCCGCACTGATGGCCACCACCCGCTCAACCCTCCGGGGCCACGACGATGTCGTGATTCGTCACCGCCAGATTCCCGACAAGGTGGTGCTGAGGGCTGTGAGCATCACCGTGGCCTCCCTGCTGTTCGTGCTGATGATGGCCTTGTTGCTGGCTCTGATCAGTGATCCCACCGCCGACGACCCACTGTCGTTTCTGGAGCTGATGTTCACGTGCATCTCCGCCTTCGCCACGGTGGGCCTCGATCTTGGTGTGACCGAACAACTCGGGCACCTTGGTCAGCTGATCTTGGTTGTGGGTATGTTCGTAGGCCGGCTTGGCATCCTTCTGTTGCTCAGCGCCATCTGGGAGAGCTTCGAGCGCGACCAGATCCAACGCCAGAATCGAGTGGGTTATCCCCGTGAAGATCTGTATGTCTGACCGAGGTTCCTTGGAGAGGCCGTCATGAGGGACTGGTGGAATTGGTCACAGTCCACCGAAAGCGATCCACAGAGCTTCGGGATTGTCGGCGTCGGGCGTTTCGGGAGCGCAGTCTGTCGTCAGCTGATGCAGAACGGCGCTGAAGTGCTTGCCGTGGATCGTTCCTCCAAGGCGATCGAGGAACTGCGCCAGCTCGAACCTTCCATCGAAGCGCGGGTGGTGGATTGCACCGATGAGGAGTCACTGCGTGAGGCAGGCATCCTCGACATGGACACCGTCGTTGTGGCCATCAGTGAACCGATCGAAGCCAGCATCACAGCCACGCTCATTGCGAAGGACAGTCCAGGGACTCGCGTGCGTCAGGTGATCGCAAGAGCCACCAGCGATCTGCACGAAAAGATGCTGAAGCGTGTTGGTGCTGATCGTGTGGTGTTCCCTTCACGCATGCAAGGTGAACGCTTGGGGATCGAGCTGGTTCGCCCCAATCTGATGGAACGGCTCGAGCTCGATGAGCATCACTCGATTGAGGAGATCAAAGTTCCTGAGCGCTTTGTGGGCCGATCCCTGCGGGATCTGAATCTGCGCAAAAACCACAGGGTGAACGTGCTCGCGGCAGGCCCTGCTGGGGAACTGCTGGTGAATCCACCCGCCTCGCATGTTCTTCTCGACGGTCATGTGCTGGTCGTCATGGGCCTCACGGAAGACCTTCAGAATCTTCCAAGAACCTGAGCAGCTCTCGATCATGCGCGTGCTCGGATTGATGAGCGGTACCAGCGCCGATGGAGTTGACGCAGCGCTCGCGCAGTTCCATGGCAGACCAGAAGCACCGCACTGGGATCTGCTGAACACCGCGTCGGTGCCCTATCCCTCAGCACTGAAAGAGCGACTGATTCGCATGGCTCAGGGTGAACCCACCCGCGCCTGCGATGTCCTGGAGATGTCCGAGGCAGTCACAGAGATCCAGGCGGCAGCAGCCCATCTCTGCGACCCCGAGCAGTCGGCATCCCTGCTGGGCTGCCATGGCCAGACGATGTGGCACCGCCCGCCTGTACCTTCAGGCGAGTCGTCGAGGGAGTCCGGCCGCCGAGGCGCCAGTTGGCAGATGCTCCAGGCCCCACTCCTGGCGCACCTCAGCGGCAGACCTGTGATCCACGACTTCCGAGCCGCCGATCTTGCCCTTGGAGGACAGGGCGCACCCTTGGTTCCCATGGCCGATGCGGCGCTCATGGGTCGCATCGATGGCTGGCGAGGGCTTCTGAATCTGGGTGGAATCGCCAACATCACACTGATTCCTCCAAACGCCGGGCCCGATCGCCAGCACCCTGTCCTGGGATGGGATTGCGGGCCGGCCAACACCCTGATGGACCTGGCGATGACCCGCCTCAGCGGCGGGCAGGACACGTTCGACCTGGATGGAGCGCTGGCGGGCCGCGGCACCGTCTGCGAGGAGACGCTCGAGCGATGGCTTCAGGAGCCTTATTTCCTCAGTTCCCCGCCGAAATCCACCGGGCGTGAGGTGTTTGGACAAGACGATCTCAACCGACGACTGCAACAGCTGGCCCCCCATTCAGCCGCAAACCAGCTGGCCACCCTCACCGCCTTCAGCGCCGCCGTGGTGGCACAGGATCTGCGCCGGCTGACAGCAACGGGCCAGCCTCAACCCGTGGAGCTGCTGGTTGCAGGCGGGGGGTGCAGGAATCAAACCCTGATGCGGCAGCTCAGGCGGCGGTGCCTCGGGGTGCGGGTCCGCCCGAGCAGCGACTTGAATCTCCCCACCCAGTTCCGCGAAGCACTCGTCTTTGCGCTTCTGGCCTGGTGGCACCAACGCGGCCACCCAGGCAACGCTCCGGCGATTACTGGCGCAGCAAAAGCCACAGTGCTGGGCCTGCGCGTCAACCCGGCCTGATCAGTTGCCAGAGCGATCGGGACGGTGCAACCGCATCCGGCGCGGTGCACCACGCAACCGCCGGGGCTGCTGGGATTCGAGAGCTGAGCGCAGACGATCGGTCGGGGATTGGGGGGGAGCAGACGCCGGGGAGCGAAAAGCCGATTCCCCCTGCTCCAAACGCTGAACCCCCTGCTGAATCAACACCTTGGCCATGTTGCTCACAGTGCGTGATTCCTGCTCGGCGAGTGCCGTGAGGCGCAGGCAGAGATCTTCCGGGAGCACCACCTGGATCCGTGGCGACTTCGGCTTCCCGCTGGATGAGGTTTGGCGGGTTGCCACGACCGCAGAGGCAGAGCTACTTAAAAGTGTACAGAGATGCGCAAGGATAGTATCCAGCACTATGCTGATGGCATCGATCCGACCTCTGACGCCCGCCTCCACTCCAAGGTTCAACGCAACGGTTCCTTCATCCGCACTTGCTTCTCGACGTTCAGCCAGGACTGCCATGCCCCGTTCCTCCAGCCAGGCCACCAGCACTCGCAAGCCAACGCCTCGCACCAGGCGCACCGGCGGTGCACGCCGGACCCGTCGTGCCACTGAAAACAGTGACGTCTTGGTGTCTGCCGTGATCAGCACCTACCTGCTGACCCACCTGCACCATGTTCTTCAACGCGCTGAATACGGCGCCGTTCAGGAAGGGCGTCCATCCCAGGCCGCCAACTACGCCCAGTTGCGCAAGGTTCTCTGCATGGATGCGCGAAGCATGGAAGACGCCTCAGCCGCAGGCCTCAAGGAGGCGGATCTCGATCAAGCCGCCTAGACAACACGCCGCCTTCAGAGCTCGCCGCTTCAACAGAGCTTGCGGTTTTGGGCTGATCCGCCCGTTGTGAATACTCTGCGGTGAGTCAGGGATGGGCCATGGGCAACGCTGCCGCGCTCTACGAACGCATCGAAAGTGACCGTGATCTCACCCGCTCGCTTTTTCGGCAAGCCCTGCAGAACCCTGCTGGGGCCATCGATGCCATCTGCGCGATCGGGGAGCAACTTCAGCTCCCTGTGACGGTCGACGAGGTGAAAGCTCACATCAGCAATCTTGACGACGATCTCAGCAAGCAATGGCTGATCAAAGCGAGAGGGGGGCTTTGACTGGCACTGAAACCTGAGGCTTGGGCGAAGGGTTCACACGACGTTCCCGTGGTCCGCCTCCGCCAGCCCAGCTGAAGAACAGCCAGTAACTCACCAAAGCCAATCCTGCAGCGACCACAAGCGCTGCCACCTGCTCAAGCCTCCGCATCACCGCCGTCTCATCGATCACCAGTCTGCCCTCACCACGGCACGGGATGATGAGGGCATCTGCCTTCGCCCCTGTGCTGCGACTTGAGCGCGTCAGCAAGATCTATCCCACCGGGGAAGTGCTCCGCGATGTGACCTGGGAGGTCAAAGACGGTGACCGCATCGGCCTTGTGGGGGTGAACGGAGCGGGGAAATCCACGCAGATGAAATTGATCGCCGGCCTGGAAGAACCCAGCAGCGGCCAGATCGTGCGTCAGGGAGAGCCGCGCATCGCCTTTCTTCAGCAGGAATTCGACGTGGACCCCGAGAGAACGGTCCGCGAAGAGCTGTTCCAAGCCTTTGGCGAAGCAGCACAGGTGCTGAGTGAGCAGAAACAGGTTGAGCTGGCCATGGCATCCGAGCAGGCAGCGTCCGATCCAGATCATCTCGACCAACTCATCCACCGCCTCGGGGCTCTCCAAACCCGTTTTGAGTCCCTGCATGGTTACGAACTGGATGCTCGGATCGACAAGCTTCTGCCCACCATCGGCTTCTCAGCTGAAGCGGCGGAACAGCTGGTGAAGGACTATTCCGGGGGCTGGCAAATGCGCATCGCTCTCGGCAAGATCCTTCTTCAGGATCCGGATCTGCTGCTTCTCGACGAACCGACCAATCACTTGGACGTGGAAACGATCCAATGGCTTGAGGACTACCTCAAGACGCAGACCGCAGCCTTGGTGGTGATCAGTCACGACCGAGCCTTTCTTGATCAGGTGTGCAATCAAATCGTGTCCACCGAGCGGGGAATCTCCCGCGCCTACCTGGGGAACTACACAGCTCACCTCGAGCAGAAGCAGCAGGAGCAGGAGGCCACCCAGGCAGCGTTTGATCGCCAGCAGAAGGACATCGCCGCCCAGCAGGCCTACATCGACCGATTCCGTGCCAGTGCAACCCGCAGCACCCAGGCGAAGAGCCGGGAAAAGCAGCTCGAGAAAGTCGAGCGCGTTGAGGCACCGATCGAATCGGTTTCAGGGCCAAGCTTCCGCTTTCCCCCAGCACCACGGTCCGGGGCCCAGGTAGCTCTGATCGACAACCTCACCCACAGCTACGGAGACAAGATCCTGTTCCTGGGCGCCGAACTGGAAGTGGAGCGAGGCGACAGGATCGCCTTCGTTGGCCCGAATGGTGCGGGCAAATCCACTCTTCTGCGCCTGGTGATGGGGCTGGAAACCCCAGACGAAGGGTCCGCCACTCTTGGCGAACACAACATCGTGGCGAGCTATTTCGAACAGAACCAGGCGGAGGCCCTGGATCTCAGCAAAACGGTGATCGACACCCTGTTCGAAGCAGTACCGGACTGGACCCAGACCCAGGTGCGCTCTCTTCTGGGGAGCTTTTGCTTCAGCAACGAGAGCGTCTTCAAAGAAGTGGGACAACTCAGCGGCGGCGAGAAGGCGCGCCTGGCCCTGGCCCTCATGCTCTTGAGCCCCTGCAATCTGCTGGTTCTTGATGAGCCGACCAACCACCTCGACATTCCTGCCAAGCAAATGCTCGAGGATGCGCTCTGTGCCTACGAAGGGGCTGCCCTACTCGTGTCGCACGACCGCTACTTCATTTCCCGGGTGGCAAACCGAATCGTGGAACTCCGCGACGGAGAGCTTGTGCTGTACCGCGGGGATTACAACTACTACCTGGAGAAGAAAACGGAGGAGCGCCAAGCTGCCGAGGAGGCGCTGCAGAAAGCGGAGCAGGAGGCCAAGCGCCAGGCCAAACGCGAGAAACAGAAAGAACGCGAAAGCCGGCGCAAGAAAGCTGCATAACGCAACAATTCAACACGGCAAGATGAAACTTCACGAACAGCTAGGAAGGAAGACTCATTTGCCTTTACCCACTCAAAACGTGTGCATAAGCTGACATCACTGATCCCGGCAGCTGATGACACACCCAGGAACCCTGCCCGCTGGCCGCAACCAGAGCCAGGCCAATGCAGCGGACCATGAACAGACCTGGGATGCAGTAGAGACCTATTTCGAATGCATCACCACGTGCAATCTTGACGACGGCGAATGCATCACGCGCTGCGTCGAGCAGCTGCGCGATGCGGATGAGGATTGATCAGCGCATCTTCAGGGCGCGCATGTCCACCGGCGTCACCGTGATGGGAAGCGAGCGGCCCTGACGCTCGACCCGGAGCTCCAGGGGTCGCCCCACGCCACTGCGATCAATCGCCGTCACCACCTCCGCAGGGCTCTTCACAGCCACACCTGCTACGGCCACGATCACATCGTTCACCTGCAACCCTCCCCGAGCGGCAGGACCACCTGAAACCACTGAGCGCACGACGGCCCCAGGAGGTGTCACGCCTCCCGGAGCGGACGCAGGAATCGAGGAAAGGCCAATTCCCACCATCGGATGACTGGCACGTCCCTGCTCGACGAGTTGCATGGCAATGGTCTTGGCCCGGTTGATCGGGATCGCGAATCCCAATCCAGCACCCGGCCCTGATCGCACCAACGTGTTAATTCCCACGACTTCTCCACTGGCATTGAGCAGCGGGCCACCTGAGTTACCTGGATTGATCGCTGCATCCGTCTGGATCAAATCCAGGCGTTTCCCCTGGATTCCCAGCTGGGACACATTGCGATTCAAATTGCTCACAATGCCGAGGGTGACCGTGTTCTCAAGTCCGAAAGGATTGCCCACAGCGATCGCCCAATCGCCAACACGAAGCTGATCGGAATTGCCGAGGGGCGCCGTTGGCCAGCTGTTACCACCCTTGAGTTTCACCACAGCCAGATCCGTCACGGAATCCTGTCCCACCACCTGCCCAGACACACGACGACCATCTGGAAGACCCACCGTGACTTGGTCGGTGTTTTCCACGACGTGAGCATTGGTGAGGACGAGGCCCTGAGCATCAAAAATCACACCACTGCCCTGGCCGCGCTCCACCCGAGAGCGAGGAGAAGGTTGACCCTGCAACCCGAAAAAGCGTTGAAAGAAGGGGTCCATCAGAAGCCCCTGGGGCAGGCCATTGCCTGCTGATGCCCGCACCGTGCGTTGCGTCTCGAGTGTGACGACAGCAGGACCGCTTCGCGCCACTGCACCGGCAACAAAAGACTGCGAAGACAGCTGCGAAGACAGCACGGATGCTGGCGCTGGAACAGCCTTCACAGGCCTGATCTCCCACGGGGCCACCAAAGGGCCGAACAGGGACGCGGTCAGCATCAGAGACATCAGACCACGGCTGTCGCTGAGGCGTCGTGCCGAAATCCGAAGAGCGGAGGGAACAGCCACAGCCATGGCAAGAAGGGCGTTGAATCTTGCACCCGACCGTAGGGAGCAATCCTGATATGAGGCAGAGGGACAACCGCCCGTTTCATGACCGGATGCGACCGGTGCCGTGGAAATGATGCCGGTATCTACCCCCTGAAGCGATGATGGAGACGGAGGAATGCGCCCGAATGCCATTCAGATTTCCGCCATGCTGAGTACCGTTTTTCCACTGATTTACGGCCTGATCTTCATGGCCCTGCTCTGGCAGGCGTTCAAGGTGATGGGCCGGGGCTTCAGTGCAGCAGGCAAACCCCTCAATGCGTCAGATAGTCGCAGGGATCGAACCGGAAAGGTGACCATCCACCCCGAGCTTCTGGATGGCGAAGGCCGCCTCACCGAAGAGGACCTGCTGACAGTTCGCTTCAGCGACGACGACGAAGACAAACCTGCCGATCGCTCCAGTGAATAAGTTGGAGGAATGAGCTGCAAGACGGCTCGTTTCGGACTCGTAGGGGGAACTTCCTGGTGGACCAAAGAACGCGGATCGTTGCTGCAGTGATCAAATCCGTGAAGTTGCCGCCCCGTTTCCGGCTTCGTCTTCTCAAAGAAGATCCCGTTCGCCTGGAGCTGAGCCTGACTCCGGCCTACGGCAAAGACCCCGTGCAGGTTGGCCTGGTCGAGTCGCTCGACCTCGTGGCCCGCAGGGATCGTGAAGGACGCATTCCCAGAGACCTCCAGGGGACATGGGACTGGACGGTGCGGCACGGCAAGGTGAGCACCGGTGGCTGGAACCCTTACCTCAAGGAAGCCCTGCAGACCATGTTCGAAACCGGGCTTCCAGCCATCGTGTACGAGGAGCTCACCGGCGAGGAGTACCACCCGGTTGATGGCGCCAGACACGTGCGCTGATCTGGCACGGATCTGTGAAGCCCTGCAAACCGGAACTAGCCCTCAAGGACGCGCCGGCCTAGAACAGAATCACTTCGGCCTTTAAGGTTTTCTTCATGGCCACACTCCGCTTCCGATTCGCGCCTCTTGTGCGGCTGCTCGCTGCCATGGGGGCCCTCAGCAGTCTTCTTCTGCTCGGAGTGCTCGAACTCCTCAGCTAACGGGAGCTGCCCCTGACGGGTTCCTTTCCCATCGATCCCCTGCTGCCGGAGCTGCAGTCCCTGCTCTGTCCAGGGGCCACCGTGATCCTGCAGGCTCCTCCAGGAGCTGGAAAAACCACCCGGGTTCCGCTGGCGCTGATCGGCGAGCTTGCTGGTGGTGCGTCCATCGAAGGCAAGATCCTCCTGATCGAACCCAGGCGACTGGCAGCTCGAGCAGCAGCAGCGCGTCTTGCGGACTCTCTCGGCGAACCCATCGGCGAACGGGTGGGTTACTCAGTACGCAACGAACAGAGGCGATCCTCAAGAACCTGCATTGAAGCCATCACCGATGGCCTATTCCTGCGCAGGCTGCAGGCCCATCCCGATCTCACCGGGGTGTCCTGCGTGATCTTCGATGAGTTTCATGAACGCCGTCGCGACAGCGACGTCGCCCTTGCACTGCTGAGGGAAGCCAGAGAGCTGCTCAGGCCCGATCTCCGACTGCTTTTGATGTCGGCCACACTCCAGCTGGGCGACCTCAGCCGACAGTTGGACGGCGCGAGGACACTGTGCAGCGAGGGACGGGCCTTCCCCGTCGAGACCCTTCACTGTGCACCGCGCAACCAGGAGTCCCTTGATCAGCATGTGCTCCGCGCGCTTGAGGCGGAACTGCCCTATCTGGACAGCGAAGGGCTGCCCAACGCCCATCCTCCAGTTGTCCTGGTCTTTCTCCCAGGTCTCAAGGAAATTGAACGCTGCCTGCGGCGAATCAAAAGCTCAAACCAGCTGAAGGCCTGGGAGAGCGTGCCCCTTCACGGACAGCTGTCGCTGAAGCAACAGGCCTACGCCCTTCAACCCTGCAATCGCGAATGGGACGGCCGCGTGGTGCTCGCCACATCCATTGCTGAGAGCTCACTCACCCTGAACGGCGTGCGACTCGTGATCGACGCCGGCCTGAGCCGTCACACGCGGTTTGACCCGGGCACGGGCATGGAGGGGCTGGAGACAGTGCCCGCCAGTCAAGCCAGCGCTGATCAACGACGGGGCCGTGCCGGACGACAGGCGCCTGGGCGCTGCGTTCGCCTTTGGTCTCCAGCCGAACAACAGCGTCGTCCTCTGCAAGATCTGCCAGAACTCCAACGAGCTGACCCGCAACCAACCCTGCTCGATCTCGCCCGCTGGGGAGCAGGGCTAGGACAGGAGCTTGCCTGGCTGGAGCCACCTCCTCAAGCTCTCTTTCTTGAAGGGCGTCAGCAGCTGCAGCAGCTCGGCCTCATTGATCGCGAAGGGCAAATCACCCAGGAAGGGCGCCATGTGGCGACCTTCGGCGTTCATCCAAGGTTGGGACTGATGATGGCGCAAGCCCGTCGCTGGGGAGTCGAGCCGCTTGGCTGCGATCTCGCGGCGCTGCTGAGCGAAAGAAACTCTCCGGCCCTGCGTGCCGAAGGGAGCGACCTCCTTCGCGGCCTTCAGACGCTGCGGCAATCGAAAGGGCGCCATGCAACCACAGGTGCTGGGGCCATCCTTCAACAAAGCAGGCAATGGCAACGAGAGCTGGACAGGCTCAAGGACATTCCCCGCGGCACTCCCCCGCATGAGACCTGGGACTTGATGGCTGGAGTGCTGGTGGCGAAAGCCTTTCCCGAATGGCTGGCTCGCGCACGCGACCAACGCCCTGGGCAGTTCCTGCTGAGGCAAGGACGAGGAGCAACCCTCCCAGACCACGATCCCTTGCACCATGCCGAAGCGCTCGCTGTGGCCCAACTCGATCTCAGTGGTCGTGACGCCCGCATCCGCCTTGCCGTGCCCATGCCCAGAAGCTGGCTTGAAAACCTTGCTGAATCCGAGGGTCAGTGGCGGGAAGACGTCGATTGGGACGACCGGCAACAGAAAATCCGCGCTGAACGGATCCTGTCGCTCGGCGCTCTCGAGCTGAAACGTCAGCCGTGGCCCAAACCCTCAGCCGAGGCCATCAGCGCAGTCTTACTCGAACGACTCCGGCGCGAAGGCTTAGCGCTGTTGCCCTGGAGTAAGCGCAATGAACAACTACGCCGACGGCTGCAGCTGGCCCATCTGCGCATTGGCACACCATGGCCATGCCGTGAAACGTCCTTTCTCCAAGACCATCCTGAGCACTGGCTGATGGATGCCAGCCTGGAGTGCCGCAGCTGGGGGGAGCTGGATGAAGCGATCCTGACGCAGTCGCTTTGGGGAGATGTTGCCTGGAGCGATCGGCGCGAACTTGATGCATTGCTACCCACGACCATTCGCATCCCCAGCGGGCGCGACGCAGCACTCACCTATGAAGAGGAGGGGGTCGTTCTCGCCGTGAAGCTTCAAGAGATGTTTGGCTGCACAACCAGTCCTCACCTCCTGAACGGAGCCCTTCCGATCACGCTGGAACTGCTCTCTCCGGCAGGCCGCCCCCTGCAACGCACAAGGGATTTACAAGGTTTCTGGAACGGCAGCTATCACGACGTTCGCAAGGAAATGCGCGGCCGATACCCCAAGCATCCATGGCCCGAGCGCCCAGCCGAGGCGGTGGCAACGCGCAAAACCAAAAAGGCCTCCTGATGTCGCCGTTGCGACAGTCAATAAAAGTCAACCCTTTGTTACATTGGACCAGTTACAGGCCTTCCACCATGTCTGATTCCGCACAACCCCGCTTCGGCTTCGTCAACTTCGCTGAAACCTGGAACGGCCGTCTGGCCATGCTCGGTTTCGTGATCGGTCTTGGCACCGAGCTGCTCACCGGCCAGGGCATCCTGACCCAAATCGGCCTCGGCTGATTCAGCCTCAAGCTCCAATTGCTTTTGAAAGCCCACTGATCTCCAGTGGGCTTTTTCATTGTGAGAACGGCTCTACGAGAGAGTGAAGGTCGTGTTGTGAGTCGATTGCTTCCGTTTTTTGCCAAGAACCGCCGCGATGGTGCGCGGTTGCTCAGCAGTGCGCTGGTGATTCTTGCGGTTGCCCTGACGCAACTGACCCAACCCTGGGGGCAGGTCGTCAGTGTGATCGCCAGTGCCCTCTGCCTCTATTGGTGGTTCGCGTACCGCCGCCTTGAACGCTGACTCCATTCCGAGCTACTCCGTCCAGGAGTTGAACGCTTCCGTCGGGGCCCTGCTCGAACGAGGCTTTGCCCCCAGATTTCTGGTGCACGGCAGTGCTTTGCGTCCACAGATCAAAAAGGGGCATCTCTGGCTCACGCTCAGCGATGGAGACGCCAGCATCACCGTTGTGTGCTGGGCTTCAAGACTGAAGCAGCTGAACTTTGTCCCCACTGAGGGCGAGGGCGTCACGGTGGTGGGAAAGCTGAATTTCTGGTCCGCTCGGGCCAGCCTTGCCGTTCAGGCGATCGACCTGCGTCCCAGCAGAAGCACGATCGAGCGCCGCTATGAGGCGGTCAAAGAGCTCCTCAGCCAAGAGGGATTAATTGATCCTTCGCGCAAAAGGTTCCTTCCTCCAGTACCCAAACGGATTGCCCTGCTCACGAGCGTTCCGAGCTCAGCTCTCGCCGACATGTTGCGCACAGCCCAGGAACGCTGGCCCTTGACCGAGCTGCTCGTGATCCCCATCCCCGTGCAGGGTGATGTGGCACCAAAGATCTGCTCTGTGCTGGAGCGCTTGGCAGAGCGTGTGGAGTCCTTGCAGGTGAATGCAGTCGTTTTGGCGCGTGGGGGTGGAAGCCGAGAGGACCTGATGGTTTTCGACGATGAATCGCTCTGTCGAAGGTTGGCGCACTTCCCAGTACCGGTGGTGACAGGCCTAGGCCATGAAGACGATCGAACCGTTGCTGATCTCGTCGCCGATTTCCGAGCCGCCACACCAACGGCTGCAATTGTGAGCCTCCTACCCACCCGAACCTCAGCACTGCAGTTCCTCAGTCAATGCCGACAACAACTCCAACAGTCGCAACGTTGGAGGCTGCGCCGAGAGAAGGAGCGATTGCTCCAAAGACGAGACACCCTGCGTCGCTCCAATCCAGCTGCGGGTGTCGCACGACGACGTGATCGCCTGGAACAACGGCGGCAGCTGCTGCAGGCCCTGTCTCCCCAACGATGGTTAGCCCGTGGTTTCGCCACTGTGAGCAACAGCGACGGACGCCTGCTTCAATCCGTCGCTGATGCCCGTCCATCGCAGCCACTGATCATCCACCTCAGCGACGGAGAGATCGATGTGAACACAGTGGCCATCAGGAGTAGCAGATCCTGACATCCATCCATCAGACGCCAACAAGCCCACACGGTCACGAGTGCAATGCCCCGCCAATCGAAGTCCAAAAAAGACAATGCCCAGGCCCAGTGGAAAGAGGATGCCGCCACGCTGAGCTACGAGGAGTCTCTCCAGGCCTTGGATTTGCTTCTGACCAAACTTCAGGATGATTCGATCCCATTGTCTGAATTGCAAGGAGGACATCAGCGGGCCGAGATCTATCTGAACCGCTGCGAAGATCTCCTTCAAGAGGTTGAACAGAGCGTTGCCGTACTCAACCCCGATACGCTGGAACCCGAAACAACGGATCATCCACCTGGTGTCTAAAGCATTGCCCTGGATCTATCTCGTTCTTGCGGCGCTCGGCGCCTTTTTGCCATGGCAAGCCAATCTTGAATTCATGCAAGCAAGTGCCACAGGTGGGTTTGACCTCGCTGGTTTCATTGCAGATGCCAACATCACAGCGGCTTCGCGCTCTCTCAGCCGTGACCTTCTGATCGCCGCAAGCGCTTTCTCCATTTGGATCGTCTTCGAAGGACGTCGGCTTCAAGTCAAAGGCTGGCGATTAACACTTCTTGCATGTGTCACCGTTTCTTTTGCCTGCGGAGGTCCCTTGTTCCTCTATCTACGCGAGCGACGTTTGAACGAATTGAATACAGACGCATCTGAAATGTCTCCTGAAAACCCCTCGGCATAATTCGCCTGAATCGAGTTCAACGGTCGACATCCTCTGCCGTGATATCAATCGTGGCCGAACTGGCTGGTGTTGCATCGGCATCAAATGAACTGGCCCCTGATGGCTGGGGCTCACTTTCCAAAACAGAGCCGCAGGCAGCGCAAACCGTCGCTGAACCGATGTTGGTCGTCCCACAACGTCCGCATACCTTGAACTGACTTTGCATTCGCTTCCAGCCCAACCAGCCAAGCCCCCCCAACACAAGCGACAGGCTCAGCAGAACAAGAGCTGCTCCGCCGAAAATACCAACCAGAGCACGTCCAGCCGTCGTTGGCAGCAACAACAGCAGTGCGATCAACCAAACGAGAGGTGGAACACGACCCATTCACGACCTCAGATGAAACGAACAGAATCCATAATGACCTGAATCCCTGATCAATGGATCCGAGAAGCAAGCGGATCTCCACACTGCTTCTGCCTCAACAACGCAAGCTCAACGCTCCAACACTGACCAAAATAAATCACAACGCCCACCATATACACCCACAATGTGAGCACCAAAACGCCCCCAATCACGCCATAGGCTTGAAAGCGGGCTCCCAAAGAGAGGATGCTTCGACTCACCGCAAGATTCAAAACTGTGAGCAAAAATCCAATCAACAATGACCCGGGAATCAGAGGAGGGAAAGGCACTTTGCGGCTTGGCAAGAGAGCCTGCAACAACAGTGCCATAGCAGAAAATCCTGCAAAAGAAAACAACACACGCCCAACCTGGATCAGCGGGAACACATCCATAAAATCTGCAAGCCAAGGAAGAGTTTGCTGCAAATCTTGCACGACGCCAGCAGGAATCATTCGCAAATTGGCACTGATCTGATCCGCAACAATCAAAAGCCCAATAAGAATAACGATAAAGAACGCTTCAATCCGCACCCGTACAAACTGAAAGGCCTGCGCTCCAAATGGAATGCTCTCCGGCAACGGTCGAAGGGCATCTTTCCAAAGGCGATCCGCACCTCGCTGCAACGTTAAATAAACATTCCCTGCAGTAACAAGCAGAACTGCAGCACCAAGAAGTCCTGCACCAAAGCCCTGCTGCACCAGCTGAATCAACGTCTGTCGCACAATTGCAACAGCAGGAGGCGGCAAAACGCCACTGGCATAACTAATGATTTCTTGATCGAGATTATCCTGCCTTCCCAACAAAAATGAAGCAAGGGACAAGGAAATCAGAAGGATCGGGAAAATCGACTGCAGTGTGTAATACGCAAAAGCAGCACTGAGATCCACACAGTCTGTTCCCGCCCAACGTTGATAAGCCAACCAGAGAGAACGCACGATTCGGCGCAGAAGTAGCCGTTTGGCCATCAGATCAAGATTGCACCGTACCTCCAAACTAGCGCGCACAAAAGAAGCCACAAAAAAAGCCACCCCTACCGGGATGGCTTTCTTTGGATCACGTCCGTGATCAGAATGTTTTACCTGGCATCGAGCTATTTTCTCAGGGGGCTACCCCCCAAATATCGTCGCCGCTGCTGCGTTTCACAACCGAG
>NZ_JAHLZC010000018.1:0-11653 GCF_025128215.1 Synechococcus sp. CS-197 | reverse complement strand
GTCACCAGCATCACTCAGTTCTCTGATGTGTATCCCACCGACTGGGCTTACCAGGCACTGAGCAACCTGATCGAGCGCTACGGCTGCGTCGCTGGCTACCCCAACGGCACCTACCGCGGCAACCGGGCCATGACCCGCTTTGAAGCGGCTGCCCTGCTGAACGCCTGTCTCGACCGCGTCACCGAAGTGACCGACGAGCTCAAGCGTCTGATGAAGGAGTTCGAGAAGGAACTCGCCATCCTCAAGGGCCGCGTGGACGGTCTGGAAGCCCGCGTGGGCGAACTGGAAGCCACCCAGTTCACCGCCACCACACGGCTGAAAGGACGGAGCGTGTTCGTTGTGGGCGCGAATACTTACTCGGGTTCAGACACCTTCGGGTTTTGGTCTGTGCCAATGGCCCAGACGATGAATGGAGCAGCGAGCTTCAACTACAACTTTGAAATCGACCTGGATACAAGCTTTACCGGTAACGATCTCCTACGCACACGATTGCGCGCAGGCAACTTCCAAAACAGCGGGTTTGGCAATAACTACCTGGCCATCAACACACTTGAGAGTGCATTTCAGGAGCCAGCCCTGGCCAATACTTTTGCGATTAACAGGTTGTTTTACTCAGTCCCCTTTGGGGCAGATGTGAAGGTTGCCCTCGGGCCGATCGTTCGAATGGATGATCCAGGGATGCTCGGTCTCTGGCCCAGCGCCTACAACAAAGGGAGAATCCTCAGTCTGTTCACGTTTGCTGGCGCGCCAGCCACGTACAACTTCAATGCTCTTGGTGCGGGCGGGGGGTTCACGCTCCAACGACTCTTTGGTCGTGACAATCTGCGATTGAGCAGCAGCTACATCGCAGTCAATGGCCAATTCAGCAATACAAATCCCAATGATGCGCAAACTCCTGGAGTTCTGCCTTCCTCCTTTAGCAACGCAGGCGGTCTTGCCAGTGAGGCCACGAGCTCGTCCTGGACAACGCAACTGAGCTTCAGTGGCGAACAACCGCGATGGCGATGGGGCGTGGCTGCGGCCTACACCTACAGCCGCAATCTCTCATTCCCGAATGGAACACCCCGCGCCATTGAGATATCAGGACCAGACAGTAACTTCCCAACCAACAGCACCAGCAATGTGGGCGTCAGTGCCTATTTGGAACCGCTGACATCAGGTGTTTGGCCATCAATCAGCCTGGGCTGGGGATATAGCTCTGTTGAACGAGCTCCCTACATGCCTGTGTACAGGCCACGGGTGCAATCATGGATGGTTGGGTTGCAATGGGCTGGCAAAGCCTTGGAAGGCAACAGCTTCGGAACAGCCATTGGGCAGGCTCCATTCGTGACGAACAGTGGCGTAGGTACGCCTCGGGGATTTCCTGTAGCCCGCATCGCCCAGGATTCCAATCTGGTGTGGGAAGCCTGGTACCGCTGGCAGCTGTCGGATCACATCGCCATCACACCTGCCATCTACTACGCATGGCAGGTGGGCGGGGAAGTTGGCGCCTTATCCCCCACTGGGCTTGGTACAACCATCAACAATCTCGGCGGATTGATGCAAACCAGCTTCCGCTTTTGAGGCATCCCAGCGCAAAAGCACCTGCGCTAGCTGTTCTCGGTCGGGCTCCCAGAGGAAACGGCGCAGCGGCAGCCGTCCCTCGTCATCCACGGGGATGCCTTCGCTGATCAGCAGCTCACGCTGGATCCAATCCGAGCCCTCGCGGCTCAGACTCATCGAAATCTTTCCTTGGGCATTCACCACCCGCTGCCAAGGGATGGGCGTTGGCAGGGACAGCCTGCGCAGGGCCCAACCCACCTGCCGCGCACAGCCATAGGCGCCGATCCAGTCGGCCACCTGCCCGTAGGTGGCCAGCCGTCCATGGGGAATGAGGGCAACGACCGCATGGACACGCCCATCAAAGCCAAGCTTGGAGGGCGCCTTCGCCATCAACCACCATCCACCTGACAACCGAGCAGGGCACCGGCAGCGCCTCCCACCGGCACACCGATCCAGCGGCCATTGCCGCGGGACAGAGCAGCGCCCAGACCGGCCCCCAGCAATCCGCCGATCACGCTGCCTTCCACGCAGCTGTTGGTGTCGGTGTCGGCAGCGGCACTGGATCGCACCCGACGCCCTGCAGTCCCATCGCGGCGATCAACGTCGTCTCTGTCGTAGTCATACACCGTGAGGGGTGCAGCCGTCGCCGGGGGATGGAACGCAGGTGCCGTGGCCGCCAGGGCCATCACCACAGCAACGCCGGTGCCGAACGAACGCTTCATGCCAGTGCTTGTGAAGTCAGCTTGATGCTGAATCGCTGCAACGCCAATTCATGACTGATCAGCCTCAAGGTTGCGTCGGAATCTGACTGGGTCGGGCGTTGCATACCCTCAAAGCAGGCTCCATGCATTCCCCCATCGGCTGATGCCCCTGCTCCCCCGGCGCTTCGAGCGCTTGCGCACCGTGCTCAATCAACGGATGGCCGACCTCACGGTTTTGGTGGAGCACGTTGAAAAACCCCACAACCTCTCAGCCATCCTGCGCAGCTGCGATGCGGTGGGTGTGCTGGAAGCCCATGCGGTGAGCTTCAGCGGCAGACCGAGAACCTTCAACAGCACGGCCCAGGGCAGTCAGCGCTGGGTTCCCCTGCGCGACCACGCCACGATCGCTTCCGCGGTGCACCACCTCAAGGATCGAGGCTTCAAGCTCTATGGCACCAACCTGGGCGTGGATGCCCGTGATTACCGCGACTGCGACTTCACCGGGCCCTGCGCCTTCGTGCTCGGCGCTGAGAAGTGGGGTCTCACCGAGGAGGCCACGGGCTTGATGGACCAGGCCGTATTCATCCCCATGCGGGGGATGGTGCAATCTTTGAATGTGTCGGTGGCCACGGCCACCCTGCTGTTCGAAGCGCTGCGCCAACGCCAGGCAGCGGGCGTGGCACCGCACAACGGCGAAGGCATCCCAGCGGAGCAATACGGCGATCTGCTGTTCGAATGGGCTTACCCCCAGGTGGCCGCCTGGTGCCGGGAACAGGGACGCAGCTATCCAGCACTGAGCGGGGATGGAGAGATCCTTGAGGATCTTCCGCGCACCGCCAAATTGCGCTGCTGATCTTCGAACCAGCGGCTACGGTCCGGATCAGTGAATGCGACCGCCCCGCGATGGCCATCGAACTGGGTGATGTGCATCTCTATCGCATGTCGCTGCCGGAGCATGAGTGCCCCTGGGGACTGAAGGCCATTGCGCTGCTGAAGAACCGGGGCATCGCCTTTCAGGACCACCTGCTCAGCAGCCAGGAGGATGTGAACGCCTTCAAGCAGCGTCACAACGTGCCGACCACGCCGCAGATTTTTGCGGGCGACAGGCGCATCGGGGGGTACAGCGAACTCGCCGCTGCGCTGGGAGAACAGGCGGAAAGCGCTGATTACTCCTACACACCCGTGGTTGCCGTGTTTGGCACGGCTCTGTTGATGGCCCTGGTGCTGGGCGACAGCATCATCCAGCACTTCATGGGCTTTTCGATCTGCGCGCTGGCGATGCTCAAGCTGATGGATGTGGAGTCGTTCGCGGCCAGCTTCGTGAAGTACGACCTCATCACCCAGCGCTGGCGGCCCTGGGGAAAGCTCTACCCCGGCGTTGAGCTGCTGATCGGCCTTGGCTTTCTGCTCAGTTCTCCCTTGCCTCTGGCCGGTTGGGCCGCGCTGGTGGTGGGCGTGCCCGGCATGGCCTCGGTGATCAAGGCGGTGTATGTCGACAAGCTCGCCCTCAACTGCGCCTGTGTGGGAGGCAACACCAAAACGCCCCTGGGAATCATCAGCTTCTCGGAGTACGCCATCCTCACCGTGATGGGCTTTCTAGTGGCGTTTCAGCTGGCGTTCTGAGGATCGTCCATCCGTTGCTTCAGCACGCCAATAATCAGAACGGCATCAATACGTCTTTGCTTCCCTGGGTGCGCTGCTGAACCGGATGGTTCCGGCGGGCCGCAGGCAAGCGCAGCGCAAACACCAGCGCCAGCACCTCAAGCAGCAGGCTGCGCCCGATAAACAGAACCACCAGCCCCAGGGTGATGGCCAGCATCTGCTCGAGCAGACCGATCACATCATCGGGATTGCCGCGGCCCGACACCCAGAGGATCACCATCAGCGACAGCAAAACGAGCGTGGCCCAGAACGGCATGGATGGTTCAAGCGCTGCTTTCAGTGTGCCGCGTCTCGGCCCGTGCTGCTCACCCAAGCCTCCAAGCCTTCACCCAGGAAGGAGAGGCCCAGCACCAGGATGAACATCGCCAGCCCTGGATAAAGGGCTGTCCACCAGATGCCCGTGGGGACAGCCGCCAGGGCCAGGTTCAGATCGCTGCCCCATTCCGGAACCGTTTCCGGCAAACCGAGGCCGAGAAATCCCAGGCCACCCAGCACCAACACCGCATCAGCGGCATTGAGCGTGAGCAACACCGGCACGGACGTGATCACGTTGCGCAGCAAGTAGCGGCGCAGAATCCAAAGCGGCCCCGCCCCGAGGGTGCGGGCGGCTTCCACGAACAACTCAGCCTTCACCTGGGCTGTTTGATTGCGCACCACGCGGAAATACTGGGGCACATACACCACGCAGAGGGCTGCCGCGGCGTTGGGGATGCCCCGACCGAGCAGAAAGGCCAGCACCACCGACAGCAGCAGCACCGGCAGGGTGTAAAGGGTGTCCATAAGCAACACCAGGATCCGGTCCACAGCGCCGCCGAGATACCCGCTCACCATGCCCAGGGGCACTCCGATCACAAGGGCAAGGGCGACGGCCAGCAGCACCACCTGCAACGCCACCCCACTGCCCTGCAACGTGCGCACACACACGTCCCGCCCCAGCCGGTCCGTGCCGCACCAGTGCTGCCACGACGGAGGTGCATAGATGGGGTTGTCCAGCCCGGCATTGGGGTCGGGCAACACTCCAGCGGCCAGCAACAGCGGAGTGACCAAGGCCACGAGCACATAAATCGCCACGATCACCAAACCCCAGCGCGCCATGCGGCCCGAGAGGCTCGGCCGGGCGGTGCCCAGGGGAGACGACGCAAAGCTCACGTCAGCGCAAGCGTGTGATGGGATGCATTCTTGCCTGCCTGAGCGGCAACGAGCAGGATTGACCTATGCAACCGTCGCGCCCCTGGAAGCAACGCCTCACCGGCAGCATGCTGGGGCAGTTGCAGCTGGCCACCTATGCCGCCGTGCTGCTGGGATTCACAGCGGCCACAAGCACAGGGCTCTGGTTGAGCGAGCGCACACGCCTGCAGGTGGGAGAGGCAGAGCTCCGGGCTGGTTCGGAATCGCTGGCGTTCTGCCTGGTGGCCCACGGCGGCGAAGGAAAGGATGTGATCCGCAGGGAACTGCAGGATCACTCCAGCGTGCGCACCCAACTCTGGCTGGAGCAACCGGATGGCTCGGTGCTCAGCCCGGAGCGCTCGCATCTGCCGCTACCGCAGGGTCTGCTGCAAACAGCCATGGCCGCCAACAGCACGCGCACGCCAGGACAGGCCCATGTGATCGAGCTGAATGGGCGCGACTACCTCACCCTGCTCGACCGCAAGTTGAACTCCGGTGCCCTGCTCTGGAGCAGCACGGAAATCACCGGGCTGGGGCGATCGCAAACGGAATTTCTGGGCTGGATGATCGTGATCTGGGGAAGCTGCCTCGGAGGCTCCCTGGCGCTGGTCACCCTGCTGGTGCGTCGGATCACCAAGCCCCTGCAGGATCTGAGCGACCGCAGCGCGGAACTCACCGCCGACGGGCTGAAATCGGCGGCCCTGCCGGTCCCCACGGGGCCCGTGGAGCTCACCCGCCTCACGCGCACCTACAACGCCCTGATCGATCGGCTGGCCTGGTCGTGGAGTCAGCAGCGCCAATTCGTGAGCGCGGTGAGCCATGAACTGCAAACACCACTCACCCTCGTCTCCGGTTCGCTGAAACGGGTGATGCGCAAGGCGCCGGATCTGGATCCGGCCTTGAGGCAACGCCTGCAGGACGCCCAGGACGAAACCACCGACATGCAGCAGCTCCTCAATGACCTGCTCGATCTCTCCCGCAGTGATTCCGGCCGGTTGCAGGTGAAGAAGGAAGCCGTGCAGCTGCAACCCGTCATCGACACCATCGTGCGCGTGCAAGGGCCTGCCTACGGGCGCACGATTGAAGCGCAAGGGCCCGGCGATCAGGCCGG
Organism: Synechococcus sp. CS-197; assembly: GCF_025128215.1. Taxonomy (NCBI): domain Bacteria; kingdom Bacillati; phylum Cyanobacteriota; class Cyanophyceae; order Synechococcales; family Synechococcaceae; genus Synechococcus; species Synechococcus sp. CS-197. The sequence goes on along the minus strand of NZ_JAHLZC010000018.1, from coordinate 5,470 downwards.
CCTTGTCGTTCTTGCCGATGCATCCCGGCTGCATCAGGTGCTGGTCAACCTGGTGGAAAACGCCCACAAATACTCACCGCCGGATCAACCGATCGAGCTCACCCTGGCGCGGGTTGCCAAGGGCGTTCAGGTGGAGGTGATCGACCATGGCATCGGCATTCCCAGCAGCGACCAACCCCACATCTTTGAACGCTTCCATCGCGGGTCGAACACCGGGGGCTACAGCGGCAGCGGCCTCGGACTCTCCGTGGTGAAATTACTGGTGGAAGCGATGGGGGGATCGATCACTGTGGCCAGTGAACCCGGGATGGGTAGCCGCTTCTGCATCCTTCTGCAATCGGCTTGATGATCGCCTACCTCATCCTCTGCACCTTGCTGGTGCCGGCCAACCTCTGGGCCACGATCACCCCCCACTTGCACAGCGAGGTGAGCATGCGCCTGCTGCATGCCCTCTCAACCGCCGTGCTGATCCCCCCTTTGGTGAGCCTGTGGCGTCAACACCGCAGCATCAAGCCGCTGCCTGCTTTGCTGCTCGCTCCCTTCTTGGTTGTGCTGGTGGTGGTGAACACCCACATCGCCCTGATGGGCATGGGCGTGCGCTTTGGCTGGATCGATCATTTGTTTCTCACCATCGCCTGTCTCGCCGTGATCGCCTTTTATCTCCTCAATGGCGATGAGGCTGGAGCCGTGGATCCGAGGGACGAGGGCATCGCCTGAGGCTGATCACGAACACGGCTCCTCCGCCCTCGCCGTCCTCCACCGACACCGCTCCTTCCATCTGCGAGACGAGAGTGGACACCACCGCCAGGCCGATGCCGCTGCCTGGGATACCGGCGTTGTGTTGTCCGCGGCGGAACCGCTCAAACACGAGGCTGCGTTCCTCCAAAGGGATTCCCGGGCCATGGTCGCGAACGCGCAGCTCCACCTGCGACGGCGTGCTGGAGCAGCCAATCTCAACCGGTGTGTGAGCGGGGCTGTACTTGCAGGCATTCTCGATCAAATTCACGAGGCACTGCACCACCCGGTCGCGATCCGCCCAGGCCTGCAGGCTGTGGGGATCGATGCCTTCCGCTGGGCAGAAGAGAAACTGGCGTTCGCCGGCCCCCTCGGCCAGGGCAATGGCTTGCTGCACCGCCTCGCAAACGCTCAAGGGTTGGAGCTCGAGTTGAAGACTGCCGGTTTCGGCTCGCGTGATCGCCAGCAAGCCCGTGACCAGCCGCCCCAAACGACGGCTCTCCTCCTCGACGATCGCCAGTTGATGACGCTGCTCCTCAGAGAGATTGTGGGAACGCCGCAATAAACGGCGGCTGTAGCCGGCGATCAGGGTGATCGGGTTGCGCAGCTCGTGGCTCACGGTGCTGGCAAATTGGCGCTGACGCTCAAAAGACTGAGCCAGGCGGTCCAGCAGCTCGTTGAAGGCATGGGCAAGGGGCTGGAGCTCGTCTGGTTCCTGGCCCGGCATGAAGCGATGCTGTTGCAGCGAACTGGAGCGCACGGCGCTGAGGGTTTCACCAAAACGGCGCAGGGGGCGAAGGCTGCGCTGAATTCCGCGGCGATTGATCATCAGCGTCAGCAACGACGCCAACAGGGCCGCCGCGGTGAGGATCCCATTGAGCTGGCGCTGCAAGGCCACGTCCTCGCTCACGTCCTTCAGCAGATAAAGGCTCCAGGGGGTTTTGCCCAGGCTGAGGGTCGTGCCACTCACCATGTAGGTGCGGCCTTCGGCGTCAAAGGTTTGCGGACGGGACGTGCGACGCACCTGTTCTTCAGCCTGAAAACGCAGCGCCGGAGTGGAAACGATCAGATCGTTGCTGCTGAGCTGGGGCATCACCATGCCGGCCGGAAAGCCCTCGGGATGCCCCCAGAGGGCCAGATCAAAGGTGGAGAAGTGGCTCAAGGTGCGCTGCAGCGTTTGCGCATCCACCTGCTCGGCACTGCTGCGCAGGACGACACGCTCGGCCCTGCGCATGATGTCCAGCTGGCGTTGATAACGCTGCTGGGCGAACACCTGCAGGTTCACCACCAGCAGCAATCCGTAGCCCAACAACACGGCCACCAGGCTTGTGCGTTCCAAACGCCGCTGAATCGCTGTGGATGGTGCCGTGAACAGGCGTGGCCGCCAGGGCATCAGCCAACCTGGGAACAACACTCTCATTTCAAGGCAGAGCCAAGCCCTTGTCGTCCCCCAACTAGGGGATCTCCGAGCAAGACCCGTCGTGACTCAGGCATCCAGGCGGCTCTGGAGACGCCGCTGTTGGCCGGACCGATCATGAAGCTCCTGCTCCAGTTGCAGTTGAAGCAGCGGAAGCGTTGGATGGTTCTGGGCGCTGAATCCAGGAACGGAACGATCGGGCAATGCATCCAGCAACACCCGGTTTTGATAGGCCCCTTCAAGATTAATCACGCCATCGAGCCCGTAAGACGGACCGCAACGCATCAGCACCTGTCCCCGCCAGATCGCCGAAGGTGCCCGGCCAACGGAGTAAACGATCACAGCGCTGCCCCGGGCATCTGGATCGCCGGCCCCCATGGCGATGGCGAGCACGGGTCGCCGTCCGCTGAGGGAGCAAGGCCAGGCTTTCGAGGGGGGTGGATCGACCATCCAGCCCTGGGCGGTTGCGATCTCGGCTTTGATCAGCGCCAACGTGCGGCGCTGCAGCCCGGTGGTCTGCAGGCGCTCGGCCATGGCCGAACCCAGCCGCAGGTCGGCACCGATCAAGCGCAGCAACAGCGCAAACAACGCAGTGCCCAAACTCATAGCCAGCAACAGCTCCAACAGGGTGAAGCCCCTGGCGCGTTGGCGATCCATCACCGGGTCAGCCCTCCTGAGGCAACGGCCGACACTGGCTGCTGCGCAACGCCTCTCCCTCCGCTGGGGAAGGCGCCGTATAGCGGCCGATTCGGCTGATCCCCAGGGGCAGGCTCACCACCAGACAGGGGCTGGCGGATACCCGGGGATGGTGCAGCACCGTGGTGCCGCCATCGAGCAACAACCCGTTGGCTGACACCCGCAGGACCGAAGGCAGATTGGTGTGCACCTTGATTCCGGCTTGGCCGTCGCCCTCCTGGAGCGACAGCGCCGCACCCCTGCAAGGAGGCAAGGCGTCACTTTCAGCCGCCAGCCAGGCCTCAGGACCAAGGGCCACTGCACAGGCCTGCTGATGCCGGCGGGCAGAAAGCCGGGCGCGTTCAAGCCCCAGGCGCAGGCGACGGGCCGCCGCCTCGATCTGCAACCGATCCCGGTCGGCACCGGCATGCACCAGGCCGATGCTGCAGGTGATGCCCACGATGGCGACCACCACCATCACCTCCACCAGGGTGAATCCATTGCGAACACGCGTCATGGCTGGCACAGGCCGTAGGCCGCTGGGGTGATCAGCTGACGCCGCTGCGGGCCAGCAGGGCCCTGGGGTGGGTGCGCCTCAAGCTCCTGCCAGAGACCAACGCCATCGGGATCGACTGTCCACTGCCGGCGGATCCCCTCGGGCAGCGGCAGCGCTGCATCCATGGCTGCGCTGAGGCTGCTCACAGCAAAGTGGCAGGAGCCATGGGTGAGCATGTGGGGCCCGGCTTCGGCGATCAGCCAGCGATGGCTCGCCAGACGGAGCTGTTCCAACTGATCCCCCTGCTGCTCGAGCCGAGTGGACGCCGCCACTTCGCTTGCAGCCTGACTCCACACCCCCAGTGCTGCGGCACTGCTTCCTGCCAGCAGCAGGCTGGAGATCAACACTTCGATCAGGTTCATCAGGCCTCCTCCTGAGCGGGTCGGCCGAGTAGCTGGGGCTCCCCGAGCGCTGTGATGCCAACGCCATCCAGCAGATGCACCAGCACCTGCGCCTGGCGGCCATCGCCTGTGGCCAGCAGCAGAGTTCCGCGGCTGGCAGCGGGCTTCCAGTTGATCAGGCGCCAGGGCTCTCCAGCCACAACGCCACTCGTGAGCAGCTGGGGGTCGGCCTGCGGGCAGGCGGAGGGCCTCACCTCCCAGGCCGCAGACGGCAAGGGCAGCAAACAGGCCTGGGGGCCCTGGGCCGCCGCCGCAAACGCCTGGGCCGCCGAGCGCAACTGATCCGCGCCGGCGGCGCGCTGTTGATGGGCCGCCGCCCGCAAGCGCCCCTGAAGGCTGAGGGTGTGAATGGAGGCACTGCCCAACAGGAGCAGGGATGACACCCCAAGAGCCAGGGGCATCACGAAGCCCTGGGCCTGCGGCCTGAACGGATGCCGACGCGGTTTGCAACAAAACATGGGAACAGGAGCAGCACAACTGGCTGAAGCATTCCCCGCCCGCCAGCCATAAGGTGACGGCAACGACCTGTTCGCGATGGCCGAGGAGCCCAGCGGCCAACTGCTGATCGTCGACGACGACCCGAAGCTGTTGCAGTTTCTGCTCGAAGAACTCAGCCAAGACGGCATCGTTTGCCAGGGGGCCAACTGCGGAGCCGAGGCTTTGCTGCTGCTGCGCCAACAGCGTTTTGATCTAGTGGTGCTCGATTGGAACCTGCCGGATTTCAACGGCATCGAGATCTGCAGGCGCCTGCGCAGCAGCGGCGATACCACACCGGTGCTGATGCTCACGGCCCACCACGATCTGGAGGATCGGGTGCAAGCCCTGGATCTGGGAGCCGATGACTACATCACCAAGCCGTTCGAGCTGCCGGAACTGCACGCGCGGGTTCGCGCCCAGCTGCGGCGCAGCCGCTACGCCAACCCAGATGCTTTCGCCGAACCATTGACCCTCGGCGATCTGCAGCTGGACCTGATGAGCCGCAAAGTGCAGCAGGGCGAACGGGAGTTGGCCCTCTCCCAGCGGGAGTTTGATCTGCTCGCCTTTCTGGTGAAACACCACGGCGAAGTGCAGGCCCGCCAACACATCCTCGACAGCGTGTGGGGAGCGCCGTTCGTCGGCGACCCCAACACCCTGGATGTGTACATGGGCTATCTGCGCCGCAAGCTGGAAGGGCCCGACCGTCCCCGGCTGCTGCACACCGTGCGAGGGGTGGGCTTTATGGCGCGGCTGCCGCAACCTTGAAGCGCAGCTGCAGATCGGCCCCACCGCCGGGTGCCTCAGCAATCACCACCTCACCGTTCATCGCCCGCGTGAGTTCATCCACCAGCGCCAGGCCGATACCAGGCCCCCGTTGCCCCGCCGCTGTGGATCCGCGCTGAAAGCGCTGAAACACCAGCGCCCGCTCGGCTTCGGGAATGCCCGGGCCGGAATCCTGCACATGCAACACCAGCTGATCGCCGATCACCTCAGCCAGCAAACGCACAGAGCCGGTGCTGAAGCTGAGGGCATTGCTGATCAACAACTGCAGGCTTTGCTGCAAACGGGTGGCATCAGCAGAAAACAGCGGCAGCCGTTGCGCGGAGGGAAGCGGCAACTGCAGGCGCTCCCCCGCCTGGGCACAGGCCTGCTCATAGGCCAGAAGCAGCTGTTCATCGGCATCGAGAAGGGCCGGCTGCAGTTGCAGCC